>CAJXFH010000006.1:0-47093 GCA_913052565.1 uncultured Gammaproteobacteria bacterium | reverse complement strand
AACTGACTGTTAATCAGTGGGTCACTGGTTCGAGCCCAGTTCGGGGAGCCACTCTTTCGTTAATCTTATATATTAACTAGTCGCTTATTCTTCAACATTGAAGAGCTTATTGTAAATACTCCACTGATCGCCTATTTTTATCAGTGATAGTGTATCTACAAAAGTGATACCTAAATATTTATCTCTGACTTTAACCGCTGCAGTAGTGCCTTCTACAACTGTCGAAAGTATTTCATATTCAACTTCTGAAGGCTCTTGAGCTGCTACAAAGCCTGCAAAATCCTCAGTGCTCATTTCTAGAAAGTCACCATGAAGATGGCCTACAACTTTTCCATTTGGGTGAAAAGCTTCCCTTACTTTTTCTGCACTCGATTCTTTTAATGATTCGATATAAATTTCAACGACTTTATTTACACTATCTGAACAACTCATGTTTCTCCTAAAATTTAATTATAAAATTATCTTAACTGCTTCAGCTATGCTTTCAGCACTTTTTGGATAATTTCTTAACCATAATTCAGGTTCAATTATTTCAAGTTCGGAAAGATAAACATTTTTTTCATTATCCCAAATGATATCGACTCTGCCGTAAAGTGGTTTTGCTTTACATTTTTCAATTACCATTTCTGCAAACTCAATTTCTTTTTTTGTTGGGACATAATCGTGAACCGTGCCGCCAAAATCATCTTGTACTCTAAAATCACCAGGTTTAGCTTTTTTCAAAATTGCATGTGTAAACTTTCCATCTATCACCATTAGTGAGGCTTCGCCGAATTTCTCGATTGTATTTATGAATGGCTGAACAAGCATATCTCTTTGATTCAACAAATCTTTAAATAATTTTTCATTTGAATTAACTGTTTCTTCAAGAATCTTAAAAGTTTTATATGCTGAAGCAGATATTGCTGGCTTTATTACAACATCTTTCCATTGTTGCGATTCTATAATTTCTGCTAAGTTTCTTTGGGAATTCTTTTTAGCAAAATAAGTTGGCACTATTTTTATCCCTTTCTCTGATAGTTCTTTTAAATAGTGTTTATCAATATTCCATTTCACCAAATCATAGGAATTGATTAATTGAGTTTGGTGTCTTACTTCTTCAAGCCATAATAAAAACTCATCAAATCTTTCGAAGTAATCCCAAATTGTACGAAAAACAAGTGATCTTGTTTTGCTCCAGTCATATGAGGGATTATTCCAATAAGTAATATCCACAGTTAAACCCTGATTTTCCAATGCAGATTTCAAAAGCTGCTCTTCAAATAATATATTTTGGATATAAGGGGTGATATTGTCAGGCTTAAAATAAGCCTGACAAGTTAGTAATGTCACATCTGTCATTAAAGGAGCTTGTCTTTAAGGTATTCAAGCTGAAGTGTTGTCATATATGCTGATTGCTTCAGATTTGCAGCAGCTGAATGTCCTCCTTCAATATTTTCATAATAAATAACCTGATGGCCTTGGTCGATCATCTTCTTAGCCATTTTTCTTGCGTGACCCGGATGGACACGATCATCCTTAGTTGATGTATAAAAATAAATTTCAGGATATTCTCTCTCAGCAAATACGTTTTGATATGGAGAGTACTTACTAATAAAACTCCACTCATCTGGATTATCAGGATCTCCATATTCATCGACCCAAGATGCACCAGCAAGCAGTTTGTCATACCTATACATATCTAGTAATGGAACAGCACAAATAACTGCATTAAAAAGATCTGGTCTTTGAGTTACTACGGCGCCAACCAATAAGCCGCCATTAGAACCGCCTCTTATACCCAAATGTTTGCTGGATGTAATTTCGTTAGCAATCAGAGCCTCACCGACTGCAATAAAATCATCATATGCTCTTTGGCGGTTTTGCTTTAAAGCTGATTGATGCCATTTAGGTCCAAATTCACCACCACCTCTGATATTTGCAATAACATAAACACCACCATTATCTAACCACTGTCTTGCGAAAGAACCGAGATAAGAAGGAGTAAGAGGAATTTGAAACCCTCCATATCCATAAAGAAGAGTTGGATTGCTTGAATTTTTCTCCATTGATACATTTGATACTTGGAAATATGGAATTTGTGTTCCATCAGCTGAAGTAGCATATAGCTGCTCAACTCTATATTTATCTGGATCAAATTTCTCTTTAAGAGATTTTATTTTTATAAAATCCTTATTTGCATCTGAATAATAAAGAGAAGTAGGCTCGGTAAAGCTTTCAGCACTTATAAAAAGGTGCTCATCCCATTCATCTATGGAAGAAATTGAGAGAGCCGCATTACCAAAACTTCTGATTTCACTCTCACTCCAATTAGGCCCAATCTTTTCATAATGTAAAATTTTTCCATTTATATTATCCAAAACATTTACATAGATCTCATTCTTGCCAAGTCTCACACCTTGCATGAATCGTTTTTCAGTTGGGGCAAAAATAAGTTCGATGGAAGCATCAGATATTTCCTGATTAAGAGCGTCATCAATGTTTACTGCGACAAGTGATCCTGAGGAATAACCTCTCCAATCTTCGTCAAGACTTACAATAAGTGAGCCTTTAAAAGTTCCACTTACATCCATTTTTAGTGGCAAATCAAGTTTTACAAGCTCTTCATCTTTTAAGAGATAAAGCACTTTGGTAAAAAAAGTAGGTCCTTCAACTATTCCAAAATAATTACCATCTGGTCTGATAGAAGAAAATGGAAAACTAAATATTTTGGTGTAATCACCGTCGAAAATTGGTGCAATCTCATATAAATTTTCACCTCTTGTCCAAAGCTTAACTTGTTTTGGATAGCCTGATTCATTCATTGTGCCCTCTCCGAAATCTGTGGCAATCATTATCTGATTTTCGTTTATCCAACTAGAATATTGTTTTGATTCAACTGTATTAAAACCATCCTCAACAAATACTTTATTAACTAGATCGAATTCCCTTACAACTACGGCATCTTTTCCACCTATAGATAAACTTAGAAGGCATCTATCATAATTTGGAGCAAGGCAGTCAGAACCTTTATAAACCCAATTTTGGTTTTCTTTCTTGGCAAGTTCATCAATATCTAACAAAGTCTCCCATTCAGGATTCTCGGTCTTATAGGACTCAATTGTAGTTCTTCTCCATACTCCTCTTACGTTTTTTTCATCACGCCAAAAGTTATACATCTTGCCACCCTGTACACTGGCATAAGGTATTCTGTCAGTCGACTGATATTCCTCTAATAGTTCTTCATAAGTAGAGGAGAATTCTTCAGATTCTGCATATCTTGCTTCCGTAATTTTATTTTGAGACCTCACCCAGTCGAGGGCATCTGTGCCTTCAACTTCTTCAAGCCAGATATAAGGATCGGACGTGTCTACTATAATTTCTTTATCTGTATTACAGCTCATGATTAAAAATGTTACGCAAATGATTATGATGTATTTTTTCATGTTTGCATTTTAAATGCTTTTAATCGTTTTCCATAATCTAAAAAAAAGTTTTATTATCAGATTATGTCAATAGCATTTATTTCTGACCTTCATCTTGAACCAATAGAAAATAGCAGGCTTAAAACCTTTTATGATTTATTATTAAGAGCTCAAAGTGATTTCAATTCGCTTTACATCATTGGTGATTTATTTGAATACTGGATTGGTGACGATGATCAGAACCCAATCAATAAAAATATTATTCAAAATATAAAGAATGCTACCGATAATGGTCTCAACATTTTCCTTATACATGGTAATAGGGATTTCTTACTAGGCTCTAAATTTGAAGAAATGACAGGAATCCAAATTATTGATGATATGACTGTTATTGAAGACGAGTTTTGCAAAATTATGGTTTCACATGGTGATGTTTTTTGTACCGACGATATTGAATATCAGAATTTAAAAAAGACATTGCGATCTGAACAATGGATTGAGACTTTTCTGTCGAAAACGATTGAAGAGAGAATAGATTTTGCCAACCAGCTCAGATCTCAAAGTGCAGAATCTAGTAGTAACAAGGCGGAAAACATAATGGATGTAAACATGGCCTATGTTAACGAAATCATTGATAAGAACAAAATAGATATCTTGATACATGGCCATACACATAGACCTGCTGTTCATAAACTTGACAGTGGTGCTTCCAGGGCAGTGCTTGGAAGTTGGGAAAATAATGAAGGTTGGATAATTGAATATAAGCAAGGAAACATCGAACTTAAGTCTTTTCCACTTTAATAATTTATTATAAAATACTGTATAAATATACAGTACTTTTATGTTTTCTAATAAAGATTATAAGGATCCTTTTTCTCACAAGAAGCTTAAACACTCAGGCTTTCCAAGCCCTGCTAATGATTATGTAGAGAATCCAATTAATATGAATGAACTTCTTATTAAACGAGCAAGTTCTACATTTTTAATGCGCTTTAAGGGCAATGAAATGATTCTGTCTGGCATAAAGGATAATGCAATATTAATAATAGATAGAAGCTTAAAGCCAGTTAACAGAAATATAATTGTTGCTTCAATTAATGGCGAGTTTCTCTGTAGAAGAATTATTTTTGGATCAAAAAAGTTGCTAATTACTGATTGTTTGAATAATAAAATACTGGATATAGACAAAATAATTAATTTCGATCTACTGGGTGTCGTCACATCTTCAATAAATAATTACTAATGTTCGCCTTAATTGACTGCAATAGTTTCTATGCTTCATGCGAAAAAATATTTAGACCAGATCTAAAAAATAGACCTGTAGTTGTATTAAGTAATAACGATGGATGTGTCATTGCTCGATCTACTGAAGCAAAAAAAATGGGAGTAAGTATGACTCAGCCCTGGTATCAAGTGAAAGATGATTACCTATCTAATGGGGGAATAGTATTCTCATCAAATTATGAATTCTATGCAGATATATCTAACAGGGTAATGAATGTTCTAACTGAACTTTGTCCAGAGATTGACATATATAGCATAGATGAAGCTTTCTTGGATTTAAGATCATTTAAAAAAAATATAGATTTAGTGAGCTTTGCTTATGAATGCAGAAGAAAAATTAAAGAATGGATAGGTATACCAGTAAGTATAGGCATAGCGCCCACTAAGACATTAGCAAAGTTGGCTAATAAAGTTGCCAAAGATGATCCTAGGTTTGATGGTGTGGTTATTCTTTCTGAGCCGAGAATAATAAGACATTTCTTAAAATCTATGCCAGTGGATAAAATCTGGGGAGTAGGAAGAAGGCTAACAGCAAGACTTTCTGAGATCGGAATAAAAACAGCTTTTGACCTTAGTCAAATAAATCCAAGACTAATAGGTGAGAATTTTAATGTTGTATTGGAAAGAACTGTTAGGGAGCTTAAAGGCCAATCATGCATAACCTTGCATGATTTCATGGAGCCTAAGAAACAGATAATGGTAAGCAGAAGTTTTGGTAAAGGAGTAAGAGCTAAGAATATTTTAAGTGAGGCAATAAGCTTTCATGCAAGTAGGGCCTCTGAAAAACTAAGATACGAACATCAAAAATGTAGATTAATGACAGTCTTTATAAGATCAAATAGATTTAATACTAGAATTAAACAAATTTACGCATCGAGATCTCTTGAGATGATTCATCCAACCGATGATACTCGTGTAATCATAAAAAATGCCAACCGCATACTAGACTTGATTTTTATGGAAGGCTATCAATACTCAAAAGCAGGAATATTGCTAAGTGATTTTACTGATAGTTTTGGCTACCAGATGTCTTTATTTGATAGAAGAAAATGTGACAAAACTTCTTCAAAACTGATGAAGACTGTTGATTACATTAATCTAATGGAAATTGCCAAAATTGGTTTTGGTAATCAAGGCTATAGGAATACATGGAAAATGAAAAGAGAAATTAAATCTAAGAGGTATACAACAAAGATCTCGGAGATACCTTTGGTTAAGTGAAGAAGCTTGGCTGGATATATCTTTGGTAGTGAGCTTCAGATAAATCATAAAATTCATTATTGATGTCATCCTTTAGCTGATCGAGAGGCACTGAGTCGAAATCTTTCTTCAAGCAAATGCCAAACTCAGACAAATTGATATTTTCAGCACTGGTATTTCTAAATAAGTCAAAAATCCAACAAATTGGGTCTAAATCTTGATTAAATCTAATTCTTGCTTCTTTTAAAGCTGTCTTAAGCTTTTCAGCATCTGTAATCTTAAATTTATCCTGTAGAACAGTGATTTTAAACTTCTCAAGACGCCTATTAACTATATTTTTTTCAGAATCAGAATATTTAATCCAGGATGTGATTTCTTCCCTATATCTTCTACAGCCTCGGCATGTATCGTCACCATAAGTAGTAGAACATATACCTATACAAGGCGTTCTCTTGATTAGTTTGTCTGTCATTAGAGTTTTGCTTTCTTTATATTTAGTGTACTTAGATGTAAAATCTAGATCAAATTTTTAGGTTATGTTGGAAGGGTATTACAAAGATAAGGCAGAAAGAGAGAAAGAAGGCCTTCCACCATTACCATTAAGCGCAGAACAAGTGCAATCAATCGCAGAAGCTTTTGAAAATGGTAATGGTAATGAAGAACTTCTATCTTTGCTTGAAAATGAAGTTCCACCTGGTGTGGATGAAGCAGCTTATGTCAAAGCCGCCTTTCTAAAAGATATTGCTTTAGAAAAAACTACCACTGATCTAATTTCACCTGAAAAATCAATCCAACTTCTTGGAACAATGCTAGGTGGCTATTCTGTAGAAGCGCTTGTTGAAATTTTAAAAGAAAAATCACAAGAATTCGGACCAGTGATTGCAGCTGCGTTAAAAGAAACAATTCTTGTATATGACTCTTTCAATGAGATATTTGATATCAGCAATGAAAATCAATATGCAAAAGAAATCATAGACTCTTGGGCAGAAGCAGAATGGTTCTTAAACAGGCCTGAGGTTGGTGAAGCAATAAATCTTACTGTTTATAAAGTAAGTGGAGAAACAAATACTGATGATTTTTCACCTGCAAAAGAAGCATGGTCAAGACCTGATATTCCTCTTCATGCTCAAGCATTTCTTAAATTTTCAGAAAATATAAAGGAGCCCTTAAAAAAATTAGATGAACTCAAAAAAGATGATGCAAAACTTGTTTTTGTTGGCGATGTTGTGGGTACAGGTTCATCAAGAAAATCAGCGGCAAACTCTGTTCTCTGGCATATGGGTGATGAAATACCTTTTGTGCCCGCAAAAAAAACTGGTGGTTTCTGTTTTGGAAATAAAATTGCTCCCATTTTCTACAACACATTACAGGACTCAGGTGCTTTTCCAATTGAATTAGATGTTGACTCTTTAACTCATGGGAAAAAAATTATTCTTAAACCTTATGAAGGACAAATCTTAGATGCTGAAACTAAAAAAGTTTTGAGCTCTTTTGAACTGAAAAGTAAAGTTCTTTTTGATGAAGTGAGAGCAGGAGGAAGAATTAATTTAATCATTGGCAGACAATTAACCGATAAAACAAGAGAAAAACTTGGTCTTGAGCCATCTAACGTATTTCAGAGGTATGGAGAAAATGAAAAATCTGAAAAAGGTTATACGCTTGCCCAAAAAATGGTTGGTAGAGCTTGTGGAATGAAAGGTGTGAGAGCAGGACAATACTGTGAACCTAGAATGACTACAGTGGGTTCTCAGGATACAACTGGACCAATGACAAGAGATGAGTTGAAAGAGTTGGCATGTCTAGGATTTTCATCTGATTTAGTAATGCAGTCTTTCTGTCATACTGCAGCATATCCAAAGCCAGTTGATGAAGTTACACACAGAACACTACCAGATTTCTTTATTAATCGTGGGGGTGTTTCGCTTCGTCCAGGTGATGGAATAATACACTCATGGCTCAATAGAATGCTTCTGCCAGATACTGTAGGAACCGGAGGTGATAGTCATACAAGGTTTCCAATTGGAATTAGTTTTCCGGCTGGTTCAGGTATGGTAGCTTTTGCCGCAACCCTTGGTGTAATGCCGTTAGAAATGCCAGAAAGTGTGCTTGTAAGATTCTCTGGTAATTTAAAACCAGGTATAACGATAAGAGATCTCGTTCATGCAATTCCTTACTACGCAATGAAACAAGGTTTATTAACTCTTGATAAGAAAAATAAAAAGAATATCTTTTCTGGAAGATGTCTTGAAATCGAAGGTTTACCTGATCTGAAAATTGAACAAGCATTCGAGTTATCAGATGCGTCTGCTGAAAGATCAGCGTCAGGTTGCACTGTTAAATTAAATAAAGAGCCAGTTATTGAGTATTTAAATTCAAATATAACTCTACTTAGATGGATGATTTCAGATGGTTATCATGATCCAAAAACACTCGAAAGAAGAGCAAGGGAAATGGAAAAATGGATAGAAAATCCAGAATTAATGGAGGCTGATAGTGATGCTGAATATGCAGCAATAATTGAAATACCTTTAGAAGAAGTCACGGAACCTTTACTATGCTGCCCTAATGATCCTGATGACGTTAAGGTTCTCTCAGAAGTTGCTGGAGATCAAGTTCAAGAAACATTTATTGGGTCATGTATGACAAATATCGGTCATTTCAGAGCTGCTGGAAAACTTCTTGAAAAATATGGTGAATCAAAATCAAGATTATGGGTTGTACCTCCTACAAGGATGGATGAATATCAATTAAAAGAGGAAGGTTATTACGATATTTATTCAAATTCTAATGCGCGTGTTGAGATACCAGGTTGTTCATTATGCATGGGCAACCAAGCAAGAGCTGAGGATAATACCACTATGGTTTCAACATCGACTAGAAACTTCCCCAACAGAATGGGAGATGGATGCAATGTTTACCTTGCTTCTTCTGAAGTCACTGCTATTTCATCATTGCTAGGCAAAATACCAACACTTGAAGAGTATCAAGAATATATGGTTGATTTAAATACAATGTCTGAGGAAGTTTTTAGATATATGAACTTCAATGAAATAGAACAATATCTCAAGAAAGTTAGAAATATGGATATATCGCATATTGATATTGAAGAAATAAATCAGTAGATTTAGCCTCTTGTTTCTTCGAGCTCTTCTAAATACTCTTGACTAATGTTTGTTGGATAGTTGCCATCAAATATTGATTTTTCAACAGCCCTTAAATCAGGATTCAATTCAAGTACCGAATCCTCTAAATCACTGAGAGACTGATAAACAAGATTGTCACAACCTAGAAATTCTTTAATTTCGTTATTACTTTTATTGCTTGCAATAAGGTCTTTTTTTGCTGCCATATCTATCCCATAAACGTTAGGAAAACATACTTCAGCAGCAGCTGAAGCCACCGATACTTTTGATGCCCCAGCTTTATAGCACATTGCTACAATTTCTTTCATAGTTGTTCCTCTTACAATCGAGTCATCCACGAGTAATACTTTTTTGCCCTTAAATTCATCATAAATTGGATTAAGTTTTCTTCTGACTGAAGCTCTTCGAAGTTCTTGTTCTGGCATTATGAAGGTTCGACCTACAAATCTATTTTTTACAAAGCCATAAACAAGCTCTTTATCAAGGATTTGAGCAACTCTTGTTCCACTTGTTATAGAGCTTTCTGGGATGGGTATAACTACATCAATGTCTTCGCTTGGAATTTCTTGCATGATCTTTGAAGCCAGTTTTTCACCCATTTTTTGTCTTGCTTGATAAACACTTACCCCATCAATTACTGAATCTGGTCTTGCGAAATAGACATATTCAAATAAGCATGGCATAAGTGAGATATCTTCAGCACAAATTCTTGAATAAATATCACCTTCAAAAGAAATGAAAACTGCTTCACCTGGCATAATATCTCTTTCTAATTCATAACTTGAAGATGCAAAAGCTGCACTTTCCGAAGAAACCATATATTCTTTATTTCCATCATTGTTGACTCTTGAACCAAGAGAAAGAGGCCTAATACCAAATTTATCTCGAAACGCTAAAAGACCATAATCTGTAATAATTGATACAACATTTATACTCCCCTCACATCTTTTAAAAGTGCTTTCAACTGCATCAAAGAAAGTATCTGGGCTTGGTTCATTTTCTCCTCTTTTAGATATTTCATGCGCAAGTATGTTAAGCAAGACCTCAGAATCTGAATCTGTTGAAATATGCCTAAGATCACTATGGAAGAGTTCAGATGAGAGCTCTTTTGTATTTGATAGATTGCCATTATGAGCAAGTGATATGCCATAAGGCGAATTTACATACATTGGCTGAGCATATTCTTTAGAGTTTCCTCCAGCTGTTGGATACCGCACATGTCCAATACCATAACTGCCTTTTAGTCTTTCAAAATGTTGTTGGTTAAAGACTTCATTGACAAGACCTTTAGATTTTCTAGAGTTTAGTTTACCGTTATCGCAAATAGTCATACCAGCAGCATCCTGCCCTCTATGTTGAAGCATGATTAATGAATCATATAGCTCTGTAAAACAGCTATCTTTTTGGACTATACCGACAATGCCACACATTAACTTAATAAATATATGAAAATATTCTCAAAGTAAGACAATATGATATTAACAACAAATGAGTTTTTAACCAGTGATGCATCCGTAAAATTCGGAAAAAGTTGCAGAATAAAGAAAATCAGTAACAAAAATCTAATCACCGCTATCACACAGCCAATTATGATATTCATTACTCCTTTGAATTTAGGTATATATAAGCCAGTAAAAAAATTTACAAAAGGCAAACCTGCGCAAGCAAATAGACCTATAAAGACGTTGTAAATTGATTGAGCATAATCAAGGCCCTGGTCTTCAAAAAAATCATAAACGGTTTTTAAGTTGTTAAGAATGATGTAGCTATAAGTGAATAGAATTGTGATAAAAACTAATTCTTTAAGAAAACCATTATTTTTTACTCTGAAGAAGAGCAAAATTATGCCTGTGAGTAAAAGCAAATCAAGGATACTAAAAGTTAAATTTCCCATTTCTGAATATTATCTGTTTCAAAATTATAAGTCTCTTTAAAAAACTCACTTACAAGCTCTAATTGAGATCTATCAATATATGGACCGATATAAAGATTGTTGTTTTTTCTCAAAGAAATAAACCCGTTCTTCAAAAGTTCATTTTCCACTTCATCAATCGAGCCTGGTATTTCAGCTACAGGAATTATAAGAACCCAAGTTATGGGTGTACCATCGTAATTTATATTTATATTATTTGATGACTCTTTAAAGCTTGACTGGTTAAATGTTTCTTCAAGCTGCTGTCTTTCTGATTCAAGCAACTCAACCCTTTCAACATAATCATCCATACTCAAAGTAGATTCTTCTGAATTTATAAAGTTAAAAACGTTATAGCTAATATAGAGTGTGTATATAATTGTAAGAATTATAACTATACCTAGAAGGTATTTGACTATTTCTCTCATTTACTGAAGCATTGTGAGAATTTTATCGACAAATTCTCTGAAATTTTTTCTGTCAATTATTTTATCTACAAAACCATTTTGTAATTGTTTTTCTGCGGTTTGAAAATCTTTTGGCAAGTCTTCTTTTACAGTATCCTGAATAACCCTTTTGCCTGAAAAGCCTATCCTTGCTTTTGGTTCAGCTAAAATTAGATCACCTAGCATTGCTAGACTTGCAGTTACTCCTCCGTAACATGGATCAACAAGTACGGATAGGAATGGTATTTTTTTATTTTTTAACCTTTTTACAGCTGCAGCTGTTTTGCCCATCTGGAACAGTGAAATCATTGATTCTTGCATCCTTGCACCACCACTTGTTGAGAAAACTATTAATGGATTCCCATGCTCAACAGCATAATCAACTGCTTTGCCAAATCTTTTGCCAACTACAGCTCCCATTGAGCCACCTAAAAAATCGAATTCAAATATTGCGACAACAACATCTCTGCCTTTAATTTTTCCTGTGCCAATTGATAGCGCTTCATCTGAATCAGTTTTAGTTTGAGCTTCTTGGAATCTATCTTTATATTTTTTTGTATCTTTAAATTTTAAGTAATCGTTAAACTTTTCAGGCTCATTAAGATCACTATAAGTATTTTCATCGAATGTTATCTCAATTCTTTCTTGAACGTTAATCTTGAAATGGTGAGTGCATTTTGAACAAACGTAAGAGTTTTTCTTTAGCTCAGGTATATAAAGTATAGATCCGCACTTATCACAAGACTTCCACAAACCCTCTGGTATTTTGCTTTCTTTTTCTGTCCCAAACGTTTCAGAAATATTTTTCTTCATTGTTGGAATAAAGTCTTTAATCCAATTCATCCACTAAGTCCTTTTTGTTATATTCAAGCTCATTATACTCCGGTCCAACAAAATATAAGCCATGAGGACTAATTGTTTTTCCAGCCCTCTTTCTATCACAGCTTTTAATAATATCTCCAAATTCTTTTATAGTAAGTTCTTCTCTGCCAACCTTAATGAGTGTACCCATAATTATTCTGACCATATTCAGCATAAAAGCGTTCCCCTTTATCCTAAAAAAAATGAATTCGCCCTTTTTAGAGATTGAAGTAGAAAAAATTTCTCTCACTGGTGATTTAGATTGGCAACTGGATGCTCTGAATGCTGAGAAATCTTTTTCGCCTACCAGTTTTTGAGCAGCCTTATGCATTTTTTCATGATTTAAATCTGATCTTATCCATAAACAATTATTTGCTCCTATAGCAGCAGGTGTTAGAGAGTTTTTAATTACGTAGGTGTAAGATCTATTTATGGCATCGAAACGAGCATGATAATTATTTCTTACTGCGAAAATACCCTTGATTACAATATCTTCTGGCAAAAATGTATTTGCGCCCTTGATCCAAGAATCTTCTTTTCTTTTTGATTTAGTATCAAAGTGAACTATTTGGCTTATTGCATGAACGCCACTATCAGTTCTACCAGCGCATGTTACATGAATTCTGTGGTTAGCAACTTTTGAAAATGATTTTTCTAGAAAATGTTGTATTGTTTTTTTCGTGCCTGTTTGCTTCTGAAAACCACAATACTTGCTTCCATCATATTCAACTTGTGCGAAATATCTTTGCATGCTAAAACTTTTTTTTCAGTTTATTTATTTCCCTTAATTCTTTTTTTGAAAGATTTTCTTTTTTCAAATTATTTAAAATTTTCTCAGCTAATGCTTTTTTTCCCATGCTTACATAAGCATAAGCAAGATCAATTTTTTGTAGGTTTGAGTTAGAACTTATTTCTCCTTTATTGTCTGTTCCTTGTGGCAAAAGATCGTCATTAATAGTGCTTTTAGGTTTAACAATTTCGAATAATAGACCAGTAAAAAAAATTACCGATATGAAGAAAATAATGTAAATTTCCGCATCAGTCAGAACAATATTAAATTTTTCTTGGATAAAAATTGAGGGCTGGAATATTATTTCCTCGAGTGTCTGGTATTGATTAATCAAATTTTCTTGGTACATCGAAGCATTGTCCTCTATCTAAAAGTATTTGATCTAAGATGCATATAGAAGTCATAGCTTCAAGAATAGGAGCTGCCCTTAAACCAACACAAGGATCGTGTCTTCCTTTAATTTCTAACTCAACTTCATTATTTTCAGTGTCAATAGTAGAAGTTTTTTGGGATATGCTTGAAGTAGGCTTAAGTGATGCATAAAGGTTTATCTCATCTCCATTTGAAATGCCTCCCAGAATTCCTCCTGAATTATTTGAATTGAAACCATCTTTTGTAATCAAGTCCCTATTCTCAGAACCTTTCATTGATGCAACTTTGGCACCCATGCCTATTTCTACTGCTTTTACTGCATTAACACTCATTAATGCTTTTGCTAGCTCAGCATCAAGTTTAGAAAAGACAGGTGAACCAATTCCTGCTGGCATACCTGCAATATTAATTAAAATTCTAGCTCCTATAGAATCTTGATTCTTGATAAGTGTTTTAAAGAATTCTTCTAACTCAAAAACTTTTGACTCATCTAAAAAATTAAACTCATTTTTCTCTGTATCAAAGTTTATATTTTCAGCTTCTATTTTACCTACTTGAACTACTCCACTTTTCACATCTATATTCATGGAATTTAAAACTTGTTTCGCAATTGCACCGCCTGCAACCCTCATTGCGGTTTCGCGTGCACTCGCTCTTCCACCGCCCCTATAATCTCGGATCCCATATTTTTCTTGGTAAGTAATATCAGCATGTCCCGGTCTGAATTTATTTTTAATGTTTTCGTAATCTTTTGATTTTTGGTCAATATTTTTGATTAACAACCCAATTGGGGTACCTGTTGTCTTGCCTTCAAATACTCCAGACAAAATTTCAATTTCGTCTTCCTCTTTTCTCTGTGTGACAAATTTAGACTGGCCAGGCTTTCTTTTATCCAACTCCTTTTGAATGATTTCTTCATTTATCTCAATATTAGGAGGACAACCATCAACTACAGCACCTAAAGCCACACCATGGCTCTCACCAAATGTGGTGATCTTAAAAATTGTTCCAAAAGTATTTCCTGACATATTATTTATAAATATTATTAATCAGATCGTATATGTTAATAGAATCTAGATCTTTTTCATCATAAAATTCTATAAGATTTGCTTTATCTCTATCGTGAATTTTTAATCCATCAAGAAATTTATCTCTAAGGTATTTTTTTGATTCGTCTCTTCTGTTCCTGTGGCCGAGTGGATAAATTACCTCTTCTTCAAATATTTCACCAGACTGCATTTCTACAGTGACTTTATTTGGTATAGCCCTGTCATTCAAATCGTAGTACATCTCAGTATAATTTGGGTTTTCTTTCGTTGTCATCAGCTCTCTTAGCATATCTATGTTGCTGTCATCTGCAGCAGAATCCTTATACGAATTTGAATCTAAAGAACCATTGATGAGACAGAATGAAACAATATATTCTATGCAATGATCTCTGTCAGCATAGTTTGTGAGCGGCCCTTTTTTTGAAATAATTCTTATACCAGGTTCTTGAGTCTGAATTTGAATATTTTTGATATCTTTTATTCGATCTTTTAGTTTTTCAGAAATTTTTATTGCAGCTTCTGCCGCAGTTTGAGCGTGAAACTCAGCAGGAAAAGAAACTTTGTACAAAATATTATCCATTACATAAGAATCGAGTTCTCGCTCAAGTTGTAAGGGTGACTTTAATAAAACCTCATTAAAGCCCCAGCTAGTTGCTGAAATAGCTGTAGGATAATTCTCGTTGCTTACCTCGCTAATAAAGATTTGTTTGAGTGCCTTAGCAGCTGCATCACCAGCCGCCCAACTTTTCCTTGCTCCAGTATTAGGAAAGTGCCTATAAGTTCTCAAACTTTGTCCATCGAGAAAAGCGTTGCTTAATGCAGCTTGGGTCTGCTCTTTGGTTTGACCAAGCATTTTTGATCCTACGGCAGTTGAAGCAATTTTAACGAATGCAACATGATCTAAACCAACTGAATTGAGACTATTTTCTATAGCTAAGCAGCCTTGAATTTCGTGAGCCATTATCATGAAATTTAACACTTCTTTAAAAGTTAAATCTTTTTCCTTATTTATTTTAAGGTGATCGATTAAAGCAAGAATGATAGCTAAATTATCTGATGGGTGTCCCCATTCTTTTGCTAGCCATGTATCGTTAAAATCTAACCACCTAATGAATAAGCCATTAAGAAAAGTTGCTTCTATAGCGTTTGTTTTGACATTTGTACCAAGTACACGAATGTTTCCTGTTGAATATTTAATATGATCAAGCTCTATAAATTTTTTTGCATTTTCATGTTCAAGTGCCATGAATCCACATGCAATGCTGTCAAAAAAACAGGTCTTAGCTTCATTTAAAGATTCGTCTGATGACGAATAGCCATGCACATAATCAGAAATTTTTTTTATTACAGGGTCGTAGTTAGTCATTATCTGGACTTGATATCGACCCAGCTTCGGTCTTCAGGTCCAATATAATCTGCACTAGGTCTTATAATTCTGTTATTGCCCCTTTGTTCGTAGGCATGTGCTGACCAGCCGATGATTCGAGCAATTGCAAATAAAGGTGTGAATAGTTTTGTAGGTATACCCATATAATGGTAAGCAGGTGCATGGAAAAAATCTGTATTTGGAAATAGCCCTTTCTTTTCTTTTAAGTAGGCTTCCATAACAACAGCAGCATCATGAAGGATTTTATCTTTATGATCTATACTTAATTTTTCAGAATAAGATTTAATTATGTCGCTTCTTGGGTCTTTAACTGAATAAACGGCGTGCCCAAAACCCATAATTTTTTCTTTGTTTTCCAGCTTATTATCAATAAAGCTTTTCACATCATCTACAGAATCTATCTCCTCTAACATTTTCATTGCCTCTTCATTAGCTCCACCATGTAAAGGACCTCTTAAACTGCCAACTGCTGCCGTTAAACAAGAATGTAGATCAGATAGTGTCGAAGCACATACCCTACCTGTAAATGTTGAAGCGTTAAACTCATGCTCTGCATATAAAGTTAGAGATACGTCGAGTGTTTTCTTGTGCAGTTCAGGAATCTCTTCTTGTCTGAGCAATTTAAGAAAATGTGCTGCAACAGAAACTTCATTTGATTCTTGATCTACTCTTATTCCTTCATGAGAATACTTAAACCAATAAACAATAGCAGTTGTAGCAACGCCCAATAATCTTTTGGTAACAGCTAGCTGATCATCAAAGGTTTTCTCTGGTTCAATCACACCCATGTAAGAAATTATTGTTCTTATCACTTCCATTGGGTGGGCATCTGCTGGGATAGATTCAACTACATTTACAAGACTTTTTGGCATTTCTCTTACACCTGCAAGTTCTGTCTCAAAAGCTACAAGTTCACTCTCACTTGGCAATTTTCCCATGAGCAAAAGAAAGGCAACTTCTTCAAAGGAAGCGTGCTCAGCGAGATCTTCTATTGAATAGCCTAAGTATCTTAAGCTTCCTTCTTGCTCAACGGTTGAGAGTGAGGTTTGTCCTGCTGATTGTCCTCGTAATCCTGCACCTTGTAATTTTTTCATGTCTTAATTTCGTAAAAGTTAATACCTCTTTTTATAATTTCTCTACCTTGAGATTTTCGCCACCTATTTGTATCTCTAAGACTATAAACACACCCACAATATTCCTGTTTATAGAATTTTTCTTGTTTTGAAATCTCTAACATTCTTGAAGATCCGCCTTGCTTGCGCCAGTTGAAATCCCAGAATTCCAAATCATTATAACGATTTGCAGCTTTTAAACCAGATGTATTAATCTGATTTAAGTCCTTCCATCTTGATATTCCAAGTGTTGTTGCAAAAGTGTCAAATCCATTTTCATGAGCATAAAGTGCTGATCTTTCAAACCTCATATCAAAACACACTGTACATCTCTCACCCCTTTCTGGGGCATCTTCAAGCCCTTTTATTCTCTCGAACCAGTTATCTTTATCATAATCTGCATCAATGAAATCAAAACCGAGTTTTTCTGCAAAACGGATGTTTTCATTCTTTCTGATTTCATATTCTTGCACTGGATGAATATTAGGATTATAGAAATAAATAGTTGTATCAATCTGTGATGCAGCAACCGCTTCCATAATCTCTCCGGCACAAGGGGCACAACAACTATGCAAAAGTAATTTTTTTCCATTCTTTGGAAGCGTTAAGGTTGGACGATCGAACTTGTCGAGGGAGAAATTATTCATCAATAAGGTGTAGTTTTAAATCATTATAACTTTCAAAATTCATAATATCAGGTCTTGATTTGATGACTTCAGCAGAAGCAAAAATAAATGCTCCATCTGCTTGATCTATCATCTGTATATCATTATAGGAATCACCAATGCAGAAACATTCATAGTTCATGGATTGAAATCCCATGATCACTTTCTTCTTTGGGTCTTGTTGTCTCTTCACATAGCCAGTTATGAAATCATCATCAATGATTAATTTGTGGCAAAGTATTGGATAGTTGCCTAATTTTGACACCAGTGGTATGCACAAATCGTAAAATGTATCGGAGACTATAACTATTTGATATTCATGCTTTAAAGACTCTAGGAATTTCTTTGCTCCATCATAAGGTTCTATATTTTTTACAAAAGACTTTATTTTTTGAACGCTTACTTTGTTTTTTGATAAAGCTTTCATCCTCATTTGCATTAACTCATCAAAATCTGGGATGTCTCGAGTTGTTAAATTTAATTCTTTAATATTGAATTCAATACCAATTTCTTGCCAAATTTCTGGCCCCAAAGTTCCTTCTAGATCAGTACAGAGTATTTTCATTCTTCGTTGTTTATACCATATGGCACATGCCCAGTTGAAACATGGCTTGTAGTTTCCATACAGTTTTCTGATAAATCATCAAAAAAGATATCTGCTGAAAAACCCTTTAAAAATTTTCCTTTAGCTAAGCCTCCAAGAAAAAAAGTTTCATCAATCCTGATATTTTCTTTACGTAAAGTATTAATTACTCTTTTATGCGCAGGCGCAGCTCTTGCTGTAACTAAAGCTATCCGAATTGGGCATTTTTTAACAGTATATTTTGATTGAATCTCATTAAGTTTCTTTAAAAAACTATTAAAAGGACCGGGATTCATTAACTTTTTTGAAGCTCCTTCTTCTTTCAAATAAGTTTTTAATCCTTTTTTCTTGAAAGTAATTTCAGACTCATCCGAAAAAATAACTGCATCCGCATCAAATCCAATTCTCAGTTGCTTGCTATCGGATGGTTTGTATTTATCCGTAATGATATGAGCAGCTGCAATATTATTCTTAATTGCTTTTTTTACATCTTTGATATCTGCAGATAGAAATAAATCAATATCGAGCGCATCTACATACGGGAATGGACTTTCTCCTCCTGAAAATACAGCTCTAGTTATATTTAAATTATTTTTTTCAATGGAATTAAAAATTCTTAAACCTGTATCAGAGCTATTCCTTGAAAGCAGTATAACTTCCACAATCTGATCGTTTTTTTTATTCATCTTGAGAAGCTTTTCAACTAGATCGAAAGCTACGCCTCGATCAAGGACTTTATTTTCATTCTTTTTTTGATATTCAGCATATTCATCAATGCCCTTTTTTTTGAAAATGGCATGGCT
Organism: uncultured Gammaproteobacteria bacterium; assembly: GCA_913052565.1. Classification (GTDB taxonomy): domain Bacteria; phylum Pseudomonadota; class Gammaproteobacteria; order Magnimaribacterales; family TMED112; genus TMED112. Next base: position 28,082 of record CAJXFH010000006.1, on the reverse strand, counting down.
ATCTTTTAAATCAAAAAGAGCTCTAGAACTTATCCCTATTTTTAAAATTGACATTATATTTGTGTTTTTCTCATATTACTGTATATAATTACAGTATGTTAAACCTTACTTCACAACAGATCAAAGTCTTTGATGTTATCAAAGAATCTGTTCAGAACAATGGTTATCCACCAACAAGAGCAGAAATCGCAAAAATTCTTGATTTTAAATCTGTTAATGCTGCTGAATCACACATTAAAGCACTTGTTAAGAAAGGTGTAATAGAAAAAGTTCCTGGCTCATCTAGAGGCATTAAATTAGTTGAAGAGGCTTCGGGAATTCCTTTAATTGGTTCTGTTGCTGCTGGCACCCCAATCTTAGCATTTGAAAATGTAGAGAAAACCATTCACTCAAACCCCTTAACCAAATCAGTTGATTTCTTTTTACGGGTTCAGGGTGACAGCATGATGGATGCTGGAATACTTAATGATGACTTAGTAGGTGTTCGCAAAATAAGGAATCCTGAGAATGGTGAAATAGTTGTTGCAAGGATTGGTGACGACGTAACACTTAAAAGATTTAAAAAAGATAGCTCAGGCATTCGCTTGATTGCAGAAAATACAAATTATTCTGATATAAAAATAGATGATAGCTCTGAATTCAGTATTGAAGGTAAGGCTGTTGGAATTATTAGAGATAAAATCTAACTCTTAGTGAACTACTCTGTCCTCTAAATCTTTCTTAAGAATTGAATCAATTACGTCATCGTCTAAGGCGTCCATATCAATGTCGCTATTTAATGTTTCTATTCCTGATTTAATCATTTCTTTGGCTACGTCAAACTCCATTCCATTTAACAGGGTTTTAACTTCTGATGAAAATTCAATTTTTACGAGTGGGGCTTCTTTTTGATCTGATCTTCTCAGCACTACAACACCCTCAGAAATTTCAACTAACTCTAAATATTTAGACATAATTTTATATTAGGTACTTTTAAAAATTATTAAAGGGTTTTTATTAATCTCTTTGCATTTCTTTCCATGCACCGCCATCAAATACATAGAACAACTTCTTTTTCTTCCCTTTTGCTTCAGAAGAAAGGATATGGCTTCCATCTTTTCTGTTAAATCTTACAACAAGAGAGTCCCCATCTTGATCTTTCTCTGGTGCATTTGAAAAAATTTGATACTTTTCAGGCATTTGTTTAATGACTGGTTTAATTTCACCGATAAAAGGTGCTCGAGTTTCTCTATTCTTTGGAAATTGAGAGGCAGCTAGAAAAAGTCCTTTTAAGCTATCTCTTAATAAATATATGTCATCGCACTTTTCACATTTAAGGTCTGACATTGTTATTGGGTCCATGAATACAGGTTTTAATTTCCCATTTTTCATAAGTTGTCGTGTTGCTTTGCAATTTTCTGATTGACACGCAAAATACTTTCCAAACCTACCAAGCTTTAGCTCCATTTTTGATTCACATTTATGACAGTCGATTAGCTCCTCTTCTCCATTTTTTGGCTTGATGAAATCACCTGTAACAAGTTTTGTGCCACTGCAAATTGGCGAACTCGCGCAGATTTGAAGCTTTCTTGTCTCGTCAATAACATATCCGTCCATTGTTGATCCACAAGTTCCACACTTTTCTTTGTTAAATATACTCTCAGCTTCCTTGTCATCGTTATCAGTAAAAAGCTCATCAGAAAGGAGTGAATTCGTGTGTTTGCACTGCTTATCACCTTCTTCGAGATAGCCCTCACAACCTAGAAACTGACCATTTTGATTTGTTCTTAAATGCATTTTTCTGCCCACACTGCAAGAAGTACAATCTACCTCTGTAAGAATAGGAGCATTTCTTTCCATCTGTTCAGTTGCTTGTTTTTTTGCATTTTCAAATTCTGTGTAAAATTCTTCCAATAATTTTTTCCAACTTTCTTTTCCTTCAGCAACGTTATCGAGGCTTTTCTCCATTTCAGCAGTAAAACCATAATCCATTATATTTTCAAAAGATTTTTGCAATCTATCCGAAATTAAATTTGCAATCTTGGTTGCATATAACCTTTTGCTTTCACTTTTTACATAACCTCTATCCTGAATGTTCGTGATAATCTCTTGATATGTAGATGGACGTCCAATGCCCCTCTTCTCAAGCTCTTTAACCAAGCTAGCTTCAGAATATCTTGAAGGGGGTTTTGTAAAATGTTGAGATTTATTTACTTCTTCAATATTTTTCATTAATCCAACAGCAAGGCTCTCAAGATCATAATCAACATACCCACTATTCTTTCCCGGAGGCATAACTTTATAAAAACCGTCGAAACTGATGCTGCTCACAGATGTATCAAACATATAATTTCCACTTTTAGCTTTAATACTATTCACGACAATCTCTGGCTGAGGCATTTGTGAAGCAACAAATCTTGACCAAATTAACTTGTAAAGCTTTTTATGATCTTGACTCAATGAGAGTTCTTCAGCTTTAAAAGTTACATCTGTTGGACGAATTGCCTCATGAGCCTCCTGAGAGTTTGAGGCTTTTGAAGCAAAGTTTTTTGGAGCACTGTAGGCCTCACCATAATTATCTAGTAAGAACTGCTTACAGTTATTTTGTGCCAACACACTTATTGAAGGAGAGTCAGTTCGCATATATGAGATGTAACCTCCTGTATATAAATCCTGAGCTAGTTTCATTGTCTTAGAAAGACTAAAACCAAGCATAGAACTGGAAGTCTGTTGTAGTGTTGAAGTAATAAAAGGTGGCTTTACAGGTATTTTTCTTTTTGTCTTTTCATTTTCAATTATTTCTATTTCAGTATCTTTTAAAACTTTTTCTAACTCTTTAGCTTCACTTTCTGAGCCAATTTCTATATTTGATTTTTTGGAATTTAGTTTAAAAGTAATATTTCTTTCTTCGTGTCTAATTACAACTTCTGTTTCCCAATATTCTTTTGGTGAGAATGCTTTAATTGCCCTCTCTCTTTCAACAACAAGTCTCACTGCAACTGATTGAACTCGACCAGCTGATAACTTTCCATAGCTTCCTATCTTTTGCCAGAGCAAGCTTGAGAGGTCATACCCCACTATCCTATCGAGAATTCTTCTTGTTTTTTGAGCATCGATTAATCCTTCGTCTAGATTTCCAGGATTTTCAAAAGCTTTTTGAATAGCCCCTTTTGTTATTTCGTTGAATCTTACTCTGCTGTAATTGAATTTCTTTCCAAGTATTTCTTTTAGGTGCCATGCAATGGCTTCACCCTCTCGATCCAAGTCAGTTGCAAGAAAGATATTTTCAACTCCTTTTGCGGATGTCTTAAGATCTTTTACGACTTTTTCTTTCTTTGGATCAATTTCATATTTGATGGACCAATCATCAAGATTAATTGCTTTGCTTCCTTTTGGAAGTCGCCTCACATGTCCAACGCTAGACTTTACAACGAAGTCTTTTCCCAAGTATTTACTAATAGTCTTTGCTTTTGAGGGTGACTCAACTATTACTAGAGATTTGCTTGCCATTTTTTAAAATTCTTTTAACTAGATCTGGTCCTTCATAAATAAGTCCTGTATAAATTTGTACAAGATCTGCGCCTAGATCAATTTTTTCGTTATAAGAATCTACATCATAAACACCGCCAACTGCAACAATAATTTTTTCTTTAGATAAATTTGCCTCAACAATTTTTAAGATTTCATTCGATGTTTTTTGGAGCAACCTGCCTGAAACGCCCCCAGCAAGATTATCAATATTTAGTTTCTTTTTAATTGTTAAATTATTTGTAGTATTAGTAACAATTACTCCATCAATTTCACTATCATTTATAACTTCTATCAATTGCTTATATGTTTCAAAGCTTTCATCAGGTGAAAACTTGATGAAAATTCTCGGACGATATTCTAGCTCAGCTCTTCTTGCTAGCAAGGCATCAATAATTTTTTTGAATTCTATAGGATTATGTAGATCTCTCAGTTCTGGTGTATTAGGTGACGAAATATTTATGGTTATAAAGTCGCAGTACTGATAAATTTCATCATAGCAGGTTAAATAATCATTAATTAAATGTTGAAATTTTGTGTCTTTATTTGGGCCAATATTTATTCCAATACATTCATCTCTGGTAATTTCTAACCGTTTTTTAATTATTTCCACTCCATCGTTTGGAAAACCCAAGCTATTGAGCAAGGATTCTTTACTCTCAATTCTATGTACTCGTGGTTTTGGGTTTCCATACTGTGGTTTTGGTGTGACAGTTCCAATTTCAACAAAACCAAAACCCAAGTTTGAGAATTCTTTAATAAGTTTCCCGTTTTTATCAATGCCAGCAGCTGTGCCTAACCTATTCCTTACTTTCAGGCCTTTTATGTCAAATTTTTTTGCTTCTTTTTTATAAATCCATGAGAACAGTTTTAAGAAGTAGTGGGAAAATTCTTGGCTTAGTTCTGGTGGAAACAGAAAAAGTATTTTTCGAAAAATCTTATAAATTTTTTAAGTCCTTAAAATAATCGAGCAAATCTCCATTTAATTCATCATTAGATAGTCCATAAGCTACATTTGCTTTGACGTATCCAACTTTACTCCCGCAATCAAACCTTTCGCCTTCAAATTCATAACCAATGAAATTATCAATATCTCTTAGAATAGCGTCAGTAATTTGTATTTCATTATTAGCACCTGGAATGTCATTTATGTGATTGAAAATACTCTGATTAAAAAGATATCTGCCAACTACAGCTAAATCCGATGGAGCGTCCTCTAATTTTGGTTTTTCTACAATACCATTAAGATGACTTATTCTGCCTTCTCTTCTATCAGGAGAAACGACTCCAAATTTAGAAATATCACTTTCCCTTACTTTCTCAAGTGCCAATACTTGTTTATTTGTTTCTTTTGCGCTTTCAACCATTTGCTCTAAAACATTGTCACCATCTGTTTTTATTAAGTCATCAGCAAGTATTACAACAAAGAACTCATCTGGATCGATAAGACCTTTTGCGCAGCCGATAGCATGTCCCAAACCTTTAGGCTCACCTTGGTCTACCGTAATATATCGTGCGTTAGATCCACCAATTTTATGAATTGATTGAGCAAGTTCTGTTTTGCCTTGAGCAATTAACATTTCATGAAGCATTTCGTTTTCCATAAAATGTTGCTGTATTGAGCCTTTGGCATGATGTGTTATGAAAATAAATTCCTCCACACCAATTTTTGCAGCTTCTTCGACTGCATATTGAATTAAAGGCTTATCCACAATGGGCAACATTTCTTTAGGAGTAGCTTTAGTTGCCGGCAAAAACCGAGTACCAAAACCCGCTACAGGAAATACTGCTTTTTTAATAATCATGTCCGTGAATTATACAGAAATTGGTTAATTTGAGCTATTTTCATCTTTGGATAGGCTCCAGTTGAGCTTATCTCTACATGTTTTAAAAAAATCATGATTTTTAGGATGGAGCAATCTAAAATTATGGTTGCTTTTTGTTACCTGGAAATTATTTACATCTTTCTCAATCTTTATTTCTTGGTTCCCATCAATAATAATGAAACTCTTCAAATCCTTTGGAGTTTTTGTTAGCTTGACTGCGATATTTGAACTGCTTGGAACAATTAATGGTCTTGCTGATAATGACAACGGATTCAATGCTGTAATTACAAATGCATCGACTTCAGGAGATAGAATTGGTCCTCCTGCAGAAAGTGAATAAGCTGTTGAACCATTTGAGGTTGAAATAATAAGACCGTCTGCTCTTTTTCTATAAATTAAATTTTCATCAATTGTTAATTCAAATTGCATTAATTTGTAGCTTTTTTGTGTATGTAGGACAAGTTCATTAAAGGCAGTGTATTCTTGTCCGTTGTAAGTACAGCTAAGGGTTTCTTTCTCTTCAACTAAATTTTTCCCACTCAATACTTCCAATAGCTCAACTTTTAAATTTTCAGAATCTAAATCAGCCATGAAACCGACTTTTCCCAGGTTAACGCCTAGAAAAGGACAATTTAAATGAGAAAATAGTTTTGCTGCTGAAAGCATTGAACCATCACCTCCTATAACAAGCACTAGGTCAATGTGATCATATTGATTTGCATCTTCACTATCATCGTAAAGATTGTGGTCAATATTATTGGCAGATAAAATCTCTTTTACTTCTTTTAATGCTTTATTTGATTTATTTTTATCAAATACTACTACTAATAATTTTTTATAATTAAACATTGGACAATTATTTTAAAGCTTTAAAGCCAATCCTTGAAGGAAAATTTAATATTACATTTATGTCAGGTGCTGGCATAAGCACCTCTTCAGGATTACCAGACTTTAGAAATGATACCGATGGTTTTTGGAAAAAAAATACACCTGTTCATTTTCAAGAGTTCCTGACTTCAAAATCATCTAGACAAAAATCTTGGAATAATAATATAGAAATTAAGAAAAAATTATCAAATTCTAATCCTTCTAATATGCATAAACTGATAAATTCTGTGCTGAAGAAGAGTAATAAAAATTTTCATATCACTCAAAATATTGATGGGCTACATTTTGAAGCTGAATTAGAATCACAAATTCTTGAATTACATGGGAATGTAAATACTGCTTCCTGCCTAAGTTGCGGAGATGTATATGAAACAGAGGAATTTTATGGTGATGTTATGTTGCATGGAAAAGATGCTGTCTGCCAAAAATGCAAAATTGGCTTTGTAAAAGTGAATACGATTTCTTTTGGACAGTCATTGAATACCAATACCCTAGAAAATGCAAAGGAAGCCGCATCGAATTGTGAATATTTCATTGTTCTAGGGAGTTCTTTAAAAGTTTCGCCTGCAAACAGCCTTGTGACTTTAGCTAAAAATAAAGGTGCTAAAATAGTGATATTAAATAAAGAGTCCACGCAATTCGATACAATGGCTGAATTATTAATTAATGCTGATCTAGAAGAAATCTATGAAAGAATTAAATGAACAACTCAATATATTAATTAAAACATTCAAAGAACTACGAAACCCTGAAAGTGGTTGCCCCTGGGATAGAGAACAAACTTTCAAATCAATTGCTAGTTGTTCTATTGAAGAAGCTTATGAAGTTGCTGATGCAATCGAAAGAGAGGATTTTGACTCATTAAAATCTGAATTAGGTGATCTTCTTTTTCAAGTAATTTTTCATGCTGAAATGGCATCGGAAAAAGAGATTTTCGATTTAGAGGATGTAATATTCGAACTCAATGACAAGCTAACCAGAAGACATCCGCATGTGTTTGAAGATGGTAGTGTAAGTTCAGCTCAAGACAGTCTAAAGATTTGGGAGGATATAAAAGCTCAAGAAAGGAAAGAAAAGAAACAAGATTCCTTGATGGATGATGTTCCGGTAAATTTGCCGAGTCTTTCTCGAGCAAAAAAACTTCAAAAACGTGCTGCTAGAGTTGGTTTTGATTGGCAAAACTCTGACAGAGTATTTGATAAGATTGATGAAGAGATTCTTGAACTCAAAAATGAAAAGGCTACAGAAGATAAGGAGCGAATCTCAGAGGAAATAGGAGACATATTTTTCACTTTGGTTAATTTAACTAGGCACTATGATCTTGATCCAGAAGATATAATAAGAAAGGCAAATTTAAAATTTGAAATGCGATTTAGAAAAATGGAACAATTGGCAGAACAAATGAATGAAAGGTTAGATGATATGACTCTTGAGCAACTAGAAATAATGTGGCAGAAAGTCAAATGATAAGATTTTTTACTGGTATTTTTACCTTCATTCTTGTTCTAGTAAATGCTCTATTTGTAATTTTTGTAGTCACCCCACTAGGACTATTAAGATTTATACCAATCAAACCCTTCCAGATATTTATTTTGAGAATTAACGAAAAATTTGGTGAGTTATATCTATTTTTTAACAGCAGATTGCAAGATTTAATGCACAAATCAAAATTCGAAGTACATGGTCAAGAAAAATTAAAAAAAGACATGTGGCAATTCACTACGATTAATCACTTAAGTTGGGCAGATATATTTGTTTATCTTTATTTCTGTAATTATAGACAGAGTGTCCCACGCATATTTATGAAATCTCAACTATGGTGGCTTCCAATAACTTGGACAGCAAATTTAGGTCTTGCAATGCCATTTGTAGTTAGAAGATCAAAAGAAGCTATTAAAGCGAATCCAAAACTAGCAGAAACAGATAAAAATGCGACGAGAAGAGCTTGTAAGATGTATCAGATAATGCCAACTAATGTCGGTGGCTTTATTGAAGGCACAAGAATAGATAAGCAGAAATATCTAGCTTCAAAAAGTAAATTTAAAAATTTAATGCCGCCTAAAATTGGAGGTATGGGATACACCCTTGAGGTAATGCCATACATTGATCATTTAACTGACGTAACCATTGTTTATAAATCTGATAAAAGATCTTTTTGGAATTTTCTATGCGGAGATTTGAATGAAGCTAGTGTGACCATAAATACTTATGAGATCCCCAAAGAACTCAGAGGTGTCGATTATGCTGACAATGATGAGATGAGAGATAAATTAAAAAGTTTTTTGGAGTCTGTTTGGGAAGTAAAAGACGAAATAATTGAAAATGAAAAAAAGAAGTTTGGCATCGAATCAGTTTTCTAAATTAATAGCCCTAGTATTTCTTTTCTCTTGTACAACTGAACAAGAACCAAAGATTAATTACGAGGCAGAATTTAACTCGATTATTTATGAGTTCGAAAAATCATCCATTCTTGAATTTGATGCTAACAAAACCATTAATAACGACTTTCTTTTTACGTTTATCGAAAAAATTGACGCACAGAAAACAATATTCCTACAGTCAGACATCGAAAAATTACGAGGAGAAAATTTAAATTCTAATTCCTCACAATTTCAAAAGATTAGCAAAATCGTCAGCCTTTACTATGATCGATATAGAGAATCATTAGAGAAGAGAAAAAGACTTCTCTATACACATAAATTCAATTTTGAGAAGGATGAGCACATCAATCTCGAGGACCGATCTGCTTTTTTTATTGATATAGATGAAAAAGATGAGTATCAAAGAAAAATTGTAAAAAATGAAATTCTCAATTTACTTCTGGCTGAAAATGAATTGAAAGATGCTAAAAAAGAATTAAAAGAGCTTTATGCCGACAGAATTTCATCTCTATCAAAAATTCGTGAGTCAGATAGATTTGGCTTTATGGCAAATAATTTGCTGTCTATGCTTGACCCCCATGCTTCATATTTCTCAGAAAGAGATTTAGAAAATTGGAATTTAAGAATGAATCTTTCTTTTGAAGGTATCGGGGCTTTGTTGAGCTATGAGAATGAGAGAGCAAAAATTCAAGAATTGATGCCGGGCGGTCCTGCTATAGGTTCAAATAAAATCAAAGTTGGCGATAAGATTCTTAAAGTTGGTCAAGGAATCAATGGCAGGCTAAAAAATGTAGTTGGTTGGAGGCTAGATGACATAGTTCAGCTTATAAGAGGAGAAGAAGGGACAATTGTTAGATTGGAAATTGAAAATGAAAATGAGAAAAAAGTCGTTGCCTTAACTCGAGGAAAAGTTCCTCTCGAGGAAAGTGATGCATCAGAAGAAATTCTAGAGGTTAACAACAAAAGACTTGGATATATTAAATTACCCTCATTTTATAGTGATATCGAGTGCCTAAGAAGTAATGTGTATGTTTGTAAGACAGCAACAAGCGATGTGCAGAGAGTATTGAGAAACTTTAATTATGATGATGTTGAAGGTCTTGTGATTGATCTAAGAAATAATGGTGGAGGTTATTTACATGAAGCTGATTCTCTCACACGTCTTTTCATTGATTATGGTCCAACTGTTCAAGTGAAAAATCCAGATAAAGATGTTGAGATTTTAAATTCATGGAGGTCTTCAAGAGTATGGAATAAGCCTCTAGTGGTTTTAGTGAATAACTACTCTGCATCTGCTTCGGAAATCTTTGCTGGGGCAATACAAGACTATAATCGTGGGTTAGTTATTGGACAGACAACCTTTGGCAAAGGAAGTGTGCAAAAATTTAAAACAACAGAATATGGGCAAATTAAACTAACAGATTCCCTGTATTACAGAGTAAGCGGGCAACCTACCCAACTTTATGGGGTTACTCCTAATTTGCAGATACCTTCTTTGTTAGATGAGGAGACTTTTGGAGAAAGGAAATATAAAAATGCCCTCAAGCCTGCACTTATCCAAAATGCTTACTACATTAAGTACCAAGATTATGAACCATACAATTTTTCTGAATCTTTTGTTCTAAGAATTAATGAGTCAAAATATTTTCAAAAAATAGCGAAAATTAAACAAAATAGAGAAACTCAATCAAAACTAAGTTTAAATTATGAAGAACGGGTTGAACTTCAAAACAAGGAAAGATTAAATACTCTTGAACTTGTAAATTTAGGAAGAGAGCTATCAGGTAAAGAAGGCTTTAATACATTTGAAGAATATCAAAACAATATTAATAACGAAGACTTTTATCTTGATGCTGAAATAGATCAATCATTAAAAGTATTAAGTGAAATGCTTGAGCAGAGAATATGATAAGAATAATTAGTTTTAACATAAATGGTCTAAGGGCAAGACCTCATCAACTTGAAGAACTAAAGAAAAAATATGACCCAGATATAATTGCATTGCAGGAAATCAAAGTTAGTGATGAAGATTTTCCTGCTGATATACCTGAAAATTTGGGATATAGATTCTACAACTATGGTCAAAAGGGCTTTCATGGTGTTGCAATCTTTTCCAAACAAGAACCTATTAATGTTATGAAAGGCTTAAATGGTGGGGAGGATGAGTCGCAAAAAAGGTATATTCAATGTGACTATGAAACAAACGGAGGTATTGTTTCTATCTGTAACTCTTATTTTCCACAAGGTGAAAATAGAAAACATCCTGATAAGTTTCCTTACAAAGATAGGTACTATCAGAGAATAACAAAACATATGGAATCTCTTAGTACAGAAATAGTGCTTACCGGAGATTTTAATATTGCTCCGCATAGAAATGATATTGGAATGAATGAAGATGGCATCAAAAGATGGTTAAGAGAGGGGCACACTGCTTTTTTGCCTGAAGAGTTAGAATGGTATCAAATTCTCACTAAAACTGGACTCGAGGATGTATGGAGGAGCAATAATCCTGATTCAACAAAATGTTCTTGGTTTGATTATAGATCAAGAGGATTTGACCAAGATCCAAAAAGAGGCTTAAGAATTGATCATTTTCTTTTATCAGAAAAACTAAAAGCTAAATACCTCGATTCACAAATTGATCACGATATGCGCGCAATGGAAAAACCATCAGATCATTGTCCAGTAAGCTTGGATTTAGATCTCAAATTCTCTTAAAGAACTTTATGCTTGCCTTGTAGAATTTCCCAAAACATTTTGTAATCTGCCATCAAACTATAGAGTGGATACGTCCAGGTTGCTGGTTTGTTGTGCTCTACAAAAAAATGGCTTACCCATGCAAAACCATATCCAGATAACAATGCAAATAGTATGTAAATGGGATTAAATTCAACAATGAATAAAACTAAGAACATTATTGAAAAGCTTGTCCCGACAAAATGGAATAATTTAGTAGTTTTATCTGAATGCTCAGTCAAGTAATAAGGATAGAAGTCTTTAAAGTTCTTGTATTTCTTCATGATATTAGTATATAAAAGATATACACACTCTTGTAGCAGTGTTAGTTGCAACTTAAAAATTAAAACATGATTAAAAAAATACTATTTACCGTTTCCATACTTTCGTTTATAGCCCTGCAAAATGTTTACGCAGATCAAAAGTCCCCAATTCTACAACCTGGAGCACCAGGAGAATTAACTAAGCCAATAAGTGCTGAAAAAGCGACTGATATTGCTAACAGCTCTTATACAACTGCAGACGTTTACTTCATGCAAGGCATGATTGTTCACCACGAACAGGCACTCACTATGTCAAAATTGGCATCACAAAGAACTAATTCAAAAGCTATTTTAGATCTAGCTGGCCGGATTGAAGGATCACAGGAAGACGAGATTGAATTTATGACTTCATGGCTAAAAGACCGTGGTGAAAATACTTCTTATGAAATGAAACATATGGGTATGCACAAAATGGCTGGTATGGCTTCCCCTTTACAATTAAAAAATCTTGGTAATTCAAAGTCTGTAGAATTTGACAGGCTATTTTTGCAATTAATGATTGCACACCATGATGGTGCAATTGAGATGGTTGACACTCTGAAAAAACAACCTGGCTCAAGATATGACCAGCTACTCAATGAATTTGTTTCAGATCTTGTGAATGATCAAGCGATAGAAATAGAAAGAATGAATGGACTATTAATTAATTTGTCAGATGATCCAAGAGCAGGTTTAGCAGGCGGGCTTTATACCGCTGAAGAAGCTATCAGTAATCTCGAGTTAATAGCATCGCTACGAAAGCCTGTTGGTTTTTATGACCCCAAGAATCCAGCCATGAAGGCAGCAAGAAATGATACTGACGATGATGAAGTAAAGTCTGTCGAAGAGGCTTCAAGAAATACAAGATCACCAATGCTCAGTTTTTCAAACACTGATATGGCATTTAAAGATGATGTGATGGTAGCTGGTAGCTATCATGGCTTTAACATATATAAATTAGCTGAAAATGGTGTCCCTTCTTTAATTTCATCTGTGATTTGCCCTGGAGGTCAAGGAGATGTTTCAATTGTTGAAAACTTACTCATCATGTCTGTGCAAGATACAAGAGGAAGACTTGATTGTGGCTTACAAGGTGTAGGATCTGAACCGTCACCTGAGAGATTTAGAGGAATCAGAATATTTGATATTAGTGATTTGTCTATGCCAATTCAGGTTGGAGCAGTGCAAACATGTAGAGGCTCTCATACGCATTCAGTTGTATCAGGACCAGACGAAAATGGACTGATAGTTGTTTACAATTCAGGCACTTCAAGCATTAGAGATGATGAGGAATTAGCTGGTTGTTATGACAGCCCTGGAGATAATAGAACTGCCTTATTCAGAATTGATGTAATAGAAATACCACTTAATAATCCTTCAGCAGCAAAAATTGTGAAAAGCCCAGCAGTATTCGCAGATGAAGAAACTGGTGTCTTAGCAGGATTATGGCGTGGTGGTGATCATGGTGATCAAACACAGAGAACATCGAGAACAGATGAGTGTCATGATATTACTGTTTACCCTGCAGCAAATCTGGCTGCTGGAGCATGTTCAGGAAATGGTATTTTATTTGATATCTCAGATCCATATAATCCAAAAAGAATAGATGTTGTTACTGACGAAGGTTTTGCTTATTGGCATTCAGCTACATTTAATAATGATGGTACAAAAGTAGTATTCACTGATGAATGGGGTGGCGGAGGAAGACCAAGATGTCGAGCTTGGGATCCGTTAAACTGGGGTGCAAACGCAATTTATGACATTGAAGATGGAAAATTAATATTCAAAAGTCATTATAAAATGCCTGCTCCTCAAACAGAAACTGAAAATTGTGTAGCTCATAATGGTTCAATTATTCCTGTGAAAGGAAGGGATATTTTTATTCAAGCATGGTATCAAGGTGGTTTATCTATGATGGATTTCACGGATTCATCAAATCCAATTGAAATTGGGTACTTTGATAGGGGGCCAATCTCTGAAGATAGTCTTGGCACTGGTGGCTTTTGGTCCGTTTATTTTTATGAAGGTGCTATTTATGGAACTGAAATCGTGAGAGGTCTTGATGTATTCAAGCTTACAGAAAGCGAATATCTCTCCAAGGCTGATATTGAGAGTGCTCTTAATGCCTATCCAGAATTAGGACCAAAAAGACTGTTTAACCCACAGCAACAGATGCCTATGACTTGGCCTAGTGCATCTAGTTCTGGGAATTAATGTCAGAGGATTTTTCAAGCAGATATCTCTATCCACTTGGGAGATTTCTGCTCGGACTCTATTTTTTATTACCAGGACTAGCCAAAGTCTTTTTCTTTCAAGAAAATCTTAATGTTGTAATTGAAAGAGAAGTACCATTACCAGTTTTTTCATTAGCTTTAGTGGGGGCTGCACAAATATTCTTTGGTTCAATGCTTATGTTTGGAAAATTTGTTCATTCAGGGTCGTTAGTATTGGCAGTAGTAACCATATTGATAAATCTTTATATCCATGATTTTTGGAATATGAGCGATAATCCAGATCAAGCACACGAAACACAAAATTTTGTGAAAAATTTAGGCATACTTGCTGGCTTGTTGGTGCTCTCTAGAAATAAAAACTAATTTACTCTGTAAAACATTGTTCTTATGAATGCTATTGTGCTTTGTAAAACGAACAACATTAAACATATTAAATAGATTGTATTTTTTTGCTCAAACAGTCCAAATAGCAAACTGCCTGATAACAAAAATATTGAAATTAGAATACCAATTTGAAGAAAAACTAACTTCAAAGGAAACAAATCTTTATAACCTTCAGACCTCAGATTTAAGACCTTTCGTGGAAAAATATTAAGACCAAGAAAAGAGTAAGCACACAGTATTGCAGATACTATTTTCCAGCCAGTGCTTATGCTTGTCCCATTGAATACTGCAAATGGTACAAGTGAACAAAACATGGCTCCAAAAGCGGAAAAAGTTAATAATTGAATTCTAAAAGTATCAGGTGAAGAAAAACCGTCTTTAGACCTACTTAATCCTATTAAAATTGCAGAGAAACCCACAATTCCTAGTGAAACTTCAGCGATCACCTGTAATGCCCTAAAATCTGGATCCATAACTTATTTTAATGAAAGTATTTCGACTATGTCTATTTCAAGTGATTTTTTAGGCTTTTCAACAATCCTGCCAACTTCTTTAGAATCCTTAAGAAAGACAATCGTTGGGGTGTAAAGAAGGTTATAATCTTCCGCTCTATTCAAAGGGTCTCTCTTATCAGGCCCTACAGCAATTAACTCAAGATTATTATCAGACAAACCATAACTTTGCAGAATTTTAAACAATCGTGGCAACTCACGCTTACTATCATGACACCAAGTACCAAAAAATATCAGTACTTTAATATCGTCTTCAATAGAAAATTCAGAGTTAATGATTTCTAATTCTGGTTGAATGCTGAATACAGGATACTTGTTGAAAAGCTCGTCAATAGTAATATTGCCCTTATAAAATTCAAAATTTTTAGTCTGAGGTTTTGGTAGAGTACATGCGGGAAGTACAAATAAAAGTAAAAAAAGAAAAATATTTTTTTTCATAACTTTTTGACGAACTTTCTGACAGTAGCCATATGTTTTTCAAAAATTTTCCTGCTCATATTTGGTAAAACTGAATAAAATCTCAAATATTTTATTTTTAAACCTCCTAATTGGAAGACAGATTTTTTTAATCTACGGTATGGAATGTTATTAAAAATCGAAAAGTTAAAATAGCTAATCATTGGACCGCCATAGGTCATTGAAACAATTCCGATTTTGTTTTTCATTGCTCCAGGTACTGGATAGCCATAATTTCCGAAGAATTTACTATCAGGAAGCAGAGACTTATATGAAAAAAACCATTTTGGATGAAGAACCCAATCTATCCAATTTTCTGTAATGCTGTTCATTCTTAAGTTATGACAAGCACTCATCAGAAACATTACATCAGCCTGTTCTAATCTTTCTCTATAATCTAGAACTAATTTAGGTGGAGGATTTATATCACTTCTATAGAAAGGCAATTGCTCTTCTTCTTCAAACAAATTAATTAAATCTATTTCATGGCCTAATTTTTTTGCCTCATCAATAAAAGTATCACGGATTGATGCATTAAAAGAATCTTTAGTATTGTGGTGCCCGAAAATAATACAAATTTTTTTCATCTAGTAAAATTATATCATTGCTGTTTAACACCAGTGATGACAAGAGTTCCTGTCCAGTCATTATATTGATTTGACCGCCAGCTTTTAACATTCCCAAAACCTGCTGATTCGAAAATATCTTTCCACTCTCTTTCCGTTAACATGAGCATTCTTGTTCCAACTTTTTTCTCCCATGAATGTGACTGATGATTTTCAAAATAATGATCTACTCCAACAATCAATCTGCCGCCGTTGTTCAACCATGAATTGAAGATCTTTCTAATGACTTCTGTGGGATTATCTAGATAGTAAAGCACTTCCATTGAGTGAATTAAATCAAATTTTCTTTTAGGTATGAATGAATTTATATCTGCTAAGATGTATTCATTTTTTTGGTCTCTGCTTTTAGCATTTTTTATCATCTCGTCTGCTCCATCAATACCAACAGCATTTAAACAAAGTTTTTCTTTGTTCATTTTTCTTACTACCCAACCATTTCCGCAACCAAGATCAAGAAAATTGAAGTCTTCGCCTATTTTTTGCCTTTCGCTTATTGCAAAACTCAACATATCCATGACAGGCTCAGCATGAGTTTTCTCCATTCCACGATCTTTCCCAGCTCTAGCCCACTCATTAAATACTTCTGTTGCTTTTTTCATAGTTAAAGTTCCTTAATACTTAAACATTTGCTACCGCCTAACATTTCTTTAAAGATCTTAAGTTGATTTTGGTCAGCAGTTCTATTTGTCCACCATACAGCGTGCTTAGTTGGCTCTAATTCTAGATCAATCGCCAAGCCCCACATTGGTTTAACTTGATTGGGAATATTTGAATAACGAATATCGACAACTAGATTGTTATCATCTATAAATCCTAAATAGTCCTGAGCAAACCATCTGAATCTTTCAATGTCTATGGCCTGCTGAGTATCTTTCTTGAGATATGGTAAATGTTTTTCATAATCAAACTCTTCAATACTTTCTCCAGGACAAATCGTTGTAGATTGAGCAGTGCGTATAGCATCAACATAAAATTTATTTTCATTTTGATAGATTGATTTCCATAAGATCAAATTACCTAAGGATGGTTTCAGTGTAAGACGCTCAGGGACATGTCCTCTTGATTGTGCAAGCTCTTCTGCTGCAGAATATGTTCTCTCGTATTGAATAAAACCCAAAGAGAAATAGAAAAAAATCCAACCAACAGCAATAAGGCTAAAGATTTTTTGTCTTTTATACATAGCAGTTACTATCAAGATTAAGATAGGTATTGTAAAAAGTGGATCAACAATCGAAATATTGCTCCAAGAGACTCGAACATCTGAAAACGGCCAAAAAAGCAAAGTTCCATAGGATGTGCCAGCGTCAATTAAACCGTGTGTTGCATACCCTAAAAAACTTGCAAGATAGACAGTTCTAAAACTCATAGATTTTTTAATCAAATAAAAAATTGGCACTGCAACCAGCAAAGCGCCAACAGGAATAAAGATAAGTGAATGGCTAAACTGCCTGTGATACTCAAGAAATAAAATTGGATCGGTTGAAGAGCGAATAAAAATATCCAAATCGGGTGCCAATCCCGCAAGAATACCGATAATACCGATACCTAAGATATTTTTCTTTTTTGCAGATGTTTGTGCTGCAGCAGCACCAACTACGCCCTGAGTTATTGGATCCATTTTTTTATTTTACTCCCATTCGATAGTTGCAGGAGGCTTTGAAGTAACATCGTAGACAACTCTACTGATACCCTCTATTTCATTCACTATCCTAGTAGATACAAATTCAATAAAATCGTAAGGCAGTTGAGTAATATGTGCAGTCATGAAATCCGTTGTATTTACTGATCTAAGTCCTATAACATCAGCATATATCCGATTATCTCCAACTACTCCAACTGATTTTATAGGCATGTAAAATGCATATGCTTGACTGGTTTGATAATAAAGATCTTGTTTTTTTAATTCAGAGATAAAAATATGATCTGCTTCTCTCAGTTTCTCCAATCTATCTGATGTGATATCACCAATGATACGTATACCTAAACCTGGACCTGGAAATGGGTGCCTTTCAATAATTTCATTTGGCAGTTTAATCTCTCGCCCTATTTTTCTAACTTCATCTTTGAACAACATCTTAAAGGGTTCTAAAAGCTTAAGATTCATTCTTTCAGGCAATCCACCAACATTGTGATGAGATTTGATAACTTTTGCTTTAGTTTTTGAATTTCCTGCAGATTCAATTACGTCTGGATAGATAGTTCCTTGAGCAAGCCATTTAATATTGTTCAGTTTTGTAGCTTCAGCTTCAAAAACTTCTATAAAAGTCTTTCCAATAATTTTTCTCTTCAACTCAGGTTCTTTAACACCTGCAAGCCTCTCAAGAAATAGATCTTGAGCATTAACAAGCTTTACATTCAAACCTATCTTGGTCTTAAGGTTCTCAGTAACATTTTTAGCTTCATCTTTACGCAATAGACCATGATCTACCATGACACAAGTGAGCTTTTCCCCGATAGATTTATAGAGCACAGATGCTAGAACAGTAGAATCAACTCCTCCACTCAAAGCCAAAAGCACTTCTTCATCTTTAACATGATCAGTAATTTCTTTCTCAATGTTTTGAAGTATGTCAGATGGATTCCAAACCCGATCTATTTCTGTCACTTTGAGAAAGTTTTCAATGATTTTTTGTCCATAATTTGTGTGGGTGACTTCAGGATGAAATTGCAATCCGTAATATTTTTTTTTGGTATTTTCAAATGCTGCTATCGGTGAATTTGCCGATGATGCACAGACTTTATAATTTTCTGGCAATTCGATTACTTTATCACCATGTGACATCCATACATCAATATCTTCAGAAGTATTGAGAAATAAGTTCGAATTATTATTTTGCTTAATTTGAGCTAAACCAAATTCTTTTTTGCCTTCATTAATGATTTTTCCACCTTCTTGGTAGGCCAAAACCTGCATCCCATAACATATTCCTAAAATAGGTTTACCTGTCTTGAGTATCTCTGATGAAATCTTTGGGTTTCCTTCAATATTTGATGATTCTGGACCTCCCGATAAAACAAAACCTGCTACATCACTTAAATCAGGTAGTTCATCCCAAGGAGAAACCTCTGAGTAAGCATTTAATTCTCTTAAACGTCGTGCAATTAATTGTGTATATTGTGATCCAAAGTCTACGACTAAGATTTTTTTCATTAATCTGCTCTGTAGTTTGGTGCTTCTTTAGTAATACTGACATCATGCACATGACTTTCAATCACACCCGAACGAGTAATTTTCTGAAATTGTACTTTTGACTTTAATTCGTCAATATTAGCTGATCCTGTGTAGCCCATCCCCTGTCGAAGACCTCCTTCAAGTTGAAAGACAACATCTTTCAACCAGCCTCTAAATGGGACCCTCCCTTCAATGCCTTCTGGCACCAATTTGTCTGTATCAATATCTTCACCCTGCATGTATCGATTTGCATCAGTCCTTTTTGACATGGCACTTATTGACCCCATGCCCCTATAAGTTTTAAAACTTCTACCTTGAAATAGTTCTACTTCACCTGGTGCTTCTTCTGTGCCTGCAAAAACACTTCCAAGCATTACAGAATCTGCTCCAGCACCAATAGCTTTTACAATATCACCTGAAAATCTAACACCACCATCAGATATGACAGGCACATCACCTGCAACTTTTACAACTTCCAATACTGCAGAAAGTTGTGGCACACCTACTCCAGCTATTATTCGGGTTGTACATATTGATCCAGGACCAACGCCTACTTTTATTGCGTCAGCACCTGCTTTAATCAAAGATTTAGCACCATCTGCCGTTGCTACATTACCAGCAACTACATCTATTTTAGGAAATTCACTTTTGACTACTTTTATCGCCTCTAGAACTCCCTTAGAGTCTCCGTGAGCACTATCCAAGACAAAAACATCAACACCTGCTTCAACAAGTTTTGATGCCCTATCCAATAAATCTTTACTAACGCCAATTGCTGCACCAACTATTAAGCGACCTTCTGTGTCCCTTGATGCAAGTGGATAATCAATAGATTTTTCAATATCTTTCATTGTTATAAGGCCTACGAGTTTCTTGTCATCGTCCAGGATCAGAACTTTTTCTATTCGATGCTTATACATAAGTGTTTTAACAACTTCTTGACTCTCTCCTTCTTGGACTGTGATCAATTTTTCCCTTGGAGTCATAATTTCTGATACAGTTTGCTCCATATTTCTTGCATATCTGAAATCTCTACCTGTAACAATCCCTTTCAACTCATCTTCATCTACAACAGGCATACCAGAAATATTCAATTCTGACGTTAGTTGTTTTAATTCTTCGATCGTATTTGTTGATTTGATACTGATAGGGTCTCTAACTATGCCACTCTCAAACTTTTTTACCTGTTTAACTTGAAGCGCTTGTTCTTCAGCTGAATTATTTTTATGAATAATGCCTATGCCTCCAAGTGATGCAATAGCAATAGCCATCTTTGATTCAGTAACTGTATCCATTGCTGCAGAGCAAAAAGGAAGATTGAGGTGAATATTTCTTGTAAATTTGGTTTTTAGTGAAACTTCTTTAGGCAGGACTTCAGAATGCATTGGCAGGATCAATACATCGTCAAAAGTTAGTGCTTCTTTGTTAACCTTTTCCATAATATAGTATATATCAACTCAATTATTGATTCCAACATGCTTGAGATTACGTATATTCCAATCTATATAGCTGCTGTTTTTGGTTCTGTAATTACAAGTTTTCTTGTACATGAATATGATAATTACGGCTCAAACCAAGCATTGCTTAAGTTTCGCTCTGAATGTGATCACTGTAAAAAACAATTGAAAGCAATCAATTTAATACCTATTTTTTCGTATATCTTTCAAAGAGGGAGATCTAGTTGTTGCCAAAAAAAATTGAAACTCAAATATCCTATTTTTGAAACTCTTGGAGCTTTATTTTTTTCTTTAGCAGCCTTTGCTGGAGAGTTTTTTACACTTGGCTTACTTATACCAGTGCTTTTCTTGATAATATTCATTGACGAAAAATATCAAGAAATACCTTTAGCTTGGAATATTTTTGTATTTTTGTGGTGTGTCATTAACGGCGATATTATGGCTAATGCTTTATTTGCATTAATATTGCTGGGCATACTTTTAGCAATTTATTTTGGTTATAAATTCCTTCGCAATCAAGAAGGCTTTGGTCTTGGGGATATTATTCTATTATTTTCTTGTGGATTATATCTTGGCTTTCCTAATGCCATCTATTTAATTACTATTAGTTCTTCTTTACTAATTTTAAAAATAATAATTTCCCAAAAATATAAAGAAAGGCATGCCTTTGGTTCGTGGATTGCTGGGGTCTTAATGATAATTATCTTATTCCTAGAATCTTATGAGTCTGTAAGCTCAATTTCCATTTAGGGTTTTTCATGCAATATTTTATAGACTTGGACACATTGTCCTCATACTCCTGTGAATCAAGGGGTTGTATGTAATGATTTTCAAAATCAAATTCTTGGAAATCGTCTGGATTGAGATTCTCTTGTGGAAAAATTATCTTTACTTCACCACCAAAGGTTTGTTTGATAGTTGTATTTGCTTTGGGGCTCATGCAAATCCAATCAATTCCTGCAGGGGCTTGTAAGGTCCCATTTGTTTCAATTGCGATATAGATTTTTTCTTTTTTGAGTGCTGCTATAAGTGATTCGTTCACTTGAAGTAGAGGTTCTCCACCAGTTAAGACAACTCTTATCTTATTATCTTCTGATACCCAAAGTGACTTTATTTTTTCAATTAGAGTTTCAGCTGAATAAATCCCACCATTTATACCATCTGTGCCATAGAAATCTGTATCACAAAAAGTACAAATTGCCGAAGCACGATTTTTTTCCTTTCCACTCCATAAATTGCAACCTGAAAATCTAACGAACACAAAATCTTTGCCAGTATTCTTGCCCTCACCTTGTTGCGTAAAGAATATCTCTTTTATTCTATATTTCATCTTAATGGATCCTGAACATTGTTTAATTCAAATGCAGACTTTCTTTCAAGACATGAACCACACCTTAAACATGGACTCTCGTCACCAACATAACAAGTCCAAGTTTTTGAAAAATCAAGATTCATTCTTAAGCCTTCTGCAACAATATCAGTTTTTGAGTAATTCATGAATGGGGCTTGAAAATTAATTTTATGATAATCACATATCTGCAAAACAGCAGCTAAACTTTCAATGAATTCTGGCCTGCAATCAGGATAGATTTCATGATCACCAGCATGAGCAGCATACCACAGAGTATTAAGGTTATTTTTAATAGCCAGAGATGCGGCAATTGAAATCATTATCATATTTCTATTTGGTACAACGGTTTGTTTCATCTGCTCTTTGTCGTAGTTGCCTTCAGGAATTTTTTTTTCGCCAACCAAAGCTGATCCTGAGAGAATATTTTCTAAATCTAAATTAACTACTTCATGCTTAATCTTAAGTTCTTTACATACTTGGGTTGCATATTGAATTTCTTTCTTATGTTTTTGGCCGTAATCAAATGTAATGGCCTCTATTCGATCAAACTCCTTAAGTGCCTTATTTAAAAGGGTATATGAATCTAGTCCGCCTGAGTAGACAACAAGAACACTTTTCATTTATAAAAGATCTGTCTTGGCTGCACAGATAAAGTCGTTTTTATGAAGTCCTTTAATTTTGTGAGACCACCAAAAAACTTCTACTTTACCGTACTCTAAAATTATTTTTGGGTGATGATCCTCATGGTCAGCTAAATCAGCAACTTTTTGTGTAAAAACTGAGGCATCTTGGTAAGAGTCAAAATTAAAGGTCTTAACCAGTTGATCAATCCCAGAATCATCAATAATCTCCCAATCAATAAGCTCTTTTAAGAACTCCTGCTTCTCAATATCTGTGACTTTTGGAGCATCAATCCTACAGGCTTCGCATTTACTTTCTTTCAGGCTCATTAAAAATAGGGTTTTATCAGATTTTTTGGATCGAGAAGGCTTTCAAGCTCCTTTTTCTCAATTGTTGTCATTTCAGCCGCTACATCTATGATTGATCTGTTTTCTTTATAGGCAACTTTGGCTATTTCTGAAGCTCTTTTGTAACCAATTATTGGGTTTAATGCTGTGACTAGAATAGGATTTCTACTAAGATTTTCTGAAACATTCTTTTTGTTTACTTTAAAAGAACGAATACATTTTTTAGCTAATAATGGCATACAGTTTCCAAGTAAATTTATACTTTTCAACAAGTTATAAGCTATAACAGGTAACATAACATTTAATTGGAAATTTCCATTCTGTACTGCTACAGAAATAGTAAGATCATTGCCTAAAACATCTGCGCAGGCCATTGAAACTGCTTCAGGTATAACTGGATTAACCTTCCCAGGCATTATGCTGCTCCCTGGTTGGAGCGCCTCTAATTCAATGTCCGAAAGTCCAGTTAGTGGGCCACTATTCATCCATCTTAAATCATTACAGATTTTCATAAGCACTAAAGATAAATTTTTTAAAGCACTTGATAATTCAGCAGCATTATCTTGTGAGCTTATGCCTTGGAAGAAGTTAGACATTGGCTTAACTTTAAAACCTGATCCCTTTTCAACTGCCTCACAAAAACTTTTAGCAAAATCACGATGAGAATTTACACCGGTACCAATAGCTGTGCCACCTTGAGGCAGCTCAAGCATTCTTTTATTGGAAGCATTCAGCGAACTTCTACAACTTTTTAATTGCGCAGACCAACCTGAGAGTTCCTGGGCAAAATCTATTGGCATTGCATCCATTAAGTGTGTTCTGCCGGTTTTAATAGTGCCCTTAAGTTTCTTTGCCTTTACATCAATCTCATCTATCAAAACATCAAGTCCTGGCAAGAGCAAACGATCCATATCGAATAAAGCACTTAAGCAAATTGCCGTTGGAATAGTATCATTTGAGCTTTGACTCATATTTACATCATCATTTGGACTAATATCAGTACTTATCTTTTTAGAAGCTAAATTTGCAATAACCTCATTAGCATTCATATTTGTGCTTGTGCCTGAACCAGTTTGGAAAACATCTATAGGAAAATGATCATCTACTTCACCATTCATAACCATCTTTGCGCTAGATTTTATGGCATTAGCTTTTTTAACAGTCAAATTACCAAGTTCTTGATTAGCCACAGCAGCAGAGTGTTTTATCATTCCAAGGGCTTTAATAAATGATCTTCCAAATGGAAACTTAAACTTAATTCCGCTGATTGGAAAATTCTCTATAGCTCTTTGTGTTTGTGCACCCCATAGTGCTTTTTTCGGTACTTTTATTTCGCCCAAGCTATCAACTTCAGTTCGAAAGGATTGGTTTTTTTTCATATTAAAAATTATTATTAGTTATATTATAAATCTATTATGGGGATTGGAGATAAAATTGACATTAATAAAGGCAAACTTCCTTATCGAGGTAGAGGTCTTGAAAATTCTGTAAATATTGCTGCGTGCTCAATCGAAGAGCAGAGAAGATTTGGTTTAGAAAGATTAGCAGCAGCTTTTAGAATTTTTTCAAGAAGAGGCTTCGACCTTGGAGTGGCTGGGCATATCTCATTTAGAGATCCAGAGTTTAAAGATCACTTCTGGCTCAACCCGCTTGGCTATCACTTTAAGCAAATGAAAGTATCAGATTTAGTGATGATGAATTTTGCAGGTGAGCTTGCATATGGGAGTGTAAGAGCTGGAGATGCAGCTTTCTGTATTCACTCAGAAATATATAAGGCAAAGGAGAATGTTAATGCTATTGCGCATGCTCATCCTATGTACGGAAAAACTTTTTCTACACTTGGTAAGATGCTTGATCCAATTTCTCAAGACTCTTGTGCATTTTATGAGCGAACTGCGATATTTGCTGATTATGATGGTGTGGCGAATGGCCCGGATGAAGGCATAAATATTGCAAAAGCACTTGGTGAAAAAGAATTCTGCATTTTGCAAAATCACGGGATTTTAACAACAGGCTCAATGGTAGATACTGCACTTTGGTATTTCTTGAATATGGAAGATGCATGTAAGTCACAATTACTTGCCGAGGCAGTTGGTGAGCCAAAAATTATTCCACATGAAACTGCTTGCGCTACAAGGGACTACGTCGCAAATGATTTATCGGCATATGTAAGCTTACAGCCAACTATTGATGTGTTGTGGGAAGAAGAACCAGACCTGCTTGATTAATTGATTACGGCTTGAACTTCAAGGTATTCATCAATACCAAATAGCCCATGCTCTCTACCATTGCCTGACATTTTGAAACCACCAAAAGGCGCAGGATATTCACCTCTTGATGCTCGGTTAACAATTACTTGACCCGTTCTGATTCTTTTTGCTATTTCGTGGCCTTTCACTTCGTCAGAACAAGAAATCATGCTGGACAAACCATAAGGCGAGTCATTAGCAATCTCTATAGCTTCATCTATATCTTTGTAAGGTATTAAACAAATTACAGGTCCAAATATTTCTTCTTGAGCAATAGCCATCTTATTATCGACATTACTAAATACTGTTGGCTTTACGAAAAAACCTTTTTCAAGACCTTCAGGTCTACCTAAGCCGCCACAGGCAAGAGTCGCGCCTTCATCAATACCTTTTTGAATCAAGTCTTGTACTTTTTCGAATTGTACTTTATTAGAAATAGGGCCTAAGAAGATCTCTTCATTAGTTGGGTCTCCTGTTGTCATATTCTCTGCGGCTGCAACAGCATGTGCAGTTGCCTCCTCAAGCATATTTTGAGGAATAAGCATTCTTGTTGGTGAAGAGCATGATTGGCCTGTATTAAAAAAACATTGCTTCATGCCCATTGAAACTGCTTTCTCTAAATCTACGTCATCTAATATTAAGTTTGGAGACTTACCTCCTAATTCAAGTGAAACTCTTTTGATGTTATCAGCTGCAGTTTTTTGGATATCGATGCCTGCTCTGGTAGAGCCTGTGAATGAAATCATTTCTAGATCAGGATGTTTGCTCATTGCTTTTCCTACAATCGCTCCATGGCCATGTATCAAATTAAACATGCCTTTAGGCATGCTTGTTTCATGAACTACTTCAGCGAATAAATGAGCAGCGCCTGGTGTAATTTCACTGGGTTTAAGAACAAAAGTTGTTCCAGCAGCTATGGCTGAAGCTACTTTTGTACACATCTGATTTAGTGGCCAATTCCATGGTGTTATCATGCCAACCGGACCAATTGGAAGTTTATTTATAGTGATGTTGTCATGCACTTCATTAAAACTAAAATCATCTATAACTTTCAAAGTATTAATGAAATGAACTAAACCACTTCCAAATTGTGCACTTCGTGCGACCTTGATAGGGGCTCCCATTTCTTCAGAGATAACTTGAGCAAACTCTTCTTTCCTGGCCTGCATCCCATCAATTATTTCTTGCAAGATAACTTTCTTTTGGTCGAGAGTTAACAAGCTTGCTTCATTAAAAGCAGATTTAGCTGCATTGACAGCTGCATCAACATCATGCTCTGTACCTGTTACCACATATCCAACTTTTTCTTCGGTTGCTGGGTTAATTAAGTCTATTTTGTCACTGCCATTTGGCTCGACAAAATTTCCATTAATGTAAAACTTATTTATATCCACTCTTCTATTTTAACTTTTGATTGCCGAGAAAACATCAATTGCATTCTTTCTTGATTCTTTAAGATCAACAATCGGTTTAGGATAATTATATTGCTCAGGTGAAACAGGCATATGTATTTCATTAACACTACAATCTGCTAATTCTGGTATCCATCTCTTTATGTATTTGCCTTGTGGATCAAATTTTATGGATTGAGTCTCAGGATTCATGATTCTAAAATATGGTGCAGCATCTGTCCCTGTTGATGCACTCCATTGCCATCCTCCATTATTAGACGCAATGTCTCCATCAATCAGATTTTGCATGAAGAATTTCTCGCCTTCTTGCCAGTTTATTAAAAGATTTTTACTTAGAAACATTGCAACTATCATCCTAGTTCTATTATGCATCCATCCTGTCTCGAGCATTTCTCTAATTCCAGCATCTACTATGGGTATCCCAGTCTTACCTTCTTTCCACCTGTTTAGTGAAACTTCATCATCATTCCAAGGAATATTTTTTGTGTAATCTATAAATGGTTGCGCTTTAGAAACTTTGGGAAAATTATAGATAATATGTCTATAAAACTCTCGCCATAGAATTTCAGACACCCAGTGCACAATGCCTTTATTACCATCATCTAAAAGCCCTTTATTATATTCTCTAGCTTTTATTAAGCACCATTTAGATGAAATGATACCTGAGTTAATGTAAGGAGATAATTTTGCTGTAGCATCAATGGCAGGAAAGTTTCTCTTTACTTTGTAGGTAGTGCCTTTGTATTTTAAGAATTCATCAATATAGTTTTGGATATACTCTTCGCCAGCTGGCCATAGATCAGACTTTTGATGAGAAAACTCCTCTAAATATACAGAAAGATCAGTTGGTTCAATACACATGGTGCTTTGCATTTCAGGCTCATCAAGTATTACTAACTGATCTTCAGTAAGCTCTGCAAACCATTTTCTTTTGAATGGACTATAAACAGAGAAATTATTGCCCGTTGTAGTTTTAAGTGAGCCTGGTTCATGAATGACTTGATCATGATATGTAAAAACACCAATACCGCTGTCTTTAAAACTTGAATAAATATTTCTATCTCTTTCGAGCTCATTTATTGGATATTCATTATTAAAGTAGAGATTCTTAACATCATTTTTAACGCAAAAATCTCTCAAAACTGATGCAGTTTCCAGGTAATTTTCAGCTTCTAAAACAACAAGTGGAATATTTAAATTTCTAAGATTATTTTTTAATTCTTCTAGATTTCTTATCCAAAAATTTATTTTAATAATAGCGTCGTCATGCTCTTTCCATTGTGTTCTATTTATAAAATAGACAGCAATTACATCATCACTATTTTTGCAACAGTGGTGTAAAGCGGGATTATCAAGTACACGTAGATCGTTCCTGAACCAACAAACAGATTTCATAGTAATTCCAGTACTCTTGATTTAAGGGCATCTCTTTCAGTAACAACAAAATCTTTTACATTTTTTTGAAATTTATTTTCCGAGAGTTGTAACTGATTAAGCCTTAAAATAGTAAGAAGACCTTTTTTTTGAAAATTTTCAATAATCTCATGGTGATGTTCTTTCTTAATGGGTCCTCGCATTTCTATCACATTAACGAAATAACCTCGAGTGATTATCTCAGTAA
>CAJXFH010000005.1:0-48126 GCA_913052565.1 uncultured Gammaproteobacteria bacterium | reverse complement strand
AAGATATGCGCAAATACGGATCTGCATTCATCGTTTTCTTAATAATTTATTTATTTCTCTCTTTATATTAACTAAACATCAGATAACTCTAGATGCGCTGGGAACCATCTTTCAACAATCTTTCTTTGTTGTTCAACAGGAAGTTTTATAACTTCTTGAGCAAGTCGTTCTGCTTCATCTTGTAATTCTTCATTCGCAAGTAAGTCAAAAAAAGTAAAGCTAGGTTGGCCTGTTTGAGAAAGCCCAAGAATATCTCCAGGCCCTCTTAATTTAAGATCTTCTTCAGCGATGACAAAACCATCGTTAGTTTCAGTGATTATCTCAAGACGCTTTTCAGATAACTCTGTGAGAGAATCGCTGTGCATCAAGATACAAAAGCTTTCCTTTTCTCCTCTACCTACTCTACCTCTAAGTTGGTGAAGTTGAGCAAGTCCAAAGCGTTCAGAGTTCTCTATCACCATAATGTTTGCATCTGGGACATCAATACCAACTTCAATTACTGTGGTAGCAAGAAGAATTTTTGTTTTCTTATCTTTGAAATCTTTGAGGATTTGATGCTTATCCGTATCCTTCATTTTGCCGTGAATAATCTCATAGTCTTGAGAATCAAATTCCTTCTTCAGTATTTTTTCTAAATCTTCAATGCCAATAAGCTCGCTCTCACTCTCATCTATGAGAGGACAGACCCAATAAACTTGCGAATTTTTACTAATAGCACTTTTGATCCTGTTGATCAGAGCATCTCTTCTATTGTTAGGTAGCGTTGTAGTAACTATTGGTGTTCTATTAGGTGGTAGAGACTTAATAGTTGATATGTCTAACCCTGATAAGACACCCATTGCCATAGTTCTTGGTATTGGCGTTGCAGATAAAAGTAGTTGATGCGGATAATCTTCAGCTTTTTCTTTTAGCTTTAGCCTTTGACTGACGCCAAACCTATGTTGTTCATCGTATATAACTAGAGATAAATCTTTATAGGTGACACCTTCTTGGAAGACTGCATGGGTGCCAATAATTATTTTTGTTTTACCTTCAGCAATATTCTCATAAATTAATCTTTTTTCTTTTACAGGTATTTTAGAAGTGAGCAATTGAACTTCTTCTTCGCCAAACCACTCAACAAAATTCTGATAATGCTGATTGGCTAAAATGGTTGTTGGCGCAAGAATAGCAACTTGTTTTTTGTCCTCTACAACATGAGCTGCTACTAAACCTGCAACAATAGTCTTACCTGAGCCTACATCACCTTGCAGCAGCCTTAACATTGGAGTCTGAGTTGCTATATCAGCACTTATTTCTTCGTAAGCTGAAACCTGATCATCTGTTAATTCAAAAGCTAAGCCTGAATTAATCTCTTTCGCCAATTTATCGTTTTGAAAAGCGCTAGTTATCCTGTTTTTATTCTGTTCTCTAATGGATAAATAGCTAATTTTATTTGCAACCATTTCTTCAAGCCCTATTCTCTTTCGAGCTTCTGAGTTTCCACCAACTAGATAATCTTCAATATCGCTTTTTGGGTCAGGAGCATGAACATTGATGATGGACTCATTCAGATTTGAAAAATTATTTGCAGGCATAAGGTCAGCAACTTCGATTTTGTCCGCCTTTATTAATTCAATGGCTTCTGAGATTAGTTTTCTCATTTTTAGATGTGTAATGCCTTTGGTAAGAGGATATTTTGCGAGGATTTGTGGTTTAAATTCATTATCTTTTACTATTTCGTATTCTGGATGAACAGTTTCAAGACCATACCTTCCCAATCGAGATGACCCAGAGACCTGTATCAATGTTCCTTCTTTAAAGACATTTCTTAGTCCAGGAAAATAGTAAAAAAACCTTAAGTATAAATGTCCAGTATTGTCTTTAATTTTGACCAAAAGCATTTTTCTTGGAACAAATGTTTGTGATACTTTTTCTATAACGCCCTGCACAACAAAATCTTGGTTTGGTTCAAGTTCAGCGATTTTTTTAAGTGTTGTTCTATCCTGATAACCAATAGGAAAGTGAAAAAGTAGATCTTCAATAGTTTTGATTCCGAGCTTTGATAATGTAGATGATAGTTTTTCGCCTACACCTTTAATCGTTGAAACTAATAATGATGACGCTTCAATCTTTTGATCTGATGACATATCTATTTATTATTATGTTTTAAGGAAAAAAATGAAAATATTAGTTATCGGTTATGGGCTTATTGGCGAAAAATTAGCTGAAAGATACAAAGACCATAATATCTTGGGCATTAGGAGAAGTGATAAACAGAAACATCCGAATACTCTAATAGTCAAAGCTGATTACCGTGATGAGATACCAATGGAAGCTGTAGATTTCTCTCCGGACTGGATAATAGTTTCTCCAAAAGTTGAAAATCAGGAAATAGATAGTTATGAACACGGCTTTATGAATCAATTAGAGCTAATTAAAGAGAAATTTAAAAATACTAATAAAATCTTCATTTCTTCCACTAGGGTTTTATCTGGAATCATAAATGAGCAAGTTGATGAATCTGCAAAACCAAAGCCCTCAGACCCTCAGGGTGAAATAATAAAGAGATATGAAGAAGACGCTTTATTAGATCCAACTTCATATGTACTCAGGCTTGCTGGTTTAATAACAGAATCATCAAATTTTGTGAATCTAGTAATAGAAAAGAAAATTTTTTCTACAGACAAGTTCATAAATGCTATTCATATAGATGATGTTATAAATATCATTGATGATGTCATTCAGAAAAAACCAACACATAGAATTATCAATGCTGTTATGCCAGAAACTATTAAATATTCTGATGTTAACGATGGTTTTAAAGCGGAACCTATTAACCCAGCTATAAAATCTTTACACTACAATGATGTTTCCTTTTTTAAGTATCCAAGTATCAGAGAATTAATATGAAAAGCATGACAGGTTTCAGTGAAGCTAGTTTAAACAAAGATGGCATCCAATTTAAATGTTTAGTTAAATCACTAAATAGCAGATTTATTGAAGTAAATGTAAAACTGCCAAATAATCTGAAAAAGTTCGAAGGTTGGATTAGGGACTACACAAAAAAGAATTTTGCTCGAGGGAAAATAGATATTGATATCTATTACACATCCCCACCCAAAGAACATCTTAAAATTTCTGATAATTTTATAGAGCTCGTTAAGAAAAATGAAAAAAATGCTGTTAAAAAAGGGCTTGAACTAGGCAGCTCTTCATACCTTGACCTTCTTAGATTAAGAGATTCCATTCAAGACGATTATATGCTTAATGAAAATTCTCTGAAGTCACTAGTAAAGACATCACTAATGAAGCTCAAAAAAACAAGATTAGTAGAGGGCAAAAGCATCAAAAACGATATGAATAAATTAATTGCAACCATGAACAGATCTATTAAAAAAGTTAATAAAATGGAGAAATTGAATATCAAGCATATCCAAAAAAAATTTAAAAGAATCAAATCTGAGATTGAGTTGAGTAATAAAGATTTAAATTTAAATGAAGTTTTCTCAGCTTTTAATAAGGCTGATATCAATGAAGAGGTTGTAAGATTTAGCTCACATCTGGAGCTTGTCTCAAAGCTTATTAACTCAAAAGATATTATTGGAAAGAAACTAGATTTTTATTCGCAAGAAATGCTCAGAGAAATAAATACATTAAGTTCAAAGGCTATGATTCCAGAAATTAAAAATGAAGCGGTCGAGTTAAAGAGTTCAATTGAAAAAGTTAAGGAGCATGCGCAAAATGTCGAGTAATTTGTTCATAATTACTGCACCATCTGGTGCGGGCAAAACGACATTGATTAAAAGAGCTCTTGATCATGCCAATGAGATCAAAGAAAAAGTCTTTTTATCAACATCCCACACAACAAGACCTCCTAGAAAAGGCGAATTTCACGGTAGAGATTACTTCTTCATTAATAAAGAAGAATTTAATCAAAATATAAAAAAATCAGAATATATTGAACATGCCATTGTCCATGGAAATTTATACGGAACACCTAAAACACCAATTGAAGAAAAATTATCAGATGGATATAAAGTACTTCTAGAAATTGATTGGCAGGGAGCTCTTGAAATAATGAAATACTATCCAGATGCTGAAAGTATATTCATTTCCCCACCATCCATAGAAGAATTAGAAAAAAGACTTAGAGATAGAGGCCTAGACTCAGAAGAGGTAATTTCAAAGAGAATTGATGGCGCTAAAGCTGAACTTGATCAATCAAAGCATTTTAAGCACCAAATTAACAATATTTCACTAGACATCGCTACTAAAAACCTTTTAAATATCATGTTCAGAGAAAACCATGGCTAGAATTACAGTAGAAGATTGCCTAGAACAAGTCGAAAGTAGATTTGATTTAGTCCTTAAAGCAGCGGAAAGAGCGAGAGATTTAATCTCAACTAGTGCTGAGCCTTTAGTTGAACCTGAAAATGATAAGCCTACTATTATCGCATTACGTGAAATAGCCGAAGGTGCATTAGATGAAGACTATGTTTCACCTAGTGACACTGATGAAGTTTTTCTCGATAATGTTGATGAGGAGTAGATAAAATCATTGTTCGAATCATTAAGTCTCTTTAAGAAACCACCTACCTCACAATTAAGTGGGGAGCTAGATCAGTTATCTAAAATTTATCTAAATCCTTTAGCAAGTCAGAAAATTAAAAAAGCTATAGATTTTGCAGATAAAGCACATGATGGTCAGTTTAGAAAGAGCGGTGAACCCTTTTTAATACATCCAATCAATGTTGGCATGATTCTTGCATCACTGAAAATGGATGCAGATACCATCATTGCAGGTTTATTGCATGATGTTGTAGAAGACTGCGAGATATCACTTGCCACTGTAAAAAAAGAATTCGGCAAAAATGTTGCAAAGCTTGTTGATGGCATGACCAAATTGCTTCAACTTGATGACAAGCTGAAAGATCAAAGCCAAGCAGAATATTTTCAGAAAATGGCTCTGGCTACGGCAGCTGACGTAAGAGTAGTAATTATTAAATTAGCTGACCGCCTTCATAATTTGAAAACTATTGAGCATCTGCCAAGAGATAAACAAATCAAAAAGGCCAAAGAGACACTAGAGTTATATGCTCCTCTTGCTCATCAGATAGGCATGCATAAGATGGCTACAGAGCTTGAAGACTGCTCTTTTAAAACCATTCACCCAATTAGACATCGACTTATAACAGACGCTTTAAAAAAGAGTGATCTGAATAGAAAAACTCTAATTTCAAAAGTAAAAAAATCACTAAACTCAAAATTTAAAAAAACTGGTTTAGATGTAAAGATTACGGGCAGGGAAAAACGAATTTATAGTATTTATCAGAAGATGAAAACTAAACATATTTCATTTTCAGATATTTACGATGTCTTTGCATTCAGAGTAATTGTCGAAAAAGCTGAAGATTGCTATAGATCCTTAGGAACAATACATAATATTTTTTCTCCAATCTCAGGAAAATTTAAAGATTACATAGCTGTACCGAAAATGAATGGCTACCAAGCATTACATACAGTTGTAATGACTTTTGATGGTGTACCAATGGAGGTGCAGATCCAAACATCAGCAATGGAAACATTTGCAAACTATGGAATTGCATCACATGGCTTATATAAAACGAAAGTGAGTGATGATTTGGTCCAAGCAAAATCGCGACAGTTAGTTCAAAGGCTCACTGATATGAGTGAGAGAAGCTCATCGTCCTCTGAATTCTTAGAAAGCATTAAAACCGACTTAAAAGGTAAAGAAGTTTATGTCTTCTCTCCAAATGGGAGAATATTTTCATTAAAACAAGGCTCTACAACGATAGATTTTGCTTATGCTGTTCATAGTTCTTTAGGTAATTATTGTCTTTCATGTGAAATAGACAAGAAAATTGCACCTCTTTCAACAGTTCTTAAAAGCGGTCAGACGGTCGAAATTATAAAAAGTAAAAAGAAAACAGTTAATCCTGATTGGTTAAACTTTGTTGTTTCTTCGAAGGCCATTACTGCAATTAAAAAGGAATTAAAGAATATTAAAGTTAGTGATGCAAGAATTTTAGGGAAAGACTTGTTAGAGGATACTCTGCATGATGCAGGGATAGAATTAAAAGAATATCCAAATGAACAGCTTAAAGGTGTTTTCAAATTACTGGGTGTTAGGTCTCTAAACCAGTTGCTTGTTGATATAGGCTCTGGAAGAAAGAGAAGTAATATTGTGACAGAGAGTTTTGCAGAAGGTCTAAGAGGTTTTAAACGAAGAAAAGAGGTTGTTTCAGAACTTAAAATCGACTCTTCTGAGAAATATGGCGCTATAAAATTTCCGGAATGTTGTTATCCGGTACATGGAGACCCTTGTTTTGCAGTTCATAATGAGCTGGGCATCACAATTCACAGAAGTGAGTGCTCAAACCTCAAGAATTTTATGAATAAGCCTGGGAGATGCTCAAATATTGTTTGGGAAGATAATGACAAATCTGAGTTTTTGGCACCAATAACAATGGTTTTAAAAAATGAACCAGGCGCGTTAGCAGATGTATCAAGAATTATTTCTGAAAATGAGTCTAATATTCAAAGTGTATTAACGAAAATATTAGATGAGAATTTTATGGAGTTAACAGCAAAAATTTTGGTTAAGGATACAAAGCATTTGGATGTCATAAACAGAAAACTTATGAAGAGCAAGACTGTTTCAAGTGTTACACGACAGGCATTATGAATAAAATAACCTCTATTTCTTCTTTAGAGCATGACTTTCTAGTCAATGTGTTTGATAAAACAAAAGACATAAAGAGCAATTGGGCTAATCTTGAACAGATTGGATTAGGCAAAACAATCTGTTTAATATTTTGGGAGCCAAGCACAAGAACAAAATTATCTTTTGAGCATGCAGCAAAAAAATTAGGTTTTACTGTTCTTGATTTTTCTCCAGACCAATCATCAATTATGAAAGGGGAATCATTGGAAGATACTTTGAAAACATTAGTTGCCTTAAAAGTAGATGGTTTTGTTATAAGACATCCTGAAGATCAAGTTTCAAAGAAAATTGCAAACCTATTACCAGATAATGTTTTTTACATAAATGCAGGTGATGGAAATCATGCTCACCCAACTCAAGCAATGTTAGATATATTCACAATGGGTGAGATTGAAAATGATTTAACTAAATTAAAAATAACCATTCTTGGTGACGTAAATCACTCAAGGGTAATTCCCTCACAGTTAGCTCTTTTAAACAAACTTTCATGTCATGATGTAAGCTTCATGGGTCCTAAATCCATGATCTCTGAGAAATTTAGACCATTAATAGAAGATTCATCAGAAAACTGTTTAACAGATAGGAATATTCTTTTTGTTTTAAGAATTCAAAAAGAAAGATTTAAAGAAAATGACGCAGTTGATGAAATTGATTTTGTAAAAAAATTCCAAGTTAACCAAGAATTCTTAGATCGTACAGGCTTTAAAGGCCATATTATGCATCCAGGACCAATGAATATTGGTGCTGAAATTACAACTGATGTAGCGAACTCTAAAAATTCAGTGATTTTGTCTCAAGTAGAAAACGGTCTGTATTTGAGAGCAGCCCTACTTAGTTTGATTTCTTAAAACCCTTTCTGTTGTATCTACTATTGCAATAGTATTTTGATCAATTTCTAGATTAACCTCATCACCAAAGACTAGGGCATCAAGATTTGTGCTTTTAAGAGTTTCTGGAATCAGATGAACTAAGAATCTTGTTTCGTTGATGCTTCCAATCGTAATGCTGCAACCATTTATGCCTATATAACCCTTTTCAAAAACATATTTTGCCCATTTCTTTGGTAAATCAATAACAATATTTTTCGAATCTCCGATGATCTCAACTTCAAGCACTTTCCCTTTTTCATGTATATGGCCTGACATCAGATGCCCCCCAATAGAGCCACCAAATTTCAGAGAATTTTCAAGATTTACATGATTGTCTACCTCATATTTCTGTCCAATTGTACGGCTAACTGTTTCCTCTACAAGATCAAAATATAGTTCACCTTTATTTATTTTTGTAATTGTCAAACAAGTCCCATCTACGGCTACACTGTCACCTTCTTTTACATCTTTTTGGAAATCTTCGGTGCATTGGATGCAAATTGTGACTATGTTGTTGCCAGAAACTATTTCTTTAATATTTCCCTTTTCTTGAACTATACCGCTAAACATTTTCGCCTCTATATTGGTTTCGATACTCCTCAATCTTTCTTATATTATCATCAGTAATTAAATCATCAGCCTCAAGCAAATCATCAAGAGATATTACCGAAAATACCTTAATACCAATCTTTTCTAGTTCCTCTGAAGCCATTAGTTCTGTATCGCCACCTCTCTCCTGTCGATCAAGTGTAACTAAAGCTCCTTCTATACTTACATTAAAAGGCTCCAATAAAGAAATGCTTTCCTTGATTGCCAAACCAGATGAGATTACATCATCAATTATTAGAATCTTGCCTTTTGGTTCAGCACCAATTAATGAACCGCCCTCTCCGTGATCTTTAGCCTCTTTTCTATTGAAACATACGGGCATTTTCCCATTCACACTTAATTTAGTCCCAAGAATTGAGCCTAAGAAAATTCCTTTATAAGCTGGCCCAAAAATCATATCCATATTTATATTTTCTTCTTGAATTTTCGCTTTTAAAATTTCTGCAAGAGCATCTAATTCACCATATTCAACTAATGCTGAAGCGTTAAAAAAATAAGGACTTTGTCTTCCAGACTTAAGAACAAATTTGCCAAACTTTAAAGCGCCAGAATTTATGGCTAGCTCTATAAAATTCTTTTGAAAGTCTTTCACTCGTTTTTTATTATTTGATTTTGAAGAATAAATAAATCTTTGATGCCATTTTCAGCTAAATCCATAAGTTCTGTAAATTCTTTTTTAGTAAAAGCCTTTTCTTCTCCTGTTCCTTGAACTTCGATTAGCTCAAGAGCATCATTCATTACTATATTTACATCACATTCAGCATTACTGTCTTCTTCATAATCTAAATCAAGGATTAATTTGCCCTTATGAATACCAACACTCACAGCAGCAACTAGGTTTTTGATTGCTTGTGTTTTTCCAATTTTTTCAAGTGCTTTGCAAAGCGCTACTGTACCACCTGTGATAGATGCAGTTCTTGTTCCTCCATCAGCTTGAATCACATCACAATCAATCGTAATGGTAAATCCTGTAAGCTGATCCAAATCGACCACTTGCCTCAGAGACCTACCAATTAATCTTTGGATTTCCATAGTTCTACCAGATTGTTTCCCTCGATTTGCCTCTCTATTCATACGATCGTTCGTCGATCTTGGTAGCATTCCATATTCAGCTGTTATCCAACCAGTTTTTTTATCTT
This sequence comes from uncultured Gammaproteobacteria bacterium, assembly GCA_913052565.1. Lineage (GTDB taxonomy): Bacteria > Pseudomonadota > Gammaproteobacteria > Magnimaribacterales > TMED112 > TMED112. The sequence continues at coordinate 38,782 of CAJXFH010000005.1, read as the reverse complement.
GCATCCACCTTGGAACAGCTTTTTCAACGCTTGCATTACAAATAACATGTGTATTCCCAAATTTTATTAATGCCGATCCTTCAGCATGCATATTAAAGTCTGGAATTATGCTTATTTCTCTTAGTTGGTCGTTATTGCGATTTTGTGATCTTTGCATAGCTTTAAATGTTGTTTACTATTATACATTCAAGGATTAATTAGATGATAAAGAAATTAATAGTCATATTATTGGCCTTATTTTTGTTTGGATGTTCTGAGCAATCAGCTTTAATTTTTCAAGATGAAGCTGAAGGATCAATAACTAAATTCGATAATGATACACATGGTACATATGTTTCAACATACGTTCCTCTTCCAGGCAAAGATACAGTTATAAGAAACGCGACTGTTTTTGATGGCAACGGTAATAAATTTTTAAATTATGATGTTTTCTTTTCTCAAGGAAAAATATCTGAAATGGGTCGAGATTTGCCAATAGTTGGAGCTGAAGAGATTGATGGAAATGGTCTTTTTGTTACACCAGGCATTATAGATATTCATTCTCATATGGGTGTATATCCTGCACCTGGTGTTAGAACAAGCAGTGACGGAAATGAAGCAACTAGCCCAAATACCGCTGAAGTATGGGCAGAGCATAGTGTTTGGTCTCAAGACCCTCAATATAAGCTTGCTTTAGCTGGAGGCATTACGACATTCCACGTACTTCCAGGTTCAGCGAATTTATTCGGTGGCAGAGGTGTAACCTTAAAAAATGTTTCAGCTAATACTGTCCCAGATATGAAATTTCCAGGAGCACCTCACTCACTTAAAATGGCTTGTGGTGAAAATCCAAAAAGAGTTTATAGCTCAAGAGGTCCCTCAACAAGGATGGGGAATGTTGCCGGCTACAGAAATGCTTGGATAGGTGCTGAGAAATACAAAAAGTCCTTGGACCGCAATCCAAGTCAAAGAGATCTCAAAAATGAAACTTTGGTTGGAGTTTTAGATGGAAAGATTCTTATTCAAAACCATTGCTACAGAGCCGATGAAATGGCCACCATGATCAATATTGGTGAAGAGTTTGGTTACAAGATAGCAGCTTTTCATCACGGAGTAGAAGCATATAAAATTGCTGATCTTTTGGCTGATAAGGGTGTTTGTGCCGCTTTATGGGCAGATTGGTGGGGCTTTAAGCATGAAGCTTACGATATGACTATTGCTAATATTGCAATTGTTGACCAGGCAAGGAATGCCACAGGTTGTGCAATTGTGCATTCCGATAGTGCAAGCGGTATACAAAGACTTAATCAAGAAGCAGCTAAAGCACTTGCTGCAGGCAGAGAAGCTGGATTTGATATAAGTGAAGCCAGAGCAATGATGTGGATTACAAAAAATCCTGCAATTGCAGCTGGTATCTCAGACCAAACAGGAACACTAGAAGTTGGAAAAAATGCAGATATTGTCATTTGGAACAGAAACCCGTTCAGCGTTTATGCAAAAGCAGAAAAAGTCTTTATAGATGGAGCTCTTGCATTTGATAAAGCTTCTGGTCTTGTGCCTCACACTGATTTCGATTTAGGTATAAAAGAATGGGAGGTCAAATAATGAAATTTATAAGAATTCTATTTTTATTACCCATGCTCGCTTTATCTCATGGAGATGACATGTATCTCATCAAAGGCGGAAAAGTATTTTTGCCTGATGATGGTTTTGTTGTGAAAGATATATTGGTTGATGATGGGAAAATAATCATGATATCAGATGATATTGGTGACATAGATACTGGAGAGGTAATTAACGCTCAAGGCAAATATGTAACTCCAGGTTTAATGGTTTTTTCATCTTTAGGCTTAATTGAGATTGGTTCATTGCCTGAAACGAATGACTCAAGTTCCAGCATATATAACGCTGGTTTTGACCCAAGCAAAGCATATAATCCTTTTTCACAAGCAGTTAGACTAAATAGATCTAAGGGTGTTACTTCCACTGTTAATATTCCAGGTGCATCCGGCTATTTTTCAGGAATGTTAACCTTCACAAAGATTAATGACGGAATTAAACAGAAGAAACAGGGACCTCTTGGTTTGCTTACAAGATACGGGCAATCATATGGTGATTCAAGAGCAGCTGAGTTAATGTTTATGGAAGACTTATTCTCATATGTAAGATCTTCTGAACTAAAAAGCGATGCAAACGAAGTGCAATTTTTAGAAGGAACAAACAATGATTATAAATTTACAGCTAGAGATTTTTCTGCGATTCAAAAAGTTCTAAATCGAGAAATTCCTCTTGTTGTGAATGTTAATAAAGCGACAGATATTCTGAATGTTTTAAAATTTGCAGATTCTCAAGACATTGATTTAGTGCTTTGGGAAGCACTTGAAGCTCACATGGTTGCAGATGAAATAGCTAAAGCAGGCGTAGCAGTGGTTCTAGATCCATTAAACAACATACCTGGCTCTTTTGACTCATTAAATGCAACCTATGAAAATGTTTCAAGGCTACATGCTGCAGGAGTAAAAATGGCATTCTATTATGCACAAGGTGCAGGACCTCATAATGCATATCTTGCGGTTCAATCTGCAGGAAATTCGGTGGCAATGGGTGTAGATTATGAAGAAGCTATTAAAGCTGTTACTTCAAACCCAGCAGATATCTTTGGTCTGATTGATGTTGGCTATTTGGAAGCTGGATATGATGCAGACTTAGTTATTTGGAATGATGATCCACTTGAATTAATGTCCTTAGTTGAAACAGTCCTTATAGATGGAGAAAATCAGGATCTTTCAAATAGAAATAAAGAGTTAACTGAAAGATATACTAAGGAACAGGATAAACCTAACTCCTATAGATCAAGAGAGTAGAGACTTTACTAAAGAGCTAGCTTCAGACATTTCAGCATTGGGATGTCTGGATCTGAGTTCTTTCATAACATTACCCATATCTTGCATACCTGAAAAATCCTTTTCTTTAATTATCTCAAGAAGAGCAGATTCAAGTGCTTCACCACTTAATGCTTGAGGCAAATATTCGTTAAGTAAATTCAATTCGTTTTGCTCAATTTCTTCTAGGTCTGGCCTGCCACCTTCTTTATATTGTTGGATAGAGTCTTTTCTTTGTTTAGCCATACGTTTTAAGATTGTGACAATCTCTTCTTCACTAGGCTCTTTTCTATTATCAACTTCAAATCTTTTTATTTCAGATGTAACAAGCCTCAGGGTATCTCTTACAAAAACGTTTTTATCAAGCATAGCTTGTTTTAATTCGGAGTTGATTTGATCTCTTAAAGCAGACAACTTATTTAAGTTTTGAGAAAGAGTCTTTCATGACTCTTTTGTAATTTCTTTTGACTGCAGCAGCAGCTTTTCTTTTTCTTTCTTCTGTTGGTTTTTCATAGAATTCTCTCTTGCGAACTTCAGTAACAATACCAGCTCTCTCGCAAGCTCTTCTAAATTTTCTTAAACCTACATCAAATGATTCAGTTTCTTTAATTTTTATACTTGGCATAATGTAGTGTGTATTTTAAGGATAAATATAAAAGAATCAACAATGTTAGTGTTAGGTATTGAAAGTTCTTGTGATGAGACAGGCTTAGCTCTCTATTCTGAGCATGATGGTCTTATTGCTCACCTGGTTAATTCACAGATAGACTTGTTTACTGAATATGGCGGAGTTATTCCCGAGATTGCTGCCAGAGATCATAGTGTAAAAATCATAGAAATTCTGAAAACACTGCTTGATAAGACTGGAAAAAATCTGAATGATATTTCACTCATTGCATATACCGCTGGACCAGGTCTGATTGGGTCACTCATGGTTGGGGAAACCGTTGCAAAAACAATTTCTGAAGTTCTTAAAATAGAATTATTACCAATAAATCATCTCGAAGGACACATACTCACTCCAGGTCTTGAAAAAGATGGCTTAAAGCCACCTTATCTATGCCTGCTGGTATCTGGTGGACATACACAAATTATAAGATGCGATGATTATGGAGATTACGAAATTATTGGTGAAACTGTTGATGATGCATGTGGTGAGGCCTTTGATAAGGTAGGAAAGTTGCTTAATCTTGAATATCCCGGAGGACCTAAAGTCTCAAAACTTGCTGAAAAAGGAGACAAAAATAAATTTTCTTTCCCAAGAGCAATGATGAAAGATAAGAACTTAAATTTTAGCTTTAGTGGGCTAAAGACAGCAGTTTTATATGCGCTAGAAGACTTATCAGAAGGTGATTATCCAGATGTTGCAGCATCATTTCAAGAAGCAGTAATTGAAGTGCTTACAACTAAATTAAGCTGGGCTGTTGAAGAGACAGGCATAAAAAAATTAGTTTGTTCTGGAGGAGTAGCATCAAATCAATTGCTAAGAGATAGATTGAAGGCTCTAGCAGAAGAACAGGATTTGCAGTTAAGCTATCCAAGTATGGAATTTTGCACAGATAATGCAGCTATGATTGCATATGCAGGATATATTAGAAAAAAATTAAAATTAAAAACATATCAAACAAACTTTGCTAGACCAAGATGGCCATTAGGAGAGCTATATGATTAAAAGAGACAAAATTTATGTTGAAGACTTAAGAGTAAAAGGAACAATTGGAATTTTTGATTGGGAAAAGAAAATAAAACAAGAGATAAGTTTATCTTATGAGATTGACCATGATAATTTAACAGCATCTAAGAAAGACAGGATTGAAGCAACAACTGATTACAAATCAATTACCAAAAAAATAATTTCATTTATTGAAGAAAATAAATTTGAGCTTGTAGAAACATTTGCTGAGAAAATTGCTGAAATGGTAATAAAAGATTTTGATGTAAATTGGATTAAGCTAAGGGTTTCAAAGCCTGGTGCTTTGAGATTCTCAAAAGATGTGGGTGTCATTATTGAGCGCTCTTCAGAAGATTATGAATAGATTTTATGTGCTTGTTGGATCAAATATAGATCCACAAAAGAACGTAAAAAAAGGCCTCCAATATTTAGAGAAATCAAATGCTCTCGTTTTAGAAGAGGTAAGTAGTGAATTTATTTCAAAACCTGTAGGTATGGAAGGTTCTGATTTTCTAAATTTAGTCCTACGTTGCAGCACAAATTTAGAATTCTTGGATATGGTTGGCAATCTTAAAGAAATAGAAACACTCTGTGGAAGAAAAAGAGACCCTGATAATAAATTTACTTCTCGTACCTTAGATTTAGATATTATTTGTTGGAACGAATTTGAAGGAATGATTGGGAGTTATAAGTTGCCTGATCCAGATATAGAAAAATACGATTACATTAAAGTTCCGCTTTCAGAAGTAAAAATCTAGTCTAAAGTTGCTCTTATTCTTTGCATTTCTGTGAAAACAAACCTTTGGCTTAATGGATCCCAAAAAACAAAAGCCTCTTGTTGAGCAATTTTACTTGCTTCAAGAGCTACGTCTTTGTTCATTACTCGTAAAGGTTGCTTATCTTCTTTGAGATATTTTAAATATTCTTTTAAAGAGACCTTTTCGTATTCAGACATAGTGTAGTATTCATCTGATTCCAAAGTAATGTAGGGATCAACATCATTAACTATGGTTTGGTACTCGGCAACTGCTAGATCACCATATATTTCAAAGAATTGAATTGCTTGGTTTTCATCTATTAATTCAATATTTGCACCATTTGATAATACAAGCGAAGCATAGATATCAAATGAGTACCCTTTTTCAGTTAGACACTTTATTACGGATGACTTAAGTACAAAAGCTTTTATGCTGCTATCAGCAGTAACATTATCTCCAATTGAAGCCCTCTCACTTTCAGCTGCGATTGCTCCAAGTAAAACTATCGGACCTATTGTTGCTGCTAAAGAGCTTGCTACACCAGTTGCAGCTGCAGTTCCAAGGCCTGCAATTGCGCCACCAGAAGCACCAAGTGATCCTGCTATTGGCCCTAATAAAGCAATGGCAAGGATACCAGCTGCTAGGGCTCCAGCCCCAACTGCAGCAGCACCACCTGCAACAACCTCTCCAGCACCTCCGTTCTCCATCTCCTTTTCAGCAATGTACTCTTGTACAAATTGATTATGATTAACATCGTAAGTTAAACCAAAATCAACACACTCTTTCATGTCTGTCCCAATACCATATTTTTCATTTGAAAATATAATTCCTTCAAAACTTGGTAGAAGCTCAATGATATAGGGAGTTGAGAGAAGTAATTGTCTTTGCTCCATTGGTGTAAGGTTTTCTCTTGAAGCTATTTGATCAGCTTCAGATATTGAATTAGCAGGAGCTCTTTTGACCGGTGTAGGCGCACAAGCGCTTAGAAAAAGTATTAAAAAAAGACAAAAATATCTCATATAAGACTAGGATAAAACATTGAGATAAAAGTTCATATAAAAGCTACTTATTTGTGCTTTCAAATATTTTATCAGCTGATTTTGCCACAAAACCCTGGTAGAGTTTTCCATCTGCCTCAGGATACCTCTTAGCAAACTCATAGTAGCAGCTTGGTACTTCAGCAGTTGAGGAGCCAAATTGAACTTTTACTTTATCAGCCATAGTTGAAGATTGTTCAAGAAATTCTGCCACTGAGCCTTTAATTTCTCCACCTGAAGAATTCAGCATGAAGCCATTATTCTTGATAATATTATTCACATCAGATAATTCGTTAAAGTTAGTTAAATGATTGACGGATACAGTAAAGTGGTTAGGGCAAAACCCCCAAATATATAGCCAAGAAGCATATTCAGACTCTTTAGCTAATAATTCATATTTATCATGCTCAATATTCCAGTTTCTACCTCCAATCAACAAATTTTCAGGATCTTCAGGAAAACAACTAGAAATATTATCAATTATTATGCGAAGTTCATCTGAGAAATCCTCACACAAAAGTTCAGAAAGAAATATTTTTGGATGCACAGGATCAGTATTTTCAAGATGAATAGCTTGAAGTCTTTTCTGCTCAAAAAAATAGTCTCCACAAACTTTATAACCAAACGAGCTCAAAAAATCAGCTTGTTTATATATATTGCACTTATCCAAATTGAAAGTTCTAAATGCTATGTGATCATTTGTAACCTTCTCTCCAAAGAGTTGAGATATTTTTTTTGCTGATGGAGTATAAGTAATATAGTTCTCCCATAATCGATCTAGAAATTGTTCTACTTTCATGATATTTTTTTCGCTTTCTCCCATCCTAAGTTTGCATAAATTTTTGCTCTTTTGCCCATTTCAACTGCAAAGTCACTAGCTGCTGTACCATCTCTTACTCTTCCAAGTATCCCTTGGCAGATTCCTGCTGCTTTAAAGAGCGAAAATATAATATAAAAATCCCATTCGCTTTCTAGTTCCATTTTTGTACGTGAAAGGTATAAATCTACATACTCTTTTTCTGTATGTATACCAATTGATTTGGCAATATCATCTGAAATTTCACCAACATGCCATAACATGCAATGATAACCAAAGTCCGCAAGGGGATCACCAATGGTGGAAAGTTCCCAATCTAACATTGCCTGTATTTCGTCATTTTCATGAAATACAACATTATCTAATCTGTAGTCTCCATGTACTATCGAAGAGTATTTTTGCTTAGGGGTGTATTTAGGTAACCAATCAATAAGGCTATGCATTGACTCAAGAACTTCTGTTTCAGAATCAAAGTATTGTTTTGTCCATCTGGAAACTTGTCTTTCAATATAATTACCAGGCTTGCCATAGTCCTCTAAACCAATACTCTTATAGTCTTGAGTGTGTAGTTGCGATATGCCCAAATTCATCTGTTCAAATAGTTTTTTTCTACGGCCTATATCTACTTCAGAAGCAACAGGATCCCAATAGATTTTCCCATTGCAATACTCCATCAAATAAAAAGCAGTACCAATCACACCTTCATCTTCGCATAATATTATTGTTTTTGGTGTAGGCACGATTGTTTTATTTAAGCCTGTAAGTACTTTAAATTCTCTGTCAACTGCATGTGCAGACTTCAATAATTTACCAGGAGGCTTCCTTCTTAACACATATTTCTTTTCCGATGTAGTTAGTAGATAGGTAGGATTGGACTGGCCGCCTTTAAATTGCTTGTAATCCACGACTTTTGGTATATCAATTTTTTGATTCAATAAGAAATCATTCAAAGCTTCTAAATCGAAAGTTAAATTTTCAGCAACATCTTTTACACCTGAGAATTGGCTATTCATTATTCTTGTGTTCTGTTGATTTAATAAGCAATGACTGGTTTTCTGATTGAAGAATTTCAATTTTTTTATGTAATTCAGCAATTTTATTGCGCATTGATTTGGATTCAGTCTTTAATTTGAAGTTCTGCTCGATAAGTTTATCAACTAAGGCTGATAATTTTTTTATTTTTTCGTGCATAATAACCGTCTATGTCGGATTTAAATTTATATAAAGCCAGAAGAGCTGAAGTTGCAAAAAGAATGGAAGATAATTCTATTTTAATGCTCGCTTCATCAAAACTAGTATCTAGGAATAATGATACTACATTTCCTTTTAGACAAGACAGCAACTTCTTTTACTTAACTGGCTTCCAAGAGCCTGATTCTATATTGATGGTTTATAGTGATGGACGATCAATACTATTTTGCAGAGAGAAAAATCCAGACTTAGAAAAATGGGATGGATTTATGTGGGGGCCAGAAGCCGCACAAGAAAAATTTGGCTTTGACGAGGCTTACGATATTAGTTTGATAGATGAAATTTTACCTAATCTCATAAGAGGCTATAAAACACTCAATACTTTAATAGGGAAAAACTTAGATTTTGATTTAAAAGTTTCCAATTGGATTAATAAGGCTAATAGTATGGAGAGACACCAAGGCAATATAGACCTTAAAAACTTTTCTAATCAGCTTGGAAGCATGAGATTAATAAAAGATGAAACGGAAATTTCGTTGATTAAAAAATCTTGTGAAATAGCAGCAATATCTCACAAAACAGTTATGCAAAAGGCTAGAGTAGGAATGTCTGAATATGATCTTGAGTCAATGTACTTAAATGAATTTAAGGCTAATGGTTCTAGAGAGACCTCTTATACACCTATTGTGGCAGGAGGTGCGCGCGCCTGTATACTGCACTATATTGATAATAACCAGGCAATAGGAGATGGTGAATTAGTTCTTGTAGATGCAGGTTGTGAATATAGTATGTATGCTTCAGATATAACGAGAACCTTTCCGATAAACGGAAAATTTTCTGGCGAACAAAAAGCAATTTATGACATAGTTCTTGAGGCACATAATGCTGCATGTGATGCTGCTAGAGTTGGAAAGCCTTGTACAGATCCACAAAAGATTTCTGAGAAATCGCTTTCACAAGGCCTAAAAGATATTGGTTTATTAAGTGGAAGTCTCGATGAGATTATCGATAAAAAGCTTTTTAGAGAGTTTTATTACCATAAAATTGGTCATTGGATGGGCTTAGATGTTCATGATGATTGTCCATACTCTATAGATGGTTCTGAAGTTTTATTTCAAGAAAATATGGTTATGACAATCGAGCCTGGTGTCTATGTAAACCAAACAGCTGATGTCGATGATAAATGGAAAGGTATTGGTGTAAGAGTTGAAAATGACATTTTGATTACATCTAACGGTTTTGAAAACTTAACTGCAAAAGTCCCTGTTGAAACTGAGGAAATAGAGCAGCTAATGAATAATTGATGACTAAGCCAGTTGTTATAGCCGGAGCAGGCGTAATTGGATGCATCCTGGGACATGTTTTGAAGAAACATGATATTCCATTTGTAATAATGGAAAAAAGTCAGGAATTCAAAGAGATCCCCCATCGTACAGTAGCATTAACTAAAGACTCGATTCTCTTTCTTAATGCACTCGACAAAAACCTTGATCTAAATAAGTGGTCAACGCCAGTAAAAAAAATGGAGCTATACCATAAAAATGATTTGGGAATTATTTTAGATTCAAGCGAAGAAGAAAAAATTACATCCATCTGTTTGTTATCAGTACTACATGAAAAATTATTGAAGGGTGTTGAAGCCGAAATTAATTGGAATACTTCAATTCAAGAAATAACCAACAATAATAAGCTTTCCATTAAAACTAATAAGAAAAACCTAGAAGCTAAATTTATTTTTGCAACTGATGGTTCAAACTCAAAAGTTAGAGAGCTTTGTGATTTTGATGGAGAAGAGTGGTTCTACGGACAAAAAGCATTTGTTACATGTGTCGAAGCTAAACATGAAAACATCGCAAAGCAATTTTTCACCAGAAATGGCACTTTAGCGCTTTTACCCTTAGATGATAGTAAAGAAATGTACTCTATAATTTTTTGCACAAACTCAACAGGTAATATTGTTGAAGATCTTAATATGATGAATGAGGATTTTAATATTGGCTTAGATCTCAAAAACTTAAGCCTCAGCCCAGGTTTCGAGCTAAAACATTCTAGAGCATACGAGCTCAATGCCTCAAAAGTATTGTTATGCGGTGACGCAGCAAATACATTTCACCCTATGGCTGGCCAGGGCCTGAATTTAGGAATTGGAGACATTATGGAAGTTGAAAAAAATTTGGACTCTATAATCGAGAATGATCAAGAATCGCTAGATGCTTACAGTAAAACCAGAAATAATAAGAATCTTCAAATGACTTGGATAATTCAAAGTTTATTTGGTGCATTTGGTAATGTTAGTGGGATTAGTGAAATTATTCTTAATTCTGGTATGAAGCTGCTTGATAAAGCCCCTTCACTTAAACATAAGATTATTGATTACGCTAATAAGAACTAATATAAATCTAGCTCTTTAAGAATTTCGTAGGTTTCATGTATTGGTAAGCCAACAACATTTGTATAGCTACCAACTAAATTTGAAATATATTTTCCTGCAGGTCCATGGATTCCATATGCGCCAGCTTTTCCAACTCCTTCTTCTGACATAACATACTCTTCAATCTCATCATCACTCATGATTTTAAAAGTTACTTTTGTTTCACAAGTTTTGATTAATGACTTTTCTTCGTAACTAACCATTACTGTTGAGAAAACACTATGTGTTTTTCCTGAAAATTCTTTTAATAGCTGTCTAGAATGATCATGATCTCTTGGTTTGCCTACAATTTCTTTATTTGGAGTAAATACAAGCGTATCCGCTGTTAAAATCGGATTGTTTTTATGGTCATTATTATTGAGCAAACTTCTTGCACTTAAATTCTTGCCCTCAACAATAGCTTGAGAGCAAGCAATTGGTTCTTTTTCAATTATTGAGTCTTCATCAAAATGTTGTTCGACAATTTTATGGGTGATCCCCATTAGGTCAAGAAGTTCTGTCCGTCTCTGTGAAGCTGAAGCAAGTAGTAGCAAGATTAAACTTTAATGCCTTTTGATCTGATATCTTTAAGAACAGCATCAATACCGTTTTTATCGATAATTCTCATACCTTTTGTAGAAAGAGTTAGAGTAACGAACTTATTTTCTGATTCAACCCAGAACTTATGTTTATGCAAATTTGGCTTAAACAGCCTTTTCACACGGTTTTTCGCGTGAGAAACATGATTGCCCACCATTGCTTTTTTACCTGTTACTTGACACACCTTACTCATAAGAACGGATGATAATAAAATAGTAATTGATTTTATGCAATAATTAACTTTTTCCAATGAAGCTTAAATATAAAATTCTCGATTCAAGAATAGGCCAAGAATTTGAAGTTCCAAAATATCAAACAGCTGGCTCAGCTGGTATGGATCTTTTGGCATGCATAGATGACACTGTAATTCTAAAACCGAATGAATCAACAATATTGCCTTCTGGTATTTCAATTTTTATAGAGAATCCAAGTTTTGCTGGAATAGTTATACCAAGATCTGGATTAGGTGCAAAAAAAGGTCTTGTATGTGGCAATTTAATGGGGTTAATAGATTCTGATTACCAAGGACCATTAAGTATTTCTCTTTGGAACAGATCTGAAGATGATATCACGATAAATCCAGGTGATAGGGTAGCCCAACTTGTAATTATCAGAGTAGATCAGGTAGATCTTGAGCAGGTTGATGACTTTGAGTTAACTGCACGAGGATCTAAAGGCTTTGGAAGTACTGGAATTACTTAGCAGACTTACCAAATTTCTTTTCAAACCTCTGAACCCTTCCGCCAGTATCAAGAATCTTTTGTTGGCCAGTATAAAAAGGATGAGATGCAGATGAGGTCTCAATTACAAAGTATGGATATGTATTACCGTCTTCCCATTTTTTTGTTTGATCAGTTTTGAGAGTAGATTTAATAAGGAAATACTCGTCCACACTGGTATCGTGGAAAAGCACGTCACGGTATTCTGGATGTATCTCTTTTTTCATAACTTATAAATGAGTGTGAAATAATATCAAATAAATTTTCTATTACAATAAATTGATGAATTTTGTTCAAGTTGCTATATCGTCGCCATTAAGGCAAACCTTCACATATATAAATAATTCAAAACAAGATTTACTGGGGAAAAGAGTTTTAGTTGAATTTGGAAGACGAAAAATGGTTGGCATTGTATTAGAAGAAATTGATGAATTTAAAAGCGAATATAAGCTGAAAGAAGTAATAGAGGTGCTGGACGATACCCCCCTTTTTTCTAAAAAAAGAATCACTGAAATTTTAGCTATATCTGAACATTACATGCACCCAGTTGGAAGTGTTATTGAATCCTTCATCCCAACATATTTAAGGAAAGCAAAACATCAATCTACCCTAGTGAAATATGATTCTGAACTACCAAAACCAAATATTTTAGATAATTTCCATAAGCTTAATACAGAACAGAGTGATTGTTTAAAGGCAATTAGCAAAAAACCTAAAGGAGAAATCCTTTTTTCAGGCATTACTTCATCAGGCAAAACTGAAGTTTATAAGCACTATGTTAGAAAGCTTATTAAAGAAGGAAAAAGTGCACTTGTCATGGTGCCTGAGATATTTCTTACCCCTCAAATTTATGAGGATTTTAAAAAGTCTTTCGGAGACATAGTTTTTCTTCATCACTCAGGATTGACAGATATTCAGAGGATTAAAATTTGGTTAGCTGCAAAGAAATCAGGCCCAAAAATTATTCTTGGTACAAGATCAGCAATTTTTCTTCCAATTAAAAATCTTGGTGGAATTATTTTTGATGAGGAACATGACCAATCTTATAAGCAACAAGAAAGTTTTCGATATGATGCAAGAAATTTAGCAAGGCTTCTACATGTTGAAAACGTGAGAATAGTTTATGCCTCAGCTACACCTTCATTATCAAATCTAAATAAAGCTAATTTACAACTTATAGAGAAATGTTCTCTTACCAAAAGAATATCTAATTCAACAATGCCAAAAATTACAATTCATGCTGCTAATAAAAAGGATACACATGGAGGGATTTCTAAAAGCCTTATTGATCAAATAGTTGCAAATTTTGATAAAGGATTTCAAACGTTAATCTTACTCAATAGAAGAGGCTATGCGCCTGTTTTTATGTGTAATAGTTGTGGTTGGATAGCAAAAAGTAACTGTTGTGAAACTTCCCTTGTTTATCATCAAGATGTACGAAGATTGAAATGTCACAGATGCGAGAGTGTTTGGGGCATTCCATCTGAGTGTCCAAATTGTGAAGATGGAGACTTTTCTTTTAAAGGCACAGGAACTCAACAAATAGAAGAAACCATTAAGGAAGTTATGCCGTACTCAGAAGTTGTAAGAATTGATAAAGATTCTGTTGCTGGAAAAAATAGAAGAGAGGAGAGCTCAAAATACCTGCATGATGAGAAACCAAGAGTATTCATTGGTACCCAACTTCTTGCTAAAGGTCATGACTTCAAAAAAGTAAGTCTTGTAGTTGTTTTAAATTTAGATTTCGGTTTATTTGGTGCAGATATTCACATGCAAGAACAAACAGCACAATTAATTATTCAAGTTGCTGGAAGGGCGGGTCGAACAGGGATAAATAATGATGTATTTCTTCAGACAAGAGTTGCTGATCATCCACTTTTTCAACTTATTAAGTCTGGAGATTACAATAAAATTGCAAATGAGCTATTGAAGGAAAGAAAAAAGCTAGATTTATCACCTTTTATAAATCTATCCTACCTAAAAGCAGAAGATGCCAATCAAGCAAGGGTTAGAAAGTTTTTAGTTAATGCCAAGAAGAGCTTGTCTCAAGAAGGATTAGAGATATATGGCCCGTTTGAAGGCCCTATTGCAAAATCAGGCTATAAACATCGAATGTTCTGTATTATTCAAAGTGCTGATTATGAAGTTATGACTAAAAGACTTAAAGATTTTGTTTCAAAAACAAACTTTGAAAAAAAGGATGTATCAAATTGGGTTATCGATATTGATCCGATCAATGCAGCTTGAGAAACTTGGCTCATCTGATTCCATTGTGATTGATCTTGTATTTTTGTTTACCGATAACTCAAAGAAAAATTCCGAACCAAAACCTAATTTCGAAATTCTATCTGGCCATTCAATGAAAAATATATCATTTGAATTCTCATTCAACTCTAATCCAAGCATATTAAAATCATTTTCATTATTTAGCCTATATAGATCAGCATGAAATATATTCCTTTCATTGATCTCATATTCTTCGAGAATGCTAAAGGTTGGGCTTTTCACTGCTCCCTTCCATCCCATTGATTTTAAAATTTCCCGAACTAAAGTTGTTTTGCCCGAACCAAGATCACCAGATAGATAAAAGATTTGAGGTTTATTAGTTGATTGAATATATAAATTAAGCGCAGATGCAACTTTTTCAGTTTCAGAATAATTTGTGATGTCTATTTTCATGAGAAAAAGCTGGGAGATAAATCTATAAACTCTTTGCCTTTAATCTCCCTTCTAAGACAAGAAAGAACCTTTTCATAATCTGAATCGCTGCCTACAAAATCAACCTCATCAACATTTAGAACTAATAAAGGTGAATCAGAATAGTTAAAAAAGAACTCGGTATACATTTCGCATATACTTTCTAGATATTCTAAGGGCATCTCATTCTCATAAGATCTGCCTCTTTTGTGGACACGCTCAAGTACTCTTTCAGGCGTTGCCTGTAAATAAATCAATAAATCTGGCTTTGGATGTGTATTATAAAATTTCGCTTTAACTTCTTTAAAAATATTAAACTCATCTTTTGTTAAATTTAGTTCAGCAAATAAATTTTCTTTTTCAAACATAAAGTCAGATACTACCTTTCTTTGAATAAGACCATCTGAGAAATACATTTTAAGCTGATGAGATCTTTGCATAACGAAAAATAATTGAGATGCAAAGGCATAGTTTCTCTTATCTCCGTAAAAGGGCTTAAGGAAAGGATTGTCATCAGATTCTTCTAAACACAATTCATGACCAAATTCATAAGAAATTTTTCTTGCAAGAGAAGTTTTTCCAACACCTATTGGCCCTTCTATTGCAATATAGTTTGGTAATTCACCTTTTTGCATTTCTATTTTTTTTACGAGTATTCAATAATCTTATCTTTTTATCATAATTTGCAGTTTTGAATTCTGTCCACCAATTAACTGATTGTGATAACTTTGGTTCAATTGATTTTCTAATCAATAGAAAATCATATGCTGCACGAAATCTTAAGCTTTGAGTAAAACTAATTGATTTTTTTCCAATCCTAGAGAATCTAATTTGATTCATCCAAACATCTTTTATGAAGCTTGTAAATTTTCTTGGAACAGAAGTAATCATTTGCTGTTTTCTCATGACACTAGCTATTGTTCTGTAAAATTTTTTAAAGTTTATGTGATTTGCTATATCAGACTCTACTGCAACCTTAGGCCAAAGAAGAATAGCATACAGAAATCCAACATTAAGAGTTTTTCCAGAGATATATCTTTTATCAGTTTCTCTAAAAGCTTCTATATAAAAATCTTCATATTCATCATATGAGTTTTGAAGATGTGGAAAAAGCACATTAAATACACCATGCTTTTTCAAGAGAAGGTAAGAATTTTCTGCATGCCCTGAAAGAAATAATTTTATGACTTCCTCATATAAGCGTGCTGGAGGCATATCCAATAAATGTTGGCGGTGTATTTCTATGGCTTTCGTTATTTCGGTATCAATTTTAAAGTTTAGTTTTGCTGCAAATCTTATTGCTCTGATAATTCTGACAGGATCTTCCAGAATTCTATCTCCAGCTTTACCAATAAAGCTTATCTTCTTATCTTTTAGGTCTTTTATTCCTCCTGTGTAGTCAATGACTTCACTAGAGATTGGATCGTAATAGATTGAATTGATTGTTAGATCTCTTCTGAAAACATCTTCTTCTTGGGTACCCCATTTATTATCACGAAGTATTCTGCCTTTATCGTTAACTTCAATTGAGTCAGCATCTTCATCTTTTCCTGACCTAAATGTAGTTGTTTCTATTATTTCATCTGAAAAAGCAATATGTACTAACTTGAATCTTCTACCAATTATTCGGGAATTCTTGAAGATTTTCCTTATCTCTTCAGGCTCACAATTAGTAACAATGTCAAAATCTTTTGGATGAAGCCCTTTTATCAAGTCTCTTATACCACCTCCAACAATGAAAGCCTGAAATCCTGATTTTTGTAATTTAGAAATGACGTTTAGAGCATTAATAGATATATTTTTCTTGTTTACACCAAATCTCTTGTCGTTATATATATCAGGCGTCACTTTTAAACTTTGTTGTAGCCGTTTAAAAGATTTTTGTAAGATTCAATAGAAAGTCTAGGACTTTTTTCTTGAACTATTACTGATGATGCATAGTTTCCAAACTTGCATGCCTCATAAAAACTTTCTTCTTCAATAATCTTATGCAGTGCAGCACCTGCAAAAATATCTCCAGCGCCGTTTGAGTCAATTGCTTTTACAGAATGCGCTTTAATTATTGATACTTCGCCTCCTTCACTTACTTCTGAGGAATCGGCACCATTAGTCACAACAAAATTCTTAGCAATTTTTTGAATGTTCTCGAGATAATTTTCTCCAGCAAGAGCAGTAGCCTCCTCCCTATTGCAAAAAAGATAATCAACGACCCTGTGAGAAAAAACTTCTTCAAATCTTGATCTAAAGCCTTGAACTACTCCAGGATCAGATAAGCTCAAAGCTAATTTTGTCGATTCATTTGTGCCTTTAAGTATTTCTAAAAAAGCACCATAGTTTTCGTCAGAAGTGAATTGATATCCTTCAGAGAATAGAATTTTTGATTGATTAGCAAACTCTATAAACTTTGGATTTACTATCAGTCTCTCTGATGCTCCCAAATACGTACCCATAGTTCTTTCACTATTGGGTGTAATGAATACTAGACATCTCCCCGTTCTTACTTCTGTATGATAAAAGTCATTTAAAGATGTAATTTCATTCAGCTGTAAATTTTCCTCGTAAAGTTTCCCTCTTTCATCCTCACCCAACTGACAGATGTGGGCACAATTTGATCCTAAATTTGATGTAGCAGCAAGACTATTTGTAGTTGAGCCACCACAAACTACATCTGGCAATGAACCCTCAGGAAGTTTTGAAAGGATTTTTTCCTGCTCTTCAAAGGAAATGGACTTAAATTGGTTAAAAAATAAATCTGTTGAATCAACAAAGTCCTTATTTACGTAGTAGGTCTCATCAACCAATGCATTTCCAACTCCAATTACATCAAACTTCATCTTTTAGCTCCTCCAAGACTTTAATTGCAACTCTAGCTGCCTTTTTCATTTTAGCCTCATCATGTTGTGTGGAAATAAAACAACTTTCATAAGCTGAGGGCGGTAAATATATATTACTCATAAGCATTTTTCTGAAAAATTTTCCAAAAAATTCTATATTAGAATTTTGTACATCATCAAAATTTCTTGGTAACGACTTTGAGAAGAAAAAACCAAACATACCACCACGCACACTAAATGAAAACGGAATATTCATCTCATCTGCAGCATGCTTCACTGGCTCTAAGAAACTCAGCGCTACTCTTTCGAGTGATTTAAATATTTTTTTATTTGATAATTGTTTAAGCAGAGCTGTTCCTGCACTTACAGCTATTGGATTTCCTGATAGGGTACCAGCTTGGTAAACAGGACCATCTGGAGAAATATTATTCATTATCTCTGCTTTCCCACCATAAACTCCTACCGGCAAACCACCTCCAACTATTTTGCCTAAAGCAGTTAAATCAGGCTCAATTTCCATAAGTTCCTGCACTCCGCCTCTAGCTACTCTAAATCCAGTCATTACCTCATCAAAAATTAATATTGATTGATTTTTTGTACATAAATCTCTTAGTTTTTGAACAAATTCTTTATCTGGCTCGATAAAACCCATATTTCCAGCAATGGGTTCAATGATAACTGCAGCAATGTCATCTTTATACTTTGCAAATGCTTTTGTAACTGCATCGATATCATTGTAGGGAAGTGAAATAGTTAATTTTGAAAGTTCATCAGGTATGCCGGGCGAATCTGGAACTCCCAGAGTGGCAAGCCCTGACCCTGCTTTTACAAGAAGTGAATCTACGTGCCCATGATAACAACCAATGAATTTAATTATCTTTTTTCTATTGGTTGATCCTCTTGCAAGTCTGATGCAGCTCATTGTCGCTTCTGTGCCTGAATTCACCATTCTTAGCTTCTCAATGCTTGGAATGTAGGATTTAATAAGCTTGGCTATTTCCAATTCATTTTTTGTTGGCGCACCAAAGCTTATTCCTTTACTAGCTTGTTTTTTAATTGCACTTATTATTTCTTTATTTGAGTGACCAAGAACCATTGGACCCCATGAACCAACAAAATCTAAATATTTATTACCATCTTCATCATATAGATAACACCCTCTAGATTTTTTAAAAAAAATTGGTGTGCCGCCAACACTCTTAAAAGCTCGAACAGGAGAATTTACACCACCTGCAATGTGATGTTTTGATTTCTCAAATAAATTTTCAGAGTTTTTAATTTTCATTGATCAATTAACTAGATCCTTTTAATAATGATAGATTTATATGTCTCATTAAGCCAATAGCAATGTTTGTAGTTATCTCTAATACTCTTGCTTATTAAGATTCTTTATCTGCATTGAAAAATCATCAACTTTTTGCCAATCAGTAAATTCATAAGTTTGTGTGATGTCTGTTGGACCCTTCGACATCCACATAATAAATCTAATCATATGCTTATCAAAAAAACCGTAGCTTGGATAAGATATTTTCCCAGCAAAAACTGAGAGTAGGTTTGGTTTCCATCCTGATAATTTCAGAAATTTTTTCATATACGGATTTGTATTCACCTCATTTTTATCTAATTTCCTTGCTACAGCATTCACATTAAAAAAACCTGTCACTTTATTTTCTAGAATAGATTTATGTTGCTTGATAAATTTATATACAGAAGGCTTATGCCTGCCATATCGTATACTTGCACCAATAATGATACATTCAACTGCCTCCAGATTAGTTGAACTTGTTTGATCTAAGCTCAAAATATCACTATCAAGAATATTATCCAGATTATTTTTTATTCTCTCTAGGATTTTAATTGTATGTCCATCCGTACTGGAGTATAAAAGTAAAAGCTTTTTCATAGGTAAGAGAATTATAAGTCAATTAGTATTTTTGATAGAATTAGGTTGAAAATTAAATTATGGAACTCAAAACAAAAAAAGCAGCACCATTTGAACTATCGGATAGTGCATTAAGAAAAATCTCAGCGCTGAAAGCCTCTGAGCAAGATAAGTTCTTCCGAGTTTATGTAACAGGAGGTGGTTGTTCAGGATTTCAATATGGTTTTAAATTTGATGATTTTGATAAAGATGAGGATGCTGTTTTAGATTTTGGTGATGGCGTTTCCGTGGTTTTAGATCATATGTCCTACCCATATATTATGGGCTCTAAAATTGATTATATTGAAAATTTAATGGGTTCTAAGTTTACTGTCGAAAATCCTAATGCCTCTTCTACTTGCGGTTGTGGAGCTTCTTTCTCTATTTGAATAAGTGCGCTCTTTCTTTGTAGGCTAAGTAAGCAAAAGCAGCAGCTTCAACGAATTTTGAATCTATTAATTCTTCAGTTGTCTCCACACTTACTCCCAATAAATTTTTGATTCTACGCATGAGAAAAGCATTATAAATTCCTCCTCCATGTATGTAGACAATATCTGGAGAATTACAGTAAACATGAAAATCTTTAATTTTGAGCGCGCTCAACTCAACAAGTGTGCACAAAATGTCGTTTGAACTTATAGTTTTTTGAAAATTTTTAGAAGATTCAAATATTTCATAATAAAAACTAATGTCATCTGCCCTTGGGTAAGCAAGATGCTCTAATTTTTCTAGAAGAAAGTTTAAAAGCCTAATATTTGATTTTCCTTTTGCAGCTGTATCTCCATTTTTATCAAAATCCCCGATATTCAGATTTTTTGCCATTAAGTCGAGCAGACAATTACCGGGTCCGACATCTGATGCTTCAGAAATAGTATTGCCAACAAGATGTGTTCCATTTGAAATACCACCAATATTGAAAATAAGCTGAGAAACGCCTTCTTTGGCAAAAAAGTATTTATGAAATTCAGGTACTAGAGGCGCACCCCTGCCTCCTCTAGCAATATCAAAATTTCTAAAATCTGCGTAAATAGGTAAGGAAGTTTCCATATTGATCTCTTCAGGATCACCAGCTTGGATACTGTATTCATCTGTATGAGAAATTGTTTGCCCTGGAAAAGCTACAGCCTTAATATTCTTCTCTGGCCATTTTTTTCTCAAGAAATTAACTATCTCAATACTTTTTTTAGTGATTTCTTTTCCTATGAAATCTTGGTCTTCTGAACGTTTATAGTCTTTACTAAATTCTATTGTAGCTGTGTCAATTAATTGAAAGCCCTTATCAAAATTTACTAGACATGCATCAAGGCTGTCTCGGCTAGTTCCAGACATCAAACCTATATAAAAATTTTTCATTGGATGCTTGTGATATTTGAAATAATTTCTGATCTCTCTGCAACCAGCTTATCAAAGTATTTTTTATTATAAGAATTAATGGATTGGGCGTTTGGTGGCTCCACTTTTACAGGATCTGTATGCTTGCCATTTATATGAAATTCATAATGAAGGTGTGGCCCAGTAGCTAAGCCTGTTGACCCTACATAACCAATAGTTTGCCCTTGAGTCACCTTTGCACCTTTTTTAATACCTTTTGCAAATCCCCTTAGATGAGCATATCTAGTCATATATTTGTTGTAATGCATTACATCTATGTAATTACCATATGAATTGGAATACTGGGCGCTTTTTATAACACCATCACCTGTTACTTTTACAGCAGTTCCTGCTCTTGCAGCATAATCAGTTCCCTTGTGAGCTCGAATTTTGTTTAAGATAGGGTGCTTTCTATTAGGATTGTAGTGTGAACTTATTCTTGCAAATTCTATTGGAGTTCTGAGAAAAGCTTTTCGTACATTATTGCTGTCTGTTGTGTAGTAGTCCTTTCTTCCTCTTTGCGTAAATCTTATTACAGTTATTTCTGAACCTTTATTAGTGAACTCAGCTGCCAAAATATCTCCATGCGAAACTAATCGGCCGTTTGAGAAAACATCCTCATAAAGAATTTTCACTGTGTCGCCATTTCTGATGTCATAGGCGTAATCAATATCCCATCCAAAAATATAGATCAGGTCCCCTAAGACAGATTCTGGTACATCAGCTTTTTTTCCAGAAGCATAAAGTGAATCAGTGATTATAAATTCTCGAAATTGAGCAATCTTTTCAAGGCTATTTCTTTGCCTCTCAAATTCATATTCACCATTTTCAATTGTGAGGACATCAATATAAAAATCTTCATTAAATCTTTTCACATATGTTGTTCCATTTTTTATGGTTATATAAATTTGATCATTAACTCTTAGGCTAATGAAATCTTTAAGGTCTCTATCTTGCCCGATTTGATTAATCACTACTGGACTAACGCCAAAATCTACCATAGTTGAATAAAAAGTATCACCAGATTTAATAATCACTTTATTTTCTTTTGGTAGATCAAGATTAACCTCCTCAGTTTGAAAAGAAATTTTTTCAATAGTGAGCTCTGGCTGTTCGCTAAAGCTTCTGTTCTCAGAATCAGCTGCTATTAAAAAAATAAAAATCGAAGGGATTAATAAAATAGCAAGAATTAATTTTATATGAGAGCCTGTGTACATGTTCTGATATTATATATAAAGCTAAATGAATGATTCTAAAAAACAAATTGAGATTATAAAACAAGGTATCGATGAGATCATCGGTGAAGCTGAATTAATTGAAAAAATCGAATCAGGAAAAAAATTGATTATAAAAGTAGGTTTTGATCCTACAGCACCTGATTTACACCTTGGACATACTGTTATCCTCAGAAAAATGCGCCAATTCCAAGATTTAGGTCATACCGTAGTATTCCTGATCGGAGATTTTACTGGAAGAATCGGAGATCCTAGTGGCAAAAATAAAACAAGACCTCCACTTACTGATACTGAGATAAAGCTGAACGCAAAAACTTATGAGGAGCAAGTTTTTAAAGTACTTGATAGTAAAAAAACAAAAGTTGATTTTAATTCCAGATGGGGAGATGAAATGAGTGCAGCTGATATGATTAAACTTTCGGCCCAATCTACAGTTGCCAGAATGATTGAAAGAGATGATTTCTCAAAAAGATACAAAAATAATCAACCTATCTCTATTCATGAATTCTTATATCCTCTTATGCAAGGACAAGATTCAGTAGAGCTTAAAGCTGATGTTGAGCTTGGAGGCACTGACCAAAAATTTAATCTTTTGGTTGGAAGAGACCTTCAAAAAAACATAGGCATGGTGCCTCAGACAATTATCACTCTTCCACTTCTTGAGGGTTTGGATGGCGTTAAAAAGATGTCTAAGACTGAAAATAATTATATTGGAATAACCGAAAATGCCGATCAAATTTTCGGCAAAACTATGTCAATTCCAGATGAAATAATGTTTAAGTGGTTTGATTTATTAAGCTTAAAAGACACTAGTGAGATTGAAAATTTAAAACAAAATATAGAAAAAGGTGGCAATCCGAGAGATGTCAAAATCGCCCTTGCTCACGAATTAACAGAGAGATTCACATCAAAAGTAGAAGCGGACAAAGCACAGGATAATTTTTTTAAAAAGTTTTCAACTAATGAGTTACCAAGTGATATTGAAGAGATAACGTTAAAACACTCAGGTAATTACCCAATACCTAATTTGTTAAAGGATGTGGGTTTTGCAGTAAGCACTTCAGAGGCATTGAGATTAATAGATCAAGGTGCTGTTAAAGTTAATCAGGAAAAAGTTGAATCAAAGGAATTTGATGTTGCTTTCGATAGTAAACTACTTATTCAAGTTGGGAAGAAAAAAATTATGTATGTAACCATCAAAGGAGAATAGAAATGAGTGCTAAAGAATATGATCTAATTGTTTTTGGAGCAACAAGTTTCACAGGAAAACTAGTTGTTGAATATCTTAATGAAAGATACTCTGGCAAGCTTAAATGGGCTATCGCAGCAAGAAACCATGAAAGAATTGAAGCTGTTAAAAATGAGCTATCTATTGATGTTCCAAGTTTAATCCTTGATTCATCAAACATGGAAGATATAGAAAAGGCCATGAAAATGACTCGTTTGATACTTACTACTGTTGGACCATACCAGCTTTACGGAAATGATATTTTAGCTATGTGTGCAAAACACGGTGTTGATTATGTTGATCTAAGCGGTGAGCCTGGATGGATGCATGATATGCAAAAACATATAGCTGAAGCAAAAGAAAGTGGAGCACGAATTGTTCATAGTTGTGGTTTTGATTCAATTCCATCTGATCTTGGAGTTCTCTATTTGCAAAACTTAGCTAAAGAAAAGTTTGATAAGCCTGTTGAACATATAAAATGCCGAGTTAGATCGATGAAAGGTGAATTTTCAGGTGGTACTGCAGCTTCATTGCAAGCAACTATGAGTAAATTAAGAGAAAACCCTGATTTATTTAACATTTTAATCGACCCCTTCTGTTTGTGTGAGGGTTTCAAAGGCCCTGATCAGCCTCGAGATAATAAACCTTACCATGACGATGTAACTAATGAATGGGTTGCGCCTTTTTTTATGGCAGCAATCAATACAAAGAACGTTCACAGATCAAATACCATGATGGGTCATCCATATGGAAAAGATTTTCTCTACGATGAAATGTTTTCAGCTGGACCCGGCGATGAGGGTCAAAAAATTGCTCAAGCAATTGCTGCTTATAATCCTCTAATGGGAGAGAATGTACCTAAACCAGGCGAAGGTCCATCAAAAGAATCTAGAGATTCTGGGAATTATGACATGCTATTTGTTGGCGTTGATCAAGGAGAAATAAAAGTCAGTGTTTCAGTTAAGGGTGAAGGAGATCCAGGATATTCTTCAACATCTAAAATGATAGCTGAAAGCGCTTTATGCTTACTTTTTGACTGCCCTGATTTAGAAGGCGGGATATATACTACAGCGCCAGCAATGGGTGAGAAATTGATTAGTAGACTTGAAGAAAATAATGTAATGCACTTCTCAGAAGAGTGATTACCAAGATTTCTTAGCTGTTTTATCCATATATTTCTCAAGCATGTCCAACTCATCACAACCGTTTGGACAAAGCTCTTTTAAAAGAGAAAGGTTTTGTTCTGCTGAGTCAATATCGCCTAACTCAACAAACAGTTCACCCTGATATTCAAGAGCCTGTTTATGGTTAGGATCAAGTTGTAATGCTTTCTTGTAATATCTGTCAGCCTGTTTATATTTTTCTAATTTTCTGTGTGCAAATGCATACATGCTCCAACCATCTGGATCTTTTTTTTCAGCTCTAACGTATTTTTTAAGTACCTTTAAAGCCTCATTGTAATCACCAATGTATAGATATTTTTCAGCTTTTTCATAAAGCTCAGTAGGATTAACTTTTTTGGATCCTGCTGCTTCGATGGCGGTGGATAGGATAATAAGAATGATTATTAAATATTTCATTATTACTATTTGCTTTTAAATATAATTTTTTCAACACAAAATTTTAAATACCAAAAAATTGATTTGTAGACTTAAGAATTAAAAAATCTATAATAATTTGTTCTTTGGGTCTGTAGCTCAGTTGGTTAGAGCGCACCCCTGATAAGGGTGAGGTCGCCGGTTCAAATCCAGCCAGACCCACCATTGGAGATGGACATGAAGAGACTTAACTTAATTCTTTTTTGCTTATTAAGCTTTTCAATCACATCCCATGATAATTGGAGCCCATCAAAGCTATCTGAAGATATTGCTCATGCACCATCAGTTTTACCTGATAGAGTGGTTTTAACTTGGAACGATAATCCCACTTCGACGCAATCAGTAACATGGCGTACCGACATAAGTGTAAAACAAGGTAAAGCACAAATTGCAAAAGCCAACGCCAACGGAAGAGCTCTAGAAATATCTGAACATAAGGCTACAACTGCGTATTTTATGAGTGATATTAATGAAGCTCATTATCATAACGTTACTTTTACAGACCTTGAACCAGAAACACTATACGCATATAGAGTTGGTGATGGGGAGAACTGGACTGAGTATTACCATTTTAAAACTGCCAGTTTAAAGCCTGAGCCTTTTAGTTTTATATATTTTGGTGACGCTCAAAACGAAGTAAAAACTCATTGGTCACGTGTTTTTAGGGAAGCTTTTCGTGATGCACCAAGAGCGGCATTTACACTTCATGCAGGCGATTTAATTGATGAACATTATATGGACTCTCAATGGGGTGAATGGCACCAAGCTCCTGATTGGGTGAATGGCACTATTCCAGTAATAGCGACACCAGGAAATCATGAATATTTGGATGATTCACAACGAAAAAGAATTTGGAAAAATAAAAAAGGCATTGAATTAAAAATTGAAGTCGAAGAATATACACTTCACGCGCCAGGAATCTTTAAACTAATAATCGAAGATGAATTTGAGCAAAGTGGATCTTTGTTGGTTAAAGAGACTGGTCAGATTGAATCAATTGATTCTGGCATTGAATTAATAACTGGTTTTTCTCAAACCGAATTAAAAGGCAAAGTAATTTTAGGTGGAGGTGCTCCACTTTATGATCGACTCCAAAACCCTACTGGACAACCTATATTAAGTACTCATTGGCGCCCGCAATTCTCTTTCCCAATACAGGATGTGCCAGTAGAGAGCTTAGAAGAAACAGTATATTTTCTTGATTATCAAGGTGTTAGATTAATCTCACTAAATTCTAATACTGAACTTGAAGTCCAAGCTCCATGGTTAGAAAAAGTTCTTGAACAGAACCCGAATCAATGGACAATTGTTACTTTTCATCATCCAATGTATTCCCCTGCATCAGACCGAGATAATATTGAGTTAAGACAAGCATGGAAACCTCTTTTTGATAAATTCAAAGTCGACCTAATCTTAAGTGGTCATGATCATACCTACTCCAGAACAGGACTTGTTGATACCAAGAATTTAAAAAATGTACCAACTGGTTATCAGCAAGCTTATGATCCAGAGATTGGCACAGTTAATGTTGTTTCAGTGAGTGGTCCGAAAATGTATGAAATTACGAAAGGTAATTATGCTAAAACTTTTGCAGAAAACACCCAGCTTTATCAAATTATTGATATAGATAATGATATTCTCAGATTCAGGGCCTTTACAGCCACAGGTGAGCTATATGATGAGTTTCAGCTGCAAAAAAGAGCTGAAATGCCTAACCTATTAATCGAAAAGTAGTCCTCCTTCAGAAATTTTGATTCCACAAAGCATGTCTGGTTATAATTACGATAGTGCAAAGGGGAGGTTTAACCTGAGATCTTTGATAGGAACCCTTTGAACCTGAACCATATAGTGATGGCGGAGGAATTGCATGAAACACATCATAAATTATCTATATCTAATCGTTTTATTGTTTGCATCTGAAATTATTTTTTCGGATGAAATAGAAGAAGTAATCATTAAATCTGACTATCGTCAAACAGCTCTTGATAATGAAGATTCAAGTGTTTTTATTCTTAATGCTGAAGAGATTAAGAGTGAACCAATTAAGCATTTTGAAAACTTATCTTATTTAATACCAAATTTAAATTTTGCTGCAAGTGATTCTAGAGCAAGATACTTTCAAATTAGAGGTATCGGTGAAAGGTCTGGATATCTTGGGACACCGAATACATCGGTAGGTTTCTTAATTGATGACGTTGATTACTCTGGTCAAGGTGGCATAGCAACTACTTTTGACGTAGACCAAATTGAAGTCTTGCGAGGTCCACAGGGATCAAGGATTGGAGCAAATGCTTTAGCTGGATTGATTTATGTAAAGACCAAAGATCCAACCGAAGAATTTGAGGGAACATCAGAGATTACATATGGAGACTACAATACTTTAAGTACTGGTTTGGCTTTTGGTGGTCCATTAACCAACAGTAAAAATGTTAAGTTCAGACTAGCTCTTCGTAAAGATGATACAGATGGTTTCAGAGAAAATTTGTACTTAAATCGATCAGACACTTCTAGAAAAGATGAAACTACAGTTCGTTTAAAGCTTGATCTTGAAATTGACAATAAAACTGATGCAAAAGTTTTATTAAGTCAGGTAGATATGGATGATCCTGCTGATATTTGGACTATAGATGGTTCACTTAATACACTTTCAGATCGTCCAGGCATGGATTCACAAAAAACAAATACTTTTGGGCTTAAAGTTTTTAGAGAAAATAGGTTCCATCAATTTCAAAGTTTAACTAGTACTACCGATACTGATGTAGTTTTTAGTTATGATGCAGACTGGGGAAATAGTGACTCGCATGCACCATACACATATGATTATTTTTCAGAAACTCTCAGGGCAAGAGAATCAATAAGCCAGGAATTTAGATTTGTATCAAATGAAAAGTACAAAGCTGTACGCTTACCGATTGATTGGGTTTTTGGTATTTCTTACTTAAAACTAGAAGAAACAAATGACAGACAAGATGATGGGATTTACGGCGATCCAAATGATCCATTTTCACCTTATACAAGCTTAACCACATCTAGCAGCAACTATAGCTCCACAAATTTATCTGTTTTTGGAAATATTGAATATGAATTTTCACCTTTTACTAAAATTTCTGTTGGGTTGCGAATGGAAGACTGGTCTGCAAAATATTCTGATACAAATGATGAGAGATTTAGTCCATCAAATAGTATGACAGGAGGTAAGATTTCTCTTTCTCATAGTTTAGACGCAGAGAAAAATATTTTCGTAAATTACGCTAAAGGCTATAAACAAGGCGGTTTTAACGTTGGTTTAGGCTTATTAGATAGCGCCTCAGAAGGAGATTTGGAGTACGATCCAGAATTTTTAACTAATTATGAGCTAGGCATTGATATGCCATTGTCAAAAAATTCTGATCTCAGGCTTGTAGCATTTTATTCAGATAGACAAGATCAACAAGTTTTAATATCAACTCAAGTTGACCCAAATGATCCAAATACTTTTGTATTTCTCACACAAAATGCAGCTGAAGGTGTTAATTATGGAATAGAAATGAGCATTAATTCTGAAATATCAGAACAGCTTTCGACATATATAAATTTAGGTCTGCTTGAAACTGAAATTCAAAATTGGGAGTCGAGATCAGATTTAGAGGGGCGTGCCCAAGCGCATGCTCCAAGCAATTCGTTTTCAATGGGCATGAATTACCTGCCTTTTGAAAATACATATTGGAATGTAAATATTACTGGAAAAAGTGGTTTCTATTACTCAGATTCTCATAATAATAAATCTGACTCTCATGTCCTCGTCAATACAAATTTTGGTTATAAATACAAAGATTGGGTATTTGAAATCTGGGCACGAAATTTATTTGATGAGTATTACGCCACAAGAGGCTTCTTCTTTGGTAATGAGGCACCAGATTTTGCAGATACTTTATATGAAAGGCATGGAGATCCAAGACACATTGGTTTATCCATAAGATATGATTTTTGACTTCTTAACTGCAAATTGGTTTGAGATAGTTGCAGCTGCATTAGCAATAACTTATTTAATATTGGCAATGCAGCAGAACATACTCTGTTGGGCAGCATGGATTATAAGTTCGATAATGTATCTTTTTGTGATGTTTTCCGCTGGTTTATATATGGAATCAGGCTTGCAAATATTTTATATAGTAATGGGTATCTATGGCTGGATTCAATGGAATAACCGCTCCAGCAACAACAACCTAACTGTTTCAACTTGGCCAATCATTAACCATATTTACATATTGTTGATATTAATTGTTTTAGTTACTTTTTCAGGATTAATCTTAAGCAATTTAACTGAGGCAGTATCACCATATATTGATGCTTTTACAACTTGGGGAGCGATTATTGCAACTTACATGGTTGCTAAAAAAATCTTAGAGAACTGGTATTACTGGTTTGTAGTTGATTTCGTTTCAGTATTTCTCTTTCTATCTAGAGAGCTTTATACAACTGCACTGCTTTTCTCTATTTACATAATCCTTGTAATATTTGGGTTTATTGCATGGCGAAAAAGCATGCGATTAGAAAATGCATAACTACACAATCAAAAAAATTTTGAAAGAGGATGGGTTATCAAAAGTTTTATTAGTAGAAAATAATGAAATAGAGGGAGTTCTTGTAGAAAAAAAGGAACTGCCTTTCTGTAATAGTCAGAGCCTGATTAAAAGCATTCACGAAAAACTATATCCTGAAAGTTTATGTCCTAGATTAATTAATGAAGATACAAATATTTATGAATACTTAGGTGACAAAGTAGGAATAAAAGTATTGGAAGAGCATCAGTTAGATATGTTGGGACAAGCAATAAAACATCTTCACTCGAATCAGCTTGAAGGACTGAAAGTGCAATTATTTCAAGACAAAATGAAATCATATCAAGACATTCTAGGTAGTAACTTTAGAGACCCAATTATAGAAGAGGGATTTAAAATTTTTGAAGCACTTTATAAAAAGGATCAGAAAGCAATTTTTTGTCATAACGATTTAAACAATGAAAATATTTTTTTTAACGGTAAATGCAAATTTATTGATTGGGATTATGCTTGTTACAACCAACCTATTTTTGATTTAGCGATGATATCGAAGTCATTTAATTTAAATCATAAGCAACAAGAGGTATTACTTGAGTCTTATGGAGACAGCTCTTTATCATTTGATGATATTTCAGAGTTTTCATTATTTATTTCTTACCTTGAGTACATATGGTTGAAAGTTATTCAAGAATTAGATTATGAATTATTTGAACTTGAAGAAAGACTGATGCAAATCAAAAATGACTTGAATTAATACTGTGAGCAACTAAATTGTTTAAATGAGATATTTACTACTAACATTATTATTATCGATGACTACATACGCTGAGATGTCAGAAAACCCAGAAGAGTGGAGAGTTGTAACGGATAGAGTTATGGGAGGTTCATCAAACCTTCAGGCTGATTATGACGAGGGAACTTTTAAAATCATGGGGAATGTTGTTAAAAAAGATGGTGGTTTTGTGAGAATTTCACATAGGCTAGAAAACCCAATGAAAAATGCTAAAGGCATTAAGTTTCTTGCAAGAGGCAATAACGAAACATATGAAGTCCACTTAACAATGAAAGGTCTGAAAATGCCGCCATGGTCTTACATGAGTACGCAATTTGATGTTACAGATGATTGGAAAGAATATGTTATTAGCTTTGATGAATTTTCAAAAAACGGCTTCATGACAGCTTCAATGAAATCCCAAAACATTGGTGAAATCGCTATTGCTGGTTACGGCAGAGATTTTGATGTTGATATGGAATTCAAAAACGTCTCACTTTTTTAAAAAGTAATATATTTATTGAACTTTTATAGCTCTGATAGCTCAGAAACTATAGGAGTTCAATATGTCAAAGAGCGACAGATTACATAAATCTGAACATGCTAGGATAAGAAGGCATGTAGCAAAAAAAATTGTAGAAGATAGGACAACCAATCTTTACCAAAAACTCAAAAGAGAAAGAATTAAAAAGAATAAACAAAAAGTACATTAAATAAAGTACTATACCGTTAATGAAAAAGTCTTTTTTCATCGTCTTTCTAGGCCTATTTATACTTGGTCCTAGCAATATCTACGCTACAGATGTCGAAGAAGTCATTACTACTGGTTCATCCCTTAAAGATATCGAATCAGATAGTTCTCCTGTAGACCAAATCACAAGCGAAGAGTTCGATGATTTTAATATTAATAACATCTCAGAGATAACAAAGTTTTTAAATAGCACTTCAGGCTCGCACTTTCAAACAAATGCTCTTGATGGAATAGATCAAGGAATGTCCAATATAACATTGCGCGGTTTAGACCACGCTTCAACACTTTTATTGATTAATTCAAAAAGACATACCTTTGCTGGAACACCATCAGATGAAGGAGAGGGTTATATTGATTCAAATATTATTCCAGAAATTGCATTTGAAAAAATTGAGGTATTAAAAGAGGGGGCTACCTCTGTCTATGGTTCCGATGCGGTCGCAGGCGTAGTAAATTTTTTAACTTACAAAAATTTTGATGGCTTTAAGATTAAATTTGGTGACCAAACCACTGAGAACTATAACAACAAAGAAACTACTTTTGGTCTATTATTTGGAGCTAACTTACTAGGCTTTGATTTAGTTTTTGGATACAACCAGTTAGATAGATCACCTTTATCAGCCGCAGAAATTCCAGGTATAGCAGAACTTGCAGTAAGTTCATTAGGTAATACTTTTATTGTTACAGAGCCAGACATTGTTGAAGAAGGGATATATGCAGGTACTTATGATGCTGGACAAATAGTTCCAGACCCAAATTGTGAAGAAAATGGTGGAATACTAGATGGCTTTTGTCGATTTCTATACGGCACAAGATTTAATATTGTTAATGACGAAAATCATTCAAAATTTTATTTCAATTTGTCTAACAACAATCATAATTTAACTCTTATAAACTCGAATGTAGAAGTTAATGACAACCCTCAATCGCCTTCTTACCCTGCATTGCCTTTTTTATCACGATTTATAAACCCGGGTGAGGGAGGAAGTCCATTTAACGTGCCTGTGAGATGGTTCGGAAGACCACTTGGTGCACAATATGCTTCCCCTTTGTCTCCAAAAGACATTGCTCAGACTCATTTAAGTTATAGCTACCTAACAACCTTTAATGACTTTGATATAGATTTTTCTTTAACTACAAGCGAACATAGGAATGATCATAATAGGCCAGATATTATCGATTCAAGGTTTCAGGATGCTTTGGTGGGTTTGGGTGGTCCCAATGGAGACTTAACTTGGAATATTTTTGATCCAACTGCGAACTCACCTGAACTTACTAACTATATTAGAGGTGCAGAAATTTCCTCAAAAGTTGGCGGCTTAACTACAATTGATGTTTTAGCTAGATCTTCCATTGAAGATTTTAATTATGTCCTAGGTCTTCAGTTAAATGATGAAACATTGGATATAAAATATAATGATCTTGCAAGGGCTGAATTTGATGAGGACGGCAAAATAACAAAAACAGCCGATCTTTTCTTTCTTGGAGGAGGCATAAATGTTGATGAAAATAGAAATAAATATGCTGCCTTTTTTGAAGGTGAGAAAAAATTCTTCGATACCCTAGATTTAAGAATAGCTGCAAGATATGAATCATCCGATAATTATTCTTCGCTTGACCCAAAAATATCTTTGAAGTTTCAGCCAATTGATAGTTTTGTAATCCGTCTTTCTCAAGGCACATCTTTTGCTATGCCTTCTATGGCACAAATGTTTTCTAGCGATATCAATCTAGGAAGTGTTAGAGACCAGGATGTAAATATTTTTGTTAGACAAGCTAGAATTGGAAATCCTGATTTAGAGCCTGCAACTGCAACAAACTCAAACCTTGGTCTTATATTGCAGACAGATGACAATAAATTTTCAGTTGATTACTGGGAAATAGATTATGAAGACCGAATTGTTGCTGAAAGCGCACAAGCTTTATTGCTAGCTGACCCGCAAGGACCGACTATTACAAGAAATTCAGAAGGAGATTTAATTGCGGTTACTACTACTTATTTTAATGAGGAGAAAACACAACTCTCTGGAATAGATCTTGGCTATGAACATTATTTTGATCTTAAAGCAAATGGTTCTTTGTCATTCATATTAAAAGCAACCTCTTTCTTAGAATTCCTAACTCCTGGAAATTCTGCTGAGACAGCAAATGAATTAATTAATAGGGTTGGAAAGTTTAATTTTGATAGTAATACCCATTCAGTTTCTCGAAACAGAATTAATGCATTCTTAAAATGGGATTTTGATGAATATAAAACTGGTTTAAATGCTAGATATATTAGTGGCTATAAGAATAATAGAGTAATACCACAAAGTGCTCTTGATTTAGGTTACGCAAACAAAGTAAATTCACATCTAGTTTTTGATTTATCTTTTGAAACACCAATAGGCATTCTTTTTGATAACGTTGACTTAGTTGGAAGGTTTGCTCTCATTAACTTGTTTGATGAGGCAGCACCTCGGTTGTATGATGCGCCAGATTTCAGTTTTGATACTAGAACACATGATCCAAGAGGCAGAATGTTAAGCATTCAATTTGAGCTTGGACTTTTAGATTAATAAATCATATAAAAATAGTTTAAGATTAGCCCTATGAAGAAACACTTTATGACACTAATTTTCCTCTCTTTTGTAACTGATGCTGAGATAAAAGAACATCAAGGATTATTGGCAACATTATTTGTACAAAGTTCTGCTGAGTTTTACACAAATTCAGTAAGTGTTTATAAATCTGCTGAGTATCAGCTTGAATCAGCAATTAAAGATCTAAGCTATTCAGCAGCAATTGAGCAAACAAAAGATTTTAGTGGCAAACCACCAGCTGTAATTCTGGATGTTGACCAAACGGTCTTGGACAATATCCCATTTCAAGCAAGGAAAATTATGGATAGGTCTTTTTATCCAGATGGTTGGGATGAGTGGTGCATGGAAGAAAAAGCAACTTATATACCTGGCGCCAAAGATTTTCTTGCTAGAGCTGCTGAGTTGGGTGTAGAAGTATTTTTTGTCACAAATAGAACCGCTAATTTAGAGGAAGCTACAAAAAATAATCTTGAGAAATTAGGCTTTAAATTCGCTAAGAATATAGATCAACTCTTGATGAGATATGAAAGAGAGGAATGGGGTTCTAATAAGAATACTAGGAGACAACATGTGGCTAAGGATTACAGAATTGTGATGATGATAGGAGACAACCTTGGCGACTTTGTGGATGATGAAGAAAATAGTTCTTCACCAGATATAAGGATGGCAGCTGCAGACAGGCACTATGACATGTGGGGCAAATACTGGTTCATGTTAGCAAACCCCACTTATGGAGACTGGGAAAGTGCTTTAATAGATTTCAAATATGAAATTCCTAAATCTGAACAGCTTCAAATTAAATCCCAAGCTCTAGATGTCAAATAAAAGCAATTTTATTTTTCCATCAATATCAAAAAATACTGTTTTTTCCGGATTATTCTTCTTTTTTGTCCTGCTATCACTTTTTGTACTTAGACCTTTTAGACAGACTATTGCTGCAGACATAGGTACAGCAGATTTAACATTTTTCTTATTTATTGTCGTCATAGTCATGTTGCTGGTTAACCCAATTTATTCATATATGGTTTCAAGAATTAATCAAAGAAGAATCGTTCTATACATATATGGGTTTTTTATTATTAACCTGATTGGATTTCTAATTTCTTATACAGTTTTTCCTTCAAGTTTTGCTGTCAAAGCAATTTTTTACGTTTGGTACAATATTTTTAATTTTTTTCTAGTTGCAATTTTTTGGGCCATCACAGTTAATTCATTCAATATAGAAGGAGGTAAAAAATTCTTTGGTCTGATAAGTGCATGTGGTTCATTGGGTGCTGCGTTTGGCGGCTTTTTAGTTGATTCTTATCTATATGATAAGCAGAACCTATCTCTTGTAATTACTGTTATTACTCTGGCTCTTGCTATTTTCTTCTCATCTAAAGTAGAAAGAGAAGAAGTAAAACTTAGAGATAATAAATCGAGTGCTGTTGATGATATTTTTGAGCAATTTAAGCAAATTAAACAAAATCCAATCATACGAAGTTTTGTTCTTTATGCCTTCACTTGGACCTGTCTATCTACTGCACTTTGGTTTTTTCAATTAGAACTAGTTAACAGCTATACCGATGACTCAGCCACTAAAACCAGAGTATTTGGGAGAGCTGATTCAATTGTTCCAATAGTTACTTTAGTCATTCAGTTAGTTTTTACTTCGTGGATTCTAAGATCAAGATTCTTAGGAATAAGATTTGTTTTAACAATATATGGTTTTTTATTTGCTCTTGGGTTTTTAGCAATTTCAGGTTATTTTTCAGAATACCTTCTGAGTACAACCGGTCTTATGTTATTTCTAGTTCTTCAAGGAACAATGAGGCCATTTGAATATGGATTAAATAAACCTGCTAGAGAAGCAGTTTTTACAACTCTATCTTCAAAAGAAAAATATAAATCAACAGTCTTTATCGATACGTTTACCAATAGGTTTGGAGATGCTTCTGGAGGGTTCTTATTCAATTCACTATTCTCATTTGGCTTAGTGCTCTATACAGCACCATTGGCAATAATTCCTCTAGCAATATTCTTGATCGGCCTAGGCTGGAACATTTCAGGCAATATAGAAAAAGGCAAAGCATCGTAAAATACTGTAAATAATTCAGATATTGGTTGATATTTTCTGTTTCGTACATAAAATATCCCTTTCGCATATGCTTACTAAAGAAAAAATTTTAAAAGCTCCAAAGAAGAATTACATGAATAAGGAGCAACTACAGTTCTTCAAGGTTCTTCTTGAAGATCTCAAGAAAGAAACTCTCACACATATAAAGGAGGCTAAAGATAGGCTTAGCAATCCACCTTCTTGTAGTGATGAAGTTGACAGAGCACAACATGAAATCGATTCAATGTTATTTTTGAGAATAGTTGAGCGTGAATCAAAGCTACTACCAAAAATCGATAAAGCAATAATGCGAATCAAAGCTGGTGACTATGGTTTTTGTGTAGAAACCGGTGATCCAATTGGTCTGCCAAGACTCATCTCAAGACCTACAGCCGAATACTGTGCTGAAGTAAAAACCATCAACGAAGAAAAAGAAAAGCACTTCGCCGATTAATTTATTATCTATACAGCATAAGAGCTTATTGCTTATAATCTAATTCATAATGAGTATGTTGAATAAAGCAACTGATTCAATTTCCGAGGCAAGAATGGGTATTCTTTCTGAGTGGACTCTTAGAATTGTGTTGTCATATATTTTCTTTTCACATGGATTGCCTAAAGCAGAGACTATGTTTGATGCACCTACTGAACCATTAGGTGTAGTTGAAAGTTTATCTTTATTCGCCAGTTTCCCGGTAATATCATCCTGGTTAGTCACCATTGCAGAATTGGTTTTAATCCCCATATTTATCCTTGTTGGAGGTTTAAAATTTATTGGACCAATGGCTAAAGCACTATCAACTCTTGGAGGACTTCTAGGCACACTCGTAATGTTGGTTGTTATCGTAGGATTTCATTTTGGTGTTCTCGACGAGGGCATATCAGATGTGAAATACCAATTAGCGATATTCGCTATGTCCGTATATTTTTTATTTAAATAAAATTGTTTAATCAAACTGTTGGGACAATAATCTCATCAATTCTTATTGCAACTGTAATGACAGGTATTGTCAGCTTTTTTGTAACTGCTATAAATACTAGTCAATTTCCTCCAGTGATGAGTGAATGGATAAGAGCCTGGATGCTAGCTTGGTCAATTGGTACACCTGGTGTTCTATTGCTTTCACCACTCTTTAAATATATTGGGGTCGCTGTTTCTGACGATCCAAGAGATAACTAGTTGTAATTTTCTCCATTGATCTTTATTATTTGTGTTCTTGTGGGGCTATAGCTCAGCTGGGAGAGCACCTGCTTTGCACGCAGGGGGTCAGGAGTTCGAATCTCCTTAGCTCCACCATTTAAAGGAGAAATTCTTAATGGAGCAAAAAATAAAAAATTTCAAAATTATTTTTTGTCTACTCCTATGTGTTTCTTTAAGTGCAGAAAATCAAAAAGGTAATCTTCTAGAGACTGAAGTGCATGCAATTCTAATTCCTGGGAGTGGCACTTACAGTAAAAAAATCTCAACACAAAATAAAGAAGCCCAACAATTTTTTGATCAAGGCTTGAGATTAGCATGGGGTTTTTATTTTCCTGAATCAATTGCTTCATATTTAGAAGCAACACGTCATGATCCTGATCACCCAATGCCTTATTGGGGTATGGCACATGCAATGGGACCAAATCCAAATTCACGTTATTCAGGTATGCCTGATGATCCGAAAGGAGAGGGATTTAAAGCAATTAAAAAGGCAATGGATCGAATTGAAAATGCATCTGATATGGAGGCTAAATTGATAAAAGCCCTTTATGTACTTTACGACAAGGATACTAACTCAGATGAAAAGCAACGTGATCAAGCTTATTTAGCTGAAATGAGAAAACTAAATAGAGATTACCCAAATGACCCAGATATTGCAGCTTTATATGCGAGTAGTTATATGTCAATCCAAAGATGGAATTATTGGGGAGATCAGGGCGAGCCAATTTCAGAAACTCTTGCAGTTGCTAAAGCGTTAGAACATATTATGTCTAAAGATTTATCGCATCCAGGAGTTCTGCACTTACATATTCATTTGATAGAAGCTTCAGCAGAACCTGAAAGAGCACTTGTAGCAGCAGATAACTTAGAAAGAACTATACCTATAGTTGGCCATGTTGTTCATATGCCATCTCATATTTATGTAAGAGTAGGTCAGTATCAGAAAGCAATAGAACAAAATATTCGCTCTCAAAAAGTAGATAGTGAATTTGCAGAAATCTGGGGTGATTTGCCTCTCCCAAACATGGGCACCTACCCGCTATCCCATAAAATACATTCTGGGCATGCACTAGATTTTGTTCGATATGCCGCAAGTGTTCAAGGAAATTATGATTTAGCTAGCAAGTCAGCATGGACTATGGCTAACAGAATTAAAGATAATCAAATTATGATTATGCAGGGTCAAAAGAGAGTCGCTGCCCCGTGGCAAGTGCTTAAAACTTTTGCAAAATGGGATGAGATACTTGAACTAAAGCCCAAGCATACGGGTACACCATACCTAAATGGCATTTTGTCATATGTGAAAGGAAGTGCATATTTAGCAAAGGGAAATAAAGCCCAAGCTTCGCAAGAATTGAATAAACTCAAACAAATTATAAATTTACCAAATGTCGATAAATACCGAGCAGGAGCAACGCCAGTATCTCAGGTGCTCAAGGCTGCTGCTCATGGGCTAGAGGGTGAGATATTTATGGCTGATGGTAAATACTTAGAAGCAATTGAAGCTTTTACATTAGCTGTAGAGCTAGAAGACCAAAATAACTATACTGAGCCACCAGACTGGCCACATCCCATGCGTCTGTATTTAGGCTCTGCATTGATTGCAGCAAAGAAATTTGAAGAGGCTGAAAAAGTTTACAGGCGCGACTTGGATTGGAATAAAAATAATGGATGGTCACTTTTTGGTCTTCAACAATCATTAAAACTACAAGGCAAGACAGAAGAAGCTGAAACGATTTATAAGGAATTTCTATTAGCTTGGCAACAAGCAGATATTGAATTATCTGACTCTTTCATGAAATAAAAGCACAGAATATGGAATTAGAAGTTTATTTTGTTGATTCTTTTACCAGCAAAGTTTTTGG
Organism: uncultured Gammaproteobacteria bacterium; assembly: GCA_913052565.1. Taxonomy (GTDB): domain Bacteria; phylum Pseudomonadota; class Gammaproteobacteria; order Magnimaribacterales; family TMED112; genus TMED112. The sequence goes on along the minus strand of CAJXFH010000005.1, from coordinate 26 downwards.
TGGTAATCCTGCAGGTGTAGTATTTC
>CAJXFH010000004.1:0-51410 GCA_913052565.1 uncultured Gammaproteobacteria bacterium | reverse complement strand
TTTTCATCTATGCCAACAATGTCTTGAACCCAGCCATACTCATGATCATCAGCTGAAATCCTAAAAAATGCTAAAAAAGTTAGTAAAAGTAGAATTTTTTTCATGTGTTCTAAAGATACATTTTTCTGATCAAAATTTCATTAATTTTTAGAAGGTTGTAGCAAGAAATTCGTGAATAAAAATGTTGCAGGTATTAAGCCACTGGTATAGATCCTATGATCTGCAATTGGGAAAAGCATGAAACTTATTACTACACCTATAGATAAAGATGTAAAGATTAAAATTTCATTTTTTAAATAGCCCTTTTCTTTTTGCATTAAATAGAGTCCTGAAAAAACAAAAATAGCTGTTATTGCCAACCACCTATTATAGTTCCAGTCTGCTAGAACCCAGAAAAACCAGTAGTTTAGAGAATTGAAATATTGGTCAAGACTAAATTCAGGTGCATAGCCAATAAAAGTTGTTGGCATGCCTATCAAGCTTGAGTGAAAACTTTTCCACCATCCCAACCCATCTACTAATTTAGAATTTAAAAAATAAATTAAAAGAGAAATGCAGGAGACAACTAGAAAACTAATATATTTCTTATCCTTCGCTAAGAATAATGGTATTAATCCTGCATAAACTATATTGCTAGGCCTAATTAATAAAGCCGCGAAAATTAAACTGAAACCCAAATATTGTTTGTTCTTGATAATTGCTATAACTGAAGACAAGAATATAAAACTAGATAAAGCATCTGGTGTCATCAATCTTGAGAGATGTAGCACTTGAGAAAGAATTAGAACACCAAAAATTGATAGGAATGCAAAAATATTTAGATGAAAAAAGAAGCCTACAAATATTAAAACTATTCCTATAACAGAACTGAGAGATATTAAATTTATAGCTCTAAATTCATCAACATTTAAGACATCACTGGTTAGTCTTATAAGGTTTACATACAAAGATTTAATTTGATATGCAGGCAAATGAGACTCAAAAGCCTCAAAATCACTGGACATTGATTTCCTGTAAGAACTTGAGCAACAAAGGCCATTATAGAATTGGGGTGCTTTCTCCTTCAATAGCTGATATGCGTATTTGTGAGATTCTTCTATGTTATCGTTTTGAATTAGCTTTGCTGCTGCTACGTAAGGAATCGCATCATAGTTGTAATAAGGCTTATCGTTAGCATGACTTGTAATGAAGCTACAAAATATTAAAGTGAATGCTAGTTTTAAAATAGTACTAAACCAGAAATTCTTATTAGTTATAATGTCCATATAAAGGTTAGTCATGAAAACTGTAACTATAATTACACCCTTTTACAACGAGGAAGAAAATGTTGATGTTTTCTTTGAAGAGGTCTCAAAAGTCACAGATGAGTTAGGCTCATATAATTTTTCTTATATTTGTATTGATGATGGCTCAAATGATCAAACTTTAACAAAACTAATTACACACCAAGAAAGTAAAACGATTGAAATCATAGAATTTTCCAGAAATTTTGGGAAGGAGTCCGCTATAACTGCTGGTCTTGATCATTTTAATGCTGATATTGCAATAGTTATAGATTCAGATCTTCAAGACCCGCCTAATTTAATAATACAGATGTTAAATGAACTTAATGATGGTTATGAGGTTGTAACAGCAACAAGAACAGATCGCTCTGAAGATACTTTCTTTAAAAGAATAAGTGCCAGACTATTCTATAAAGCACATAATGCTTTTTCAGAACATCAAATACCTGAAAATGTAGGTGATTATCGGGCAATGACTGCCCAAGTTGTGCAAGAAATTAGAAGATTAAGAGAAAAAAATAGATTTATGAAAGGCATCCTATCTTGGGTTGGTTTCAAAACTACAACAATTGACTACAAAAGACCTCAAAGGAAAAAAGGTGAAACAAAATTTACAATATGGAAATTATGGAATTTTGCAGTTGATGGTATTACGAGCTTTAGCTCAATGCCTATAAAGGTTTGGACATATATAGGTGTCTTAATAGCCTTTATATCTCTTATATATGCTCTTTTCATACTCACGAGAACTCTTATTTTTGGTGTAGATGTACCAGGTTACGCCTCTATCCTGATATTTATCTTATTCCTAGGCAGTTTACAGCTCATTAGCATAGGGCTGATTGGAGAATATATAGGCAGAATCTATATGGAAGTTAAGGAAAGGCCAATCTATGTTGTTAAAAGAGTTCATAAAAAGTAATTCAAAGACATTTATAAAGTTTTGCATAGTTGGCCTGTCAAATACTTTGATTCACTACTTTCTAGCTTATTACCTTATAAAAGAAGGCTATATGTTCCTGATAGCAAACTTTACAGGCTTTCTGGTAGCACTAATTAATTCATTTGTATTAAATTCAATATGGACATTTAGTAAAAATATTGAAATTCATAGGTTATTGAGATTTATTGTTCTTTCGTGTGCTGGTTTATTTATTACTTTTATCACTGATAAAATTATACAAGACCTACTTATTGATCAAATCAAGATTATTATCACTATAATTTGTATCATTCCACTTAACTATATATTACTTAAATCCTTTGTTTATAAGGATTAAATAGAATTAGTAGTGTTCAAAATTCATTTTTTAGTGTTCAAATATGATAATAGTGTTCAAAATTAATCGAATATTAGTGTTCAAATGGAAAAATCTTGTATATTTAACAATTATCAGTGTTCAAAATTATAATATTAATACATAAAAACATTATTTTAAAAGCCTTTTAACTATTTTATAGTGTTCAAAATATATTTATTAGTGTTTTAATTTTTGTATTGTTACAATTTATATGTGAAATTTTTAAGATTTGCCATTTATCCTTTAATTTTTATAAGTTTTTTACAATATGGGATGAAACTGGATAAATTTACCTATAAAACTTGGTCAAAGCCTAATTTAGACGTCTATTATCATTTACCGGATGTAATTGATGAAGATACTGAGGTTATATTCATTATTCACGGTAATTCTAGAAATGCTGATAACTATCTAGAAACCTGGATTGATAGGGCTGATGATAAAAATGTCGCACTTTTTGCACCACATTTTAAACGATCACAATTTCCAAGCTTTAATACTCTCCAAATGTCGACCTCTAAGGGTGTTATTCGTGAAAATAGGACCCTATACCTTAATAATTCAATAGATGAACTCTTCGTGCATATTAAGAGCTTATTCGGCCTTAATGACAAAAAATACAATATTTACGGCCATTCTGCTGGAGCACAATTTGTTCACAGATACTTACTAACGTCTGACTCACCTGCTGTTGACATAGCAATTGCAGCTAATGCAGGTTGGTATACTTTTTTAAATGGAGCAAATTTTCCTTACGGAATAAAAAATCCTCCTGTTTCATTGAATGATTCAAATGTAAAGAAATTCTTGAAGACGAATCTTCATATTCTTATTGGGTCTAAAGATACAGACGTTGACTCTTCCGTTAATCAGTCGGAAGGCGCTCAAAAACAAGGTTTTAATAGATTTCAAAGAGCAAACAATTTTTTCGAATACACAGAATCCATTACTCAACAAAATAACCTTGAATTTAATTGGGAATTTCAGATTGTGCCAGGGGTAGCTCACAGCAACTCTAAAATGTCTCGAGCTGCTGCGTTAATATTTTTTGATTCTAATTAACTTGTGCTAGGTAGTTAGTGAGTCTCTCAGAGTTTACAGCAATGGTAATTTTGCCAACATTTGCCATAACTTCGTCTTTGTTTACTGGCTCACCTGCTTGTATTACACCTACCATTCCTAAGATGATGTGCGGGGTACACTGGTAGACATAAACACCCTCTTTATCAATCACAACACTAACATTTTCGTTAATCTCACCTTTCCAGCTTGTTGCTCCCGCAGGAATCAAGCCTTCAACTGATTCTGTATTATGAGAAATATCTACTGCAACAAAGTTCACTTTGTCGCCTACATTTACTTTGAGAAAGCCTGGCTCAAATACCATACCGCCTTCAGATCCAAAGTTGAGCATTTTAATCTCATGTTCTGCTGAAAAAGCGATACTTGAAAACGATAGAAGTAAGAATAATACTATGTTTTTCATATATATAAGAATTTAATATGATGTAATATAAACGATATTTATATTAAGTCAAATGGTAGACCCGATTGGATTTGAACCAACGACCTCTGCCATGTCAAGACAGCGCTCTAACCAGCTGAGCTACGGGTCTCTAAATTACTTTTCGAGAAAGTTAAATGCTTTGCCATCAAAGAAATTATTTACTTTCCAGTTTAAGTACTCGTAATGAGCTTTTACACCAGGATCTCTAGCAGTTCCTTTTGTAAATTTTTGCACATTTTTTAGAGATTTAAATACTGCTGCTTTTGAAATTTCATCGTAATCACTATCTTCTGCAAAAGCACTGATAAGACCATCAACATATACTGATTGAAGATTTCTTTTGAAAGTATCAGGAGTTTCACCCTTCACAAAAATTCCTTGAAATAAATCTTCTAAAACTTCATTTGGCATGTACGTATTGCCATATTGAGCTGAATCAACCAGTCTTGTCATAACATTTGGATGAAGCAATGCTGCTAGAACCCTGCCCTGCATTCCTAAAACCATGTCATGTAACCTTGGATCTTCATTGCCACCACTAGAGTAGCCAGTAGCTCTTTTTTCTCTCTGTAAGTTTTTTAGTATTTCAGGATCAAAACTCCAGACACCATTAGCCAAGAATTTTGAAGTAATTAAGTCCATTGCGGCTTTTTGTTTTTCGTAAGGTACTGGTTCATATGCATTAACGTCATCTTGTCCATTAACTAATTTAGTAACGTAAACACCGCCAATTTGTCTAGAAACTGCATCCATGAATCTACCTTTCTCGGTAACAAGACTGTAAAAAGAGTTAGTGAAATCATTTTTAGTCTCACCTTCATCAGCATAGATCTCATTAAGTTCAGCAATTTTGTTATCAATTGTCATAAACCTATCAGCAGTGTAGGTAACAACGTCATTAGACATATCATATCTTTTTGCTCTTGGATCAATATTTCGACCTGGAGAGGACATTGCATCTCCATCAGGGCCATATGTATAAGGAGGCTCTACAGATTTAGCTAATAATTTAGCTCTAGCTTCTTCTGTTAGATTGGGTGTGTAAGCAAACTCTATTGCCCAACGGTCGTACTCACCTGGCTCGGTTGGGAAATACATTCCTTGCTCCATGCCTGGAGGTGCTAAATTTATAGGGTCATAATCCATTATTGAGGCTATTGTTACATTACCAGTAACACTTTTATCATGAACTTCTCTTGGTCCATATAAGTAGCTAGCACTAAAGTTATGTCTCAAGCCTATGGTGTGGCCAACCTCATGCATTGTTAAACTAACAATCCATTGCTCTAATGGATCATTTTCTGGTGTCCAACCCCAAAGTTTTCTGTAGTTGTAACCTCTTTTGATAGCATTAAACTCTTGCACAATATCCGCAGCAATAAGTTCTCCAGTTCTAGGGTTTCCTATACTAGGACCATAACCAGAAAAACCTGGCTCTGGTGAGGATGACCATCTAACAACGTTATACTGCACATCACCAGCATCCCATTCAGAATCGTCTGGTTGAATTTTTGCTACAACAGCATTTTTAAAACCTGCTCTTTCATATGCAAAATTCCATGCCTCAATTCCCTTAACTACCATTGGTTTAATTTCCTCAGGCGTTGCTTTATCGACCCAAAAAACTATTGGTTCTACGGGTTCTGATAATTCTGCTGATGGGTCTTTCTTAACGAGTCTCCACTTATTAATTAAGTCTCTTTGTGGATAGTTGTCATAAGTAGACATATCTGTGACTCTTTGTGAAAAGTAACCAACTCTTTGATCAGCAATTCTTGGTTCAAAGCCATCATCAGGCATTTCAACGAATAAGTGTCTCCCTGAAATTGAAGTATATCTTGCGTCAGCCACTGCATAGACAGCTCTTCTTTGATTAGGATTAGAATTCGAAAACCCAAAAACAACCTCTACAGCAGTATTTTTTGGGTAGTTCCTGACCTGGTTTACAAAGGTTTTACTGCTATCGAGTCTACCCAAATTCAATGCTACAAAGTCTCTATACTCTGGTGGCAAATTAGGTGAAACATTAGTCAGTGTTTCGGATTTAAACAAATCATCAACTGAAATAATGATCTTGCCTTCATCTTCAACAACAATTGAAAAATTTTCTAAAAAAGCTTCAACAATATTTGTTAGATCAGCTTTTCCAATATTATTATCAGTTTCATTCGAAAAGTAAGTGTTCTTTTTATATAGAGCTAACCCATCTTTAAATCTTCTAAATTCCAGAATCGCACCCTGACCGATAGCTCCACCTCTAACACCTGCTGCTTGAGGAGCGTTAAGCAGATAAGCAAAGTAAATAAATTCTCTATCTAGATCTTCTTCTGTTAACTCAAGGAAATATTCGTCTTCTTCTACATTCCTATGCAGAGTTAGAAATCCTTCAGATGTTTCAATTTCATTATCAGCAAAAAAATCTGCCAGTGTTTCAAATTCATCATCATCCCCCATACCCGACATGAATCTTTCCATCATTTCCGGTGGCATTTTTTTAAGTGCTTCTGGTGGTATGTTTTCTGGCATGCCTGGATATGCAGAAATAAACATTGTTGTTAATAGTAGACTAAATATCTTATTCATTTGTTCCTCTTGTTTAACTGTTAATTATTACCATATAAATTTGAGATTAATTACATAAATTCAATGGGAAAATTAGACTAACATAATATGAACAATTTACACAAAAAAATATTTCTCTTAATCACATTAATAAGCGCTTTTATAAGTGCTGACGTTGAAAAATTAAAAGTAGCTGATGGTTTTAAAATTGCTACTTATACAGAGTCAATCGAAAATCCTAGACAGATGGTAGAAGGTGAAAATTTTATATTCGTCGGCAGCAGATCTGCTGGAAAAGTTCACATTATAGATAAGGTAAATCCAAATGATGTAAGAGTCTTGTTAACTGATCTCTCTCTACCAACAGGCGTTGCTATCAAAGATGGGCATTTATTCATTGCAGAAATAGACCAAATTATAGTTGTTGAGAATGTTGAACAACAAATTAATTCTGGTGGTGAAATAATTTCAAAAGTTTATTTTGATGATTTGCCTAGGAAAGGAATGTTAAACCCTGTAAAAAAATTCCATCATGGATGGAAATGGATTGATTTTGGTCCGGATGGTGCACTTTATATCTCAGAGGGCGTGCCATGCAATGTTTGTGATGACACTGACTCAAGGTTTGGAACAATTTTAAAACTACAAGAAGATGATTTAACCATTTACGCTGACGGAGTCAGAAATAGTGTTGGATTTGATTGGCATCCGATAACGGGAGAAATGTATTTTACAGATAATGGTCGTGACTGGATGGGAGATGATATACCTCCATGTGAGTTGAATAAGGTCTCAACTAATGGCGAACATTTTGGTTTTCCTTTTTTTCATGGGAAAGGCATAAAGGATGACAAATTCATAGCTAATGACTCATTTAAGTTCACAAGACCTGTTTGGGAATTTCAAGCTCACTCAGCGCCGCTCGGGGTAAAGTTTTATTCTGGAAACATGTTCCCTGACCACTATAAAAATGGTTTGTTTGTAGCACAACACGGTTCATGGAATAGATCTAGTAAAGTTGGTTATGAAGTTTTATTCATGAAATTTGAGGACAATCAAGTAGTTTCTGCAGAAACTTTCATGACAGGCTGGCTTGTAGGCGAGGAATATTGGGGAAGGCCTGCAGCACCTCTAATGCTCAAAGATGGTTCAATGTTAATTTCTGATGATCACGATGGAGTGATTTACAGGGTTACATACGAAGGCTAATCGATTGATGAGAGAATAATTTCATCACTTCCTGAAGGTAAACTTACTAAGCTTCCATCATCTGAGACATGATAATTTTTAAAAATATCATCAACACCCCTTAAGAACATTTGTTCACTAACATAATTTCTAGGAGCAGGAATTAGGTGATAAAAGACAAGCAAACCTACTTCTGATCTCTTAGCTATTTCTGCCACTTCAATGGTAGTGGCATGGTAATCCTGAATATCAAATAAAACTTTTGAAATAACATCATTACCAATCTCGTCAGAAATTTTTTCCATTCTTTGAATCAAAGGTTTAGCCAAAGCTTCATGGAACAGCACATCGACCCCTTCTGAATATTCAACCATTTCCTCCAAAGCGATTGTGTCACCACTGATAACAATTGATCGGTCTTTATATTCGATTTTGAAACCATAAGAGGGATCAACAGGATAGTGATCAACTTTAAAAGCGGTTATCTTAGTATCTTCATTCTGAAAGATTAAGTTAGTATCTCCGTCAAACTCAACAACATCATAACCATATGCCTCAATAGGTAATATTGCTCCATGATGCTCACTTCTATAGATAGAATCTAATTTAAAAGCCTGCGCAAAACCTTGGACTGTTGATTCTGTTCCTTTTGGTCCCAACACAGAAAGCGGAGCTTTTCTACCTCCTAACCAAGTTTGAAATTGAATTTCTGCCAAATCACTAATGTGATCAGAATGTAAATGACTGAGAATAACAGCTTCTAAATCAGAATAATCCACTTGCCATTTTTGTAGATTATCACCACTACCTCGACCAAGATCTATGATGAATTTAGATGTACCAGCTTGTATTAGAAGACAAGTTTCTGCTCTATTTGGACCAGGTAATGGAGATCTTGAACCACAGACTGCAACTGAAAGAGCATCTTCCATGAATATTTCTTCTGCTGTGAGTAATTGTTTTGCTGTTCTCTCAAATAATTTATTTTGAACTGTATGATTCTGCATCAGAAGTAAGCCTAGCAGTACAACAGCAGATAATATTATCAACAAATATTTAAAAACTTTCATTTAGTGGAGTCCCTTAAAGATATTATAAAAAAAATAAACAACAGACCAACTGCTAGAAGAGCATAGTCAGAACCAGGAGTTGGGCCCAGAGTATAGAGCGTATCCAGACCATGCTTATATTTAATGAAAGTTACTCTTAAGAACCACTCCATTAGCCAAATGAAATACATAAATGGAATTAAACTCTTGTACTTAAAAATAACAATCCAACTTATTGCACAACAAAGTAATTGCATTTCCCCCCAAAGAGAGCCAAATAAATATATAACTTTATTTGGATCAGGGTCTCCCTCAAAAATAATTATGTTTGCAATAGAATTTAATCCAGCATCATCAGCAAAAAAATGAATTAAGCTTCTCACAGTATTAACAACCATAAAAAGTACAAAAAAATAAAAAGCTATTTTTGGTCCATGAAAATTGTTATCAGCTACTGAAGGGAGAAATCTTTTCACAAGATTTCTATATTAAGTTGGCCTTTAAGCGCTGCTTCTCTATGTTCAGCAGTTTTAAGGTAGTCAGGATCCGTAATCATTTTAAGCATTGCAGCTCTATTAGGATATTCAGCAACCGCAGCTAGATCCCAAAGCTCCTCGATTTCACCAATCATGAGCCTGGAAACTGGACCACTAAAAACAAGCCTAGCACCGACTTTTTCTAGGTGATGTTGTACTTCTTCACCATAAAGCATGTAGGCTTCAAGACCTGAAAGATTTGTTTCTCGACCATCAGCATATTCTGCTTTTTTCTTTAGTTTGAGGAGATTAAGCATTTTGATTGGTCCTAAATTCGGATCATCATTAAAGCCCTGCAACTGTTCATCATTTGGAAATACTTTATTCTCAAAATTCATTTATTTATCTTGCACAAGTTTTGCCAACTCAAGTCTAGCAACCGTTCTTCTGTGAACTTCGTCAGGACCATCTGCTAGCCTAAGAGTTCTCATATGAGCATACATGCTTGCTAGAGGAAAATCTTGACTTACACCTCCTCCACCATGCATTTGTATTGCTCGATCAATAACATTACAAGCCATGATCGGAGCTGCTACTTTAATTTGAGCTATTTCACTTGCAGCAACTTTATTGCCATACTTATCCATCTTCCATGCCGCATGGAGCGTAAGGAGTCTAGCTTGATTAATTTCCATTCTTGAGTCTGCAATAACATCAAAATTTCCACCAAGCCTTGCAAGCTCTTTGCCAAAGGCTTTTCTCTCAAGAGATCTTTTACACATTAATTCAAATGCTACTTCAGCTGCTCCAATGGAACGCATACAATGATGAATTCGTCCCGGGCCTAATCTGCCTTGAGCTATCTCAAAACCTCTTCCCTCTCCCAAAATTACATTTTCAGCAGGGACTTTTACATTATCAAATTTCATATGAGCATGGCCGTGAGGTGCATCATCATAGCCGAAGACATGCATCATTCTTTTTACCTCAACACCTGGTGTATCCATTGGAACAAGAATCATAGAGTGTCTTTGGTGTCTTTCATTATCAGGATTAGTAACACACATAAAAATGATGATCTTACACCTAGGATCACCAGCACCTGAAGTCCACCACTTTTCACCATTAATAACCCATTGTCCATCCACTAGTTCTGCAGTAGCTTCCATATTAGTTGCATCTGATGATGCTACCTGTGGTTCTGTCATACCAAAAGCTGATCTAATTTCACCCTCTAACAGTGGCTTTAACCATGTTTCTTGTTGCTCTTTTGACCCATATCTCACCAATACTTCCATATTTCCGGTGTCTGGTGCACTGCAGTTCATTGCTTCAGAAGCTAGATAAGTTCGACCCATGGCTTCTGCTAAGTGCGCATATTCATAGTTAGATAAACCAGCGCCATACTCACTATCAGGTAAAAATAAATTCCATAATCCTCTTGAGCGCGCTTCTTTTTTTAAGTCATCCAACTCAGGATAAGGCTCCCATCTTTTTTCTTCAGGGATGTCTCTCTTTAAAATTTCTTGTTCTACTGGAACAACAACTTCATCAATAAAGCTTTTGACTTTAGGAAGGTAAAAATCGATCTTTTCTGTGGTATCAAATTTCATAGTTATCAATTATTAAAAAAACTTCTGAAATACTATAAATATTATTTATAATAGTCCTCATACAATTATAAGCTATAAATGAAATTAAATAATCTCGACCTTAACCTTCTTGTTGTATTCAATGCAATCTATACCGAGGGGAGTCTTACTAAAGCAGGCGAGATTGTAGGTATTACTCAACCAGCTGTGAGTAGCGCCCTTTCTAAACTAAGAGATTATTTCAATGACCAGCTCTTTATAAGAGTTGGCCAAGGGGTCCAACCAACAGCTAAGACTGAAAATATCATCATACATGTCAGAGAAGCTTTATTAATTTTGCACAAAACACTTGAAGAGCCGGATGCATTTGACCCTGCAGTTTCAAGCCGAACTTTTAAATTGTCTCTCAACGATGTCAGTGAAGGCAGAGTGCTACCAATACTAATGGAAAAGGTGCATGAAGTTGCACCAAGGGTGAGTCTAAGTAGTTACTACACAAAACGAGAAGATTTACAGCATGCTTTAGTTGCAAATGAAGTATGTTTTGCTGTTGATCCATTTCCCCCATCTGATTCAGACATTAAAAAGGAACTAATTTTTGAAGACGAATTTGTTTGTGGCTTCCGAAAAGATCATAAATTGGCTGCCGAAGATGCATTGAGTATTGAACAGTATCTAGATTTAGATCACATACATATTTCAGGCAGAAAAAGAGGCGCTGCATTAGTTGATAATGCTCTAGCTAAACTTCAACTAGATAGAAAGATTGCTCTAAGAGCCCAACACTATTTAATTACTCCTGAGATACTCAACAGCACAGATATGGTTCTGACCTGTACAAAATCCTTTGCAAAAAAACACGATTTAGCCTACAAAACCCTTCCGTTTGAAGTTGCACCATCTCAATTTTTTCTTGCTTGGCATGCATCAAATGACAACGACCCAGGCTGCACTTGGCTGAAAGGATATATTAAAGAATCTTTCGCAGAAGCTAAGTCTAGATGGAACTAAAAATTCATTCTAAAACCATCTAATACAAGGTAAAATACCCCTACAAAAATGAGCACTGAAATTTTCTTTAAAGACTTACAAACCCTGAAATATGCGGACGAATCAATTCTGGTACAAAAACTAATTGATTCAAATGATTGGATTAATAATCAAAAAATTCAAGAGAATGCAGCTGCAATTGTAAATAAGTGCAGACAAGACAGAAACAAAACCAGATTGGATAATTTTTTTCTGGAATATGGTTTAAGCAATCAAGAGGGCATAGCTTTAATGTGTCTTGCAGAGTCGCTTCTGAGAATACCTGATAATGCAACATGTGACGAAATTATTGAAGAAAAAATAGGCGGCAAGAAATGGCTTGCGCATTTTAATAGTTCTCCGTCTTTATTCGTAAATGCAACAACCTTTGGTTTATTCCTTGCTGAGCAAGTAGTTGAGCTTGATAAAAACATAAGTTCAAATCCGATCAGCTGGATTCAGGGCCTTACATCACGTATAGGCGATCCGATACTAAGAGAGGCAATCAAAAAAGGCATGGAAATCTTAAGCGAAGAATTTGTTTCAGGAATAGATATTGACGATGCTTTGAATAAATTTGATATGCCAAAAATACCTTGCTCATTCGACATGCTCGGAGAGGCAGCAAGAACACAATCAGACGTAGACTTCTTCTTTAATGCATATGAAGAAGCCATTAGAAAGGTTGGCGAAAAAAATGCCTTACTATCCAATTCATTTCATGAAATCTCAATTAAACTTTCAGCAATCCATCCAAGATATGAAGCAACAAAAAAAGGAAGAGTCTTTGATGAACTCTTGGAGAGGGTTTATCAACTTTGCATTCAGTCAGCAGCCCATGATATTGCTCTGACAATTGATGCTGAGGAACAGGATAGATTAGAGCTTAGCCTCCACCTCATTGAAAATCTTGCTAAAAGAAAAGATCTTAAAGATTGGAGTGGGCTTGGTTTAGCAATTCAGGCGTACGGAAAGAGAGCTCCAGTTGTTGTTAAATTAGTTGATGAATTAGGTGCCAATAGAAATGGCATGATGATGAGGCTTGTAAAAGGAGCTTACTGGGATCAAGAAATTAAAATACACCAAATTAAAGGTGCAGAAGATTTACCGGTCTTCACATCAAAATCCTTTACAGATATTAATTATTTGTCGACTGCAAAAATTATTTCTGAGACAAAAAATTTAAGACCTTACTTCGCAACACATAATGCTCATACCATTGCTGCAATTATGGAGCTTTATAAAGGAAGGGAGGACAAATTTGAATTTCAAAGAATCTTTGGAATGGGTGATTTAACTTATAGAAATGCTGAAAAAGTATACGATATTTTTCCTTTGACAAGAGTATATGCTCCTGTTGGTTCAAAAAAAGAACTCTTACCTTATTTAGTTAGAAGACTTTTAGAAAATGGAGCAAACAGCTCATTTGTAAACAAGTATCTATCTAAAGATATACCGGTAAAAGATGTTGTAAAGAATCCTATTGAAATAGCATCTAAAAACTTAAAAGAACAAAATTATTTAACTCAAGTGCCTAGACCAAAAAATATTTTTTCAGATAGAGAAAATTCAGATGGTTTTGATTTTGGAGATTTAATGAAAATAGACGATTTAGTGAGAAATATGAACGATTTCAATGATCAAGATTTTTATGCTTGTTCAATTATAAATGGTGAAGAAATAATTGATGTTTATGAAGATAAATTCTCACCAAGTGATAAGAAGAAACGCATTGGGAAAGTTTCATATCTAAATGCAAATAACTTAAACAAAATAGAAATCTCTGATCTAAATTGGAATAAGACAAATAGCTCAGAAAGGTCAAAGGTCTTAAAAAAAGCTGTTGAACTAATAAAAGAGAATTCAAATATGTTCTTCTACCTCCTTTGTAATGAGGCAGGTAAATCATTAAAAGATTGTGATGCAGAAGTAAGAGAATCAATTGATTTTATAAATTACTATTGTCTGCATGCTGAACAGCTTTTTAAAAAACAAGAGCTTGAGAGTCCATCTGGAGAAAAGAACTATCTAATTAATGCGCCAAAGGGAAGCTTCTTATGCATAAGCCCATGGAATTTCCCTATGGCAATTTTTATTGGGCAAATTGCAGCAGCTTTAGTAACAGGCAATAATGTCATAGCCAAACCTGCTGAGGACACATCTCTCATTGCTTTCCAAATTGTAAAACTATTTCATGAAGCAGGTGTACCAGAATCTGCACTTCAGCTTGTTGTCGGTGGAAAAGATATTGGTAATGAACTTACCAAAATGAATAATTTAAGTGGTGTCGCTTTTACAGGCTCAACTTCTGCAGCAAGAGCAATTAACCTTAATCTTGCACAAACAGATGGCGCAATTAAAACTTTGATTGCAGAAACAGGTGGCCAAAATGCAATGTTTGTAGATTCATCTTCGCTCAAAGAGCAAGTAATTGATGATGTCATGAGATCTGCTTTTTATAGTGCAGGTCAAAGATGTAGCGCTCTTAGAGTGGTCTATGTCCAAGAAGATGTCGCTGAAGAATACTGGGATTATTTAAAAGAGGCCATGCAAGAGCTTGAAATTGGTGATCCGAACCAACCAAAAGTTGATATTGGACCAATCATTAATAGCACTTCATTAGATAAACTTAAGACACATATCGCCAAGTTAAAAAAAGCGGGCAAAGAATTTATAGAAACAGAATGTGAGATTCCGGAAAAATCATTATTTCTCAAACCGATTGCATTCAAAGTTGATTCGATCAGAGATATTGATGGCGAAAAATTCGGTCCTATTTTGCACTTCATAAGCTATAACCCAAATGATTTAGACTCAATTATTGACGAAATAAATTCAATAGGTTTCGGTCTAACAATGGGTGTTCACTCAAGAATACTTGATAAAGCTAGCAAGATATTTGAAAAATCAAACATCGGAAACTTTTATTTAAACCGAGATATAGTAGGAGCTGTAGTAGGAGTTCAACCATTCGGTGGCCAAGGCTTGAGTGGTACAGGTCCAAAAGCAGGCGGTCCACAATACCTTCATAGTTTTGTAACCGAAAAAACTTTCACTGACAATGTTATGGCAACAGGTGGTAATATAGATTTACTAACAAAAAATAACGAATAATGATAAATAAAATATTTTTACTTTTTACAGCAATAATGTATGGCTGGTTAGGTGGCTGGGCATTATTTGAGCCAGCAAGCTATGTAGAACAAGTTGGCTTAACATTGAATTCAGATTTAGGCTCTGCTGAAATCCGTTCAGTTTATGGAGGCATAAATTTTTTCATCGGAATATTTGCTTTAATAGCTATTTTCCAACCCAAACATCAAGAACAATTCTTTAAAATTCTTTTATTCATAATTTCAGGAATCTTGTTCGGTAGAATAATTACTTTGATATATGGAGAGTTTACTTCTGCATTTTTAGTTGGCTTTACAGCATTTGAGGTTGTTTATTTCGTCTTTCTTTATATAACTCTAAAAAATATGAAGAGGAAAATATTCTAATGCCTGATGGAATAATATATGGGCTAATTGATAATGGAGTTTTAGCCTTTGCTACCTTGCTTGGTATTGATATTGATAAGTATTTTAAAGGCTCTGGTGTTCATGGCGCTCTTTATGGTGCTTTGATTGGCAATTCTTTGTCTGATTTTTTAGGGGCAATTGTCGATTTTCCACTAATGCTGGCAATAAATATTACACTTGGTTGTTTGATTGTAATTCCAATTGTATGGATGATTACACTATTCAAGAAGCCTTAATATCTTCGAGAAAATCTTGAAGATGGTCTAAATCATAACCAGCTTGGTTAACCTGATCTAAAGTTTCTGAAACTTCGTTAAGTTTCACATTTGCACATGCCCATAAAGTTATGCATCTAGTTCCTGTTCTGCAATAGGCAAATGTTTTATTTTCTTCATTAATCAAATCATATGTCTGGTCTATTAGATCACTTGTTAGGTGTCCTGGTGACATAGGTAAGTTAATAAACTTTAAATTATTTTGGGCACAACATAATTCGATCTTTTGATAATCAGTTTGCCCGATTTCCTCGTGATTAGGTCTATTGCAAACTATTGTGCTAAATCCTTGTTTTGCTATATCAGGAATATCTTCGACAGTAATCTGAGAAGAGACAAAGAAACTATCTGTTACTTTTTTCATTTGATTCTAATATTTTCAGAAGAAGTAATTTTTTTTGATTTGATAGGTTTTGTTGATGTAAAGCTGAATAACTCTCTTAGCAGTCTTAATCTTTTCTTCTCAGGTATATTTATAAATCTTTTAAATTTTTCATATGATTTTTCTCTTACAGGCCCATAACCTTTTACAGTTTTTGAAGCGTCAATAAATTCTCTGAGCCTTTTGGCTTTTTTGCCTGCAATCTCGTTATTAATTTCCTGTAATTTAGATCTAAAGATCTTTTTATGTTCATGCTCTCTGATCCTGTCTGGTGATAAATTTAGTGGGTCGAATATTGTTCCTCTCAGAAATTTAAATGCATGCAGTAGCTTGAAAATTGGCATAGCTATGTAACCAGGAATTTCAATTTTCTTAGGCCTGCCTGTTCTTTTATCTTTCATAAAAAATAACATTGGAGGTGAAAGATAAAATTTTAGGTTGTTCCAGCTTGCAAAACTGTCATCAAGAATTTTTGCCGTTGTCTCAATGTGCATGCGTGCAACCTCATATTCATCTTTAATTGCATAGACCCTATAGAGTTCTTTAATTGCATCTTTTGTTAAGGTTTCAGTATCTATTTCTTGTGAGAGGATATCATCTATAAGCTTCTTATCTTCTGAGAAATCGTTTACCACTCTAGTGTCATAATTATTTATTCTTTCCAGACGGTCTTCAAATAATTCCACTGAATTTAGGTTTTTAACTATATCTTTTTTGAGAAAATCAAATACCTCATGATCTGGGTTAAATGTGTAAAGCCTTCCAAGATTAAAATTGTAAATATTTCTATCTATACCAACCCCATTAAGCTTTATAGCATTGATAATGTTTTCAGCTTCCAATGGGATTAAACCATTTTGATAAGCACTTCCAAGCATCAGCATATTAGTACCAATAGCGTCGCCAGACAGCTGTTCTGAAATTTTTATTGCAGGAACTTCAGAAATAATTTTTTTAGTTGTATTTTTCAACATATTGCGAACATCTTTGTTCTTAAAATCAATGTCTCTTTCAGTAACAAAATCTGAAACTGGAATAGTATTACTATTAAGAACTGTTAGTGTATTCTCTCTAGAAACTACCTCTTGTATCTCAGGCTTGGTTCCAACAACTGCATCACATGCTAACAAAATATCCGCTGAACCCGGAGAAATTTTCTGACTATAAGGAGTAACACCTTTTTCATAAATTTTAATATGGGACCATACAGCACCACCTTTTTGCGCTAGGCCAGTCATATCTAAAACAGATGAATCTTTTTCTTCAAAGTGAGCTGCATAGGCGAGAATTGCGGAAATTGTGAGCACACCTGTGCCCCCAATACCTGTCAACATAATATTAGAAACTTGGTCAGGTGTAATTCTTGCAGGATCCGGAAATTCTCCCAGATCCTTGAATTCACTGTTTGTTCTCATTTCTGCATTCACAGTTACAAAAGAAGGACAGAAACCCTTTATACAGGAATAATCTTTATTACAACTTGATTGATTAATTTTTCTTTTTCTGCCTAATTCTGTCTCTAGTGGTTCTATGGATACACAACTCGATTGGATTGAACAGTCACCACAACCCTCACAAACTTCCTTATTGATTACGACACGCTTTTTTGGGTCCTCCATTAAGCCTCTTTTTCTTCTACGTCTCTTTTCTGCAGCACAAGTTTGATCAAAGATTAAAACACTTACACCCTCAAACTCACTTAATTCTTCTTGCTCAACGACGATTGAGTCTCGATGTAAGCTTTTTACTCCATCTTGTACTAAATGTTTGTATTTTTTCGGGTCTTGGGAAAGTATGGAAACTTTTTTTACACCTTCTGCTAATACTTGTTTGACAATGCCTTCAACATCCCAATTTCCACCAATTTCCTGTCCACCTGTCATGGCAACTGCATCGTTATATAGAATTTTGTAAGTAATATTTACGTTTGCATCCAGCGAAGCTCTTATAGCTAAAATTCCAGAGTGTTTATATGTGCCATCTCCGAGATTTGCAAAAACATGTTTTTCCTTTGAGAAAGGTGCTATACCAATCCAAGGCGTGCCCTCTCCTCCCATTTGAGTGAAAAACTCTGTGCCCTCAACAGAACTAACTGCCATGTAGTGGCACCCTATACCACCAAGAGCTCTTTTACCCTCAGGAAGTTTTAATGAGGAGTTATGTGGACAACCAGAACAGAAAAAAGGCCTTCTTTGTATTGGGGCCTCTTGGTTTGCTTGAAATTTATTTCTTTCATTAAACCACTCTAGATGTTTTAAAAGCTCATTGTCTCCTGTAATACTATGTAATCTTGTTGAGATAGCTTCAACAATTGTTTGTAAAGGAAGATCATTTTCTGCAGGTAAAAGCCAACTGCCATACTCGTCTTGCTTTCCTACAACTGTTGGACGTACAGTATCTTTCCAATTATAAAGCTGCCATTTAACTTGATGTTCTATGAGTTCTCTTTTTTCCTCTACAACTAAAACAGTATCTAATCCTTCACAAAAATCTCTTACACCATGAGGTTCAAGAGGCCATGGCATTCCAACTTTATAGATACATAGACCAAGAGCTTTAGCTTTTTCCTCATCAATTTTTAACCATCTCAAGGCCTCTCTTACGTCATTGTAAGACTTGCCTGCTGTGATAATTCCCATTTTTGAATTTCTGTCTTTCCACATGGATTTATCGATGTTATTGGCTCGTACGAATTCTTGAGCTGCAAAACCCTTGGCTCTCTGTAAGCGATAATCTTGATCTCTTGGTGTATCGGAATAAAGAATATTTCTTGGCAAGTCTTTATACTCTCCAAGAAAATTTTCGCTAGGAATAATTATTGGAGATGTTTCAACGGCAGTGTCATATCTTTTACCTGAGTCAGCCACATCTGAAACAATTTTAAAACCTGTCCAACACCCGCTGTAGCGGCTCATTGCAATTCCCAATAATCCAAACCTAATAATTTCTTCGACACCAGAAGGATACAAATAAGGCATAAATGCACTCATGAAATTATGGTCAGATTGGTGTGGTAATGTTGAGGATTTTGCAGCATGATCATCACCTGCTATAGCAAGCACTCCTCCATATTTTGACGATCCAGCAGCATTAGCATGCTTAAATACATCCATGGTTCTATCCATGCCTGGTCCTTTACCATACCAGATACCAAAAACTCCATCTTTTTTACCCCTGCCTTTAAATTCTCCTTGCTGAGAACCCCAAACTGCTGTTGCACCCAATTCTTCGTTCAAGCCTGGTTGATGGAAAATAGATTTTTCTTTCAGGTATTTAGCTGCTCTACTTAGCTCTAAGTCATATCCACCTAAAGGAGAGCCTTTATAACCAGATATAAAACCTCCAGTATTGAGATTGTTCATTTCGTCTAAGTCTTTTTGGATGAGCGGAAGCCTGACAAGCGCTTGTATGCCAGTAAGAAAGATTTGCCCCTCTCTTTGTGTATATTTATCGCTTAAAGAAATTTTCTTTTGCAACTTTTTACCTCTCTATGGAAATCCATTTTCAAGCAATCTGATTATAAACTTTCTGAGTAATTTATGCTCTATTTGTAAACTTTGATTTTTTTTAAAATATTTAGAATTTTAGAGATCGCCCTCTTTTCTTACTTCACTTCTATCTACGGCAAATTGTTCACCATATCTTGCTTCCAGTTTTTTTTGGTTTTCACTTATAACTTCATATGGATCAAGCTTTAAAGCTGCACAAGCAGTAACCCAATACCACATTATGTCTCCCAGCTCTCTTTTCATATGAAAAATATTATCTTCAGATGGTGGTTTTCCTTGAAGAAACATTTTTTTAACAATTTCGACAAATTCACCTGTTTCACTACCTAAACCAAGAGCAGCAGTCAAAAGCCTAGCTGATTCAATTGGTGACTTATTTTCAATATCTTCAAGACTAGCTTGTAAAGCATCTAGATCTAGGCTTGGGTCACTAGTAACTTTCGTAACAAATTCACTATAAGTTGAAAAAAAATCTTTTACTTCTTTACTCATAATTCCCTCTTAATATTTTTCCATATATGGTCTCAAATCTAATTCATGTGTCCATGCAGACCTTTTTTGCAAATGTAAGTTGAAATACACTTCTGCAATTTCATCAGGATTTAAGATGCCGTCCTTATCTTTAAGTTTATAGATTTCTGGAAAATTTTCTTCTATCCATGGGTGATCAATAGCCCCATCTATAATTGTATGGGCAACATGTATACCCTTTGGTCCATACTCTCTTGCCATAGATTGTGCTAAAGCTCTCAATCCAAATTTTGCTGATGCAAAAGCACTAAATCCAGCACCACCCCTCAGAGATGCTGTAGCACCAGTAAAGATAATCGTCCCTTTTGATTTCATATAAGAGACAGCTTCTTTGCCAACCAGGAAACCTGCTAGAGTTGCCATTTCCCATACTTTTTTAAAGACTCTTTCACTTGTTTCCTCGATTGGAAAGAAAACGTTAGCACCGATATTGAATATCACACAATCTATTGGACCGCCTTTAGCAACTTCTACAAATAATGACTTTACCTCTTCTTCTTTTCTTGCATCAGTTGGTATTGATGTAGCAATGCCACCACTTTTAATTATCTCTTCACATAAACTTTCAAGCTGTGCTTCATTTCTCTGTCTTCTAGCAACATATACGTGGTGTCCTTTTGAAGCAAATTTTTTAGCTAAGCTCGAACCAAGACCTGGTCCTGCTCCTACAACTACAACTGATCCTTTTTTCAAAACTATTCCTATCCCAATTTTTTCGTCTAAGATTATATTAATCTAGTTCCAAACATATGTTGAAAATTAAATTCATTTTTGATGTTGCGAGCCCAAATGGGTATCTAAGTCACAAAGTCGTGCCTGCTTTTGAAAAAAAATATAACGTGCAATTTGATTATAAAATTTGTTTATTAGGGGGTATTCACAAATTAAGCAACAACCAGTCTCCGATAATATCTTATGCAGAGATTCCTAATAAAAGCTCATATTTCAATAAAGAAATCGAAAGATTCATCAAGTTCCATAATTTAGAAAAATTTCAAATGAATCCTCATTTTCCAATTAATACCTTACAAATTCAAAGAGCTGCTCTTGTAGCACAAGAACTTGGTGTATTGAAAGAATATATTGACGTTGTGTGTAAAGGCATGTGGGAAGAAGGAATGAATTTCGGTGACCAGTTAATTTTGACTGAATACCTCAATAATAATAACCTCGATGGCACTTTGATTCTTAATCAATCCTCAGAACCTCAAATTAAGCAAAAACTTATCGAAAATACTGAAAGTGCAGTTGAAATGGGGGCATTTGGTGTACCAACTTTCTTTATTGAGAATGAAATTTTTTGGGGCAAAGAAGCTTTCAGAGAAATGCCTGACTATTTAAGTAATTGAAAGAATAGTCTCGGCAATTAAATTTGGTTGATTCTCCTGCGAAAAGTGACCAGCATCAATTTGTTGATGGTTCATACCTTTTGCTCCAGGAATCTTTTCTATAAAAAACTTATCCTGGCCTTTAAAAGAAAAATCGTGTTCGCCAAAAATTGCAATGGTCGGTTTCTTAAATTTCTTTAGAACTTCCCAAGCTGCAATATTTTCTTGAACTTGATCATGCTCTTCAGTTATTGGGACTAGAAGAGGGAAAACTCTTGCTGCAGCTTTGTATGTTTCATCAGGAAAAGGAGCGTTATAGGCTGCTATTTCCTCTTCATCAATTTGTTTGAGACTGCCCTGGTAGACAATCTTCCCAGAGTTAAAATCTTCTACTGTTTGACTAAAGTTTAGCCATTGCTGGAATCCCTCATTAGATCCTTTGCCAATAGGTAAGCCCGTATTTGATGCTACCAATCCTGAAAATTTTTCCGGTGAAGCTGTTAGAAGCCTTAGACCTATAAGTCCTCCCCAATCTTGAGCAAATAAAATTACATTATTTAAGCTAAGGTGATTAAACAGCTGTGTAACCCAATCTATATGGTTTGCATAACTATAATTTGACTTTTCAGCCAACTTATCTGACTTCCCGAAGCCAATGAGATCAGGGGCAATTACTCTTTTTCCGGCTTTTGTAAGAATTGGAATTATGTGCCTGTATAAATAACACCATGTAGGCTCACCATGTAAAAGCAAGACAACTTCATCAGAGTCAGAGTTTTCATCTAAATAATGCATGCGAATTTTCTGATTTTCATGCGTTACATCAAAAAAATTTTCTTTAAAATTAAAGTCTTTTAAGTTTTGGAATCTTTCCTCAGGTGTCTTTAAAACTTTCATATATCTAATCTACTATAAAAATTTACACCATTGGATCCTTCAGTAGACTTTCTAATCATCAGTGTTGCAATTTTCTCTGCTTCAACATTTTTAAATTTTGCTAAGGGTCCAAACAAAAAATTTCCAGTAATATTTGTAATATCTTCAAAAAGTTTTACATCGTGGCCTATAGGTTTTTCTCTTTCACCAAGCATATGGC
Source organism: uncultured Gammaproteobacteria bacterium (assembly GCA_913052565.1). Taxonomy (GTDB): domain Bacteria; phylum Pseudomonadota; class Gammaproteobacteria; order Magnimaribacterales; family TMED112; genus TMED112. The sequence continues at coordinate 28,781 of CAJXFH010000004.1, read as the reverse complement.
TAGGCTGAATGATATTTAGCTGATCAAATCCTAATTCCCTGAGATTATTTTCCATCTGGCCTTTAATTTTGAGGTAATAATTAAGCGACTTATCGCTTGCTGCGACAGAGGAGATTACTGAAACATTCTTAATTCCTATCTGTTTTGCTTTTTTTGCAACTTGCGTCACTAAATCAAGATCAACTTTTTTAAAAAGTTTCTTAACTGATTTTCTCATTATAACTAGATCTAAAAGTTCTACCGGAAAACCCAAACATATGAACAAATGATCAACTATTGGTAAATCAAAATCTTCTTCAAAATTGACTATGTTTTTCTGAACATGAGAAGGGAAATCAAAATCTCTTCGACAAAAAGCAACCACTTCATTTTTGGGATCAAGCTTTTCGATTATCTTCGAGCCAACTAATCCGGTTGCGCCTAAAACTAAATATTTCATAAAATTTCCTAGTAAATATATATGTTGCTAATTGAGGTTTTTCAATTGCATTAACAACTGAGCTCTTAGGCTAACTTCTCCAAACAATAATTGACAAAAATGCACTTATTAAAAGTTCAGCAAAAATCTTATCTGTAGATAAGTCAGCGTTGTGAATCAAGTAAGCAGTAATTCTAGAAACAGCTGCCAAACTGAGAAGAGCAATTGGTGCATAAAACCAATGCTTCTGTTTTGTGTAGGCACCAACCAAAGTAAATCCTCCTACAACAAGGAAAAAACTGCTGAAATCTCCAATTTGAGTGCTAAGTCCCGCTCCGGTAAGTATTGGCATGCCCAGCTGATTCGCAGAATTAACAGGATCAATGAGCCACAAAATCCCATTAAAGAAAATCATAAAACCAATTGCATAAGTGGCTATATTTAAGATTCTATCCATATCTCATTGTATAAAATTGGTAGGGATGGAGGGAGTCGAACCCCCACGCCTTACGGCACTGGAACCTAAATCCAGCGTGTCTGCCAGTTCCACCACATCCCCAGTAGATTGCTTATTCTATATGACAAATGCAAGTATTAAACCTAAAACAGCAAAAATCACCCACATAATTGTTTCGTTTTGGTTGCCCTTTTTAAAAGCCATGTAACTCAAAATCCAGAATATTATTGGTGATAAAAGTAAAAAAGCTTTCCCCACAAATATTGCTACAGGTATTAAACATACAACAAGTAAAATTTTAAAGAATGTTTCGTTAAGGAAGCTGTTCATCTTGCTCCAAATTTTTTAAATCGTTGAGTTCTTTTTCTAGCTCTTGTAAATCCCTATCTAAAGCATTGATTCTGTTTAACACATCTGCAACTTTTTGATTATTTTGTTTTCTATAAATATCTACTGCTTCAATTGATGCTTCGTTTGTCTCGAGGACCTTTTTTTGTTTATTGAGCTCATTGGAAAGTAGAGTAAGTTTTAATTGCAAATCTTCTGCTAGTTCAATTTTTTGATTTACAACATTTATTTGATCTTCAAGTCCTGTAGATATTGCCTTGAGATTTTGTATGCTTTTTTCATTTTTAATAGCTTTGTTTTCTTGTTTTTTAATACTATCTAAATAACCTTTTCTGTGTCCCCAAAGTTTTCTCACTTCTTTGTCAAGAAATGCAATTTGATCGGTCATAGTTTCCATATTTTGTTCGGAATCTTCATTTGTAATAGAAAGCTTTCCCTCAATTACTTCAATTTTGCCAGAAACTAAATTTATTGCTTCAGTGCTTTCTTGTTTTTGCTCATTTATATAGAAATACATACCCAGCAAACAAGCGATAACCAAAACTAGTATAAAAGCACTAAACATAAGCTGCCCATCACCAGATGATCTGCGTCTTGGAGGTACTCTTGTTGGTTGACTCATATCTATTCAGTAAAAAATGCTAGGAAGTTTAAAAAGCCGCGCTTGTCATCTCCTTGCGCTAATTTATTTGATACTAAGATATCTGTAATTGCGTTTAAGTTGCCAGTAACTAGTAATTTAAAAGTTAAAGAATCCATTTCTATATCATGCATTTCTGAACTTACTTCCTTATATGTAAAGACACTATTATGAATTGATAGTTCCCAAATTTCATTTAGATCTCTAAAATAAATTTTCTTTTGAATTGAAGTATTTGAAACATTTTCTGGATTTAATCTAGTAGACATAACCTCGTAAAACATATTCAAACTTAATTGCCTTAGCACATCTTCCCCTGTACTTTCTTCTGTCGTGAGAAGAGCTTCTCTTTTTTTATCTGTCTCGTCTTTTAAATCGGCATATGTACTTAAGTAGAAACTCTTCGCATTTGGATTGTATGCATCCTCCCCTAGTGCTTTTAGAGCTACAGCCTTTGCATTATTCACGTCAATACTTTCTCCATTCTTAGCTTCAAGCATATCCGCTAAATATAATGTCCATTGATAGTCTTTATTTACTATGGAAGATTCAAGCTCTTCTTGTAAGGTATTCTCAGAAATAAGACTACCGATTCGTTTGCCAAGTTCTTTTTCAGTAAATGGAAATAAATTTGTTGGATTTCCATCAAACCACCCATAATTCCCATTGAATAAATTACGGGCACTCCACTCAACATTGCCATATAGCTCAAAAAGATATTCATTATTTCTTAATGAATCTGGTAGTTTTACAAGCTGCGCTGCTTCAACAGGTGTATAGCCTGCATTTAAAAGTCTATGAGTTTGATCATGAACATATTTAACTGCATCTCTATAGTTTGAAAGAACTTTTTGAATTTCTTCTTTACCTACTATTGGCACACCATGACTAGGCACTAATATTTCTGGTTCAAGACTCATCATTTTTTCAAGACTTTTATACCACGATTGAAAGCTCCTATATGAGGTTCCTCTGATGGTATAAATGTTGGGAAAGGCTTTATAGATATTGTCTCCTGGAAACAATGCTTTCATTTCCTCGATCCAAACAAAGATTTGGTCATCTGTTTCACCTGGTGCATGATAGAAATCAACTTTCCTTCCACCAATTGTTTTTGTAAATTTTTGATCAAAAGTGATAGTTGGCTTGATATAGCCTGGGGTATCAACTCCAGCTTCTAACTTGATTCCAATTCCATGCGATAACGCCTGATCTCTATCTTTTAGTATTAGGCCAAACATTTTTTGCGATCTTTGCCCAATTAGTTCTCTTTTTATTCCAAAAAACTTTTCAACTTCACTTGATGTATCTCTATGAGAAATTACATCTACTTCTCCAAATTTGTTTATGAATGCTTGCGCGCCGCCAACATGATCAATATGGAAATGTGTATAAACAATTGTGTCTATTTCGTTGTCACTATATTTACTTAGATCTTCTAGAACTACTTCTGCTGTTTCTACACCACCCATAGTATCTATGATCATATCTTTCTCATCACCTATAACTAAAATTGAATTTGCCAAACCATAGCCAACTGCAACATGAATATTTTCATGTGGTGATAAGATTTTTTCTGAAAAATCAGCTGCCAAACTTGCTAGATCTTTGTCCTTATCTCTAATCTCTTTCTTAGGTAATTCCTGATCTTGACTTTCAGATGAGCATGCCGAAACCAGAAGCAAAGAAATAAACCAATAAATACGCATAGGTGTATTCTAAATCAAAAATTACTCAAGTGAATGAACATGAATTAGACTGACAGATATGAATTACAATAAAAAGTCCGATATTCTTAAAAAAGCTCGTGAATTATTAACTGATGGAATAAAGAATAGAGATTCGATGTTTCATACGCTAACAGTTAGCACATTAGCTAAGAAAGAGATTTCATCAAGAGTAATGGTTTTGAGGGATCATAAAGCTAGTAAAAGATTACTTAGATTCCATTCTGATTTTCGGTCTGACAAAATTCAAGAATATAAAGAAAACAAAATTTGTACCGTTATTGGGTATGATCCATCAATGAAAATTCAAATAAGGCTGGCTGGAAAACTAAAAGTAAACCACAAAAATAAAAAAACTCTTCAAGCATGGCAAAATTCACAAGCAATATCTAAGAAATGCTACTCAGTAAAAGACGGATCTAGTTTCAAAATAAATAAGCCTGCTGAATATGATTTTCATATGAAGGATATTGCTGTAGAAAATGGATACGAAAACTTTTGTACTATTGAATTCATTTATCATTCACTTGAATTTCTCTATTTACAAAGACAGGGACATAGAAGATGTAAATTCAGTTGGAATTCAAAAGGAGAAATTAATAGTTACTGGTTAGTACCTTAACCACCAACTAATTCTGACAAGAAACTATCAACATATTTTTTAATCTCTTCTGCATCAAGTTGTAGTTGAGAATCAACGTATTTAGTTGATCTAAGACCAGTCCATAAGGGATCGCCCGTAGTTCCATCATATAAAGTCATTCTTAGTATTGATCTATCTGTCTGATCATAAAAATAATCATCATAAAAAGGATCATAGAAATAAGGATTTCTTCTTCCTCTGTACCTTTTGTTCTTCTCATCAAAAGTTAAAGAAATAACAGCTTTAAAATCTGGAGTATCAAGTGATTTGACTAATCCAAGCATTTCAAAACCATCAGCAAAAGATTTTTTTAAACCTTGGCTTGTAAAAGGGCTAACCTTAACGTCTTCACTTTTGTCTGATATGACGACATTGAAGGTTTTAAAATCTCCTAGATCAAAAGTATTTAACTTTTCTACGCTAACTGGGTTTGAACTACAGCTAACAATCACTATTAAAGATAGAAGTGCTAATATTTTTTTATACATACTTTATTTATGACTTAAATTATATATATTAGTTCAATTGAAATATTTCAAGATGAATAGCTATAAACTTTTAGATAAAAAAAATAACCCTTCATTGGGTTACGAAGCAGAAAGATATTTGCTCGATGAGTACAACTCAGAACATATACATCTAAAAAATAAATCCAAAGAATTAGTCTTTATGGTTATGTTTAGGACCATTCCTGAAAATTCTTCTGGTGTTGCGCATATTCTCGAACATACAACTTTATGTGGATCTGAAAAATTTAAGGTAAGAGATCCATTCTTCATGATGTTAAGAAGATCAATGAGCACTTTTATGAATGCTTTTACTGCGAGTGACTGGACAGCCTATCCTTTTGCTACACAAAGTAAAAAAGATTTTTATAACTTATTAGATGTATATCTAGATGCGGTTTATTTTCCTTTACTAGAGGAAGAAGACTTCAAACAAGAAGGACATAGGCTTGAGTTTGCGAAATTTGATAGCAGTAGTTCAGATTTAGAATACAAGGGAGTTGTATTTAATGAAATGAAGGGCTCTATGAGTAATATCACCAACACAACATGGCAAGCACTTACAAGAAATCTTTTTCCAGATCTCACTTATAGACACAATAGCGGTGGAGAGCCAGAAGATATCACTAGCCTAACTCATGATTACTTGAAGAATTTTCACAAAAAGTTTTACCATCCCTCTAATGCAACTTATTTCACATGGGGAGACTTGGACGCTAAAGAAATACAAAACTATGTGAATGATAAGTTAGCAAAAAAATTCAAAAAAATAGATGAAAAGAAAATTGAAGTTGTAGAGAAACAAGATAGTTTTACCAAACCCGTAATAGCTTCTGAATCCTTTAACCCTGTCTCTAAAGAACAATCAGGCCATCAGAATTATTGTGCATGGGTGCTTGGGGAAAGCTTTGATATTGACCAACTTCTTGAAGCTCATCTTATTTCATTATTATTGATGGATAATTCATCTTCACCTTTATATAAAGTTCTTGAATCAAACGAATTTAGCAAGTCGCCAGCTCAAATTTTGGGGCTTGAAGATAGTATGAGGCATCTCGTTTTCATTTGTGGTGTTGAAGGAACTGAAAAGGGGGCTCAAGAAAAGTTTAGAAAATTACTTGATTCAACATTCAAAGAAGTTGTGAAGAACGGGTTTGAGGAAGATCAAGTAAACTCTGCTTTGTATCAATTGGAGCTAAGTAGACGAGAAATATCTTCTGGCTCTCTGCCTTATGGTTTACAAATTCTTTTGTCCATGGCACCAGGTTCTCTTTATAAGTCAGATCCATTAGCCCTTTCTAACGTTGACGAAGCTCTTGCCAATCTGAAAGAACGAATAAAAGATAAAAATTATCTCACAGGTCTTGTAGATAAATTCTTTATTTCAAATAACCATAAGGTTGAGTTAGAAATGGTTCCTGACGCTGATCTTATAAATAAAAAAGAGGGTGAGCTAAGAAAAATACTAGATGGACTGAAGTCAGCTATGAGTAACAAAGAAAAACTGGATATAGTTAATCAAGCTAAAAATCTTGCTGACAGACAAAATGCAATCCCTGACAAAGAGGTCTTGCCAAAACTCGAACTTAATGACGTGCCTAAAGATGTTAGCTTTCCCAAGACAAAGAAACTTACAACGTTTGGTTACTCACCAACCTTTTATGAGCAACCTACAAATGGCCTTACTTATAATTCTGTTACTAAGAATTTAAATATTGAATCACAGGAAGAGCTTAACAGTCTTATGGTTTTATCTGCTTTGCTTGGAAAAGTTGGAACTGACGATAAAGACCATATGCAACTTCAGAAAGAAATTTCAAAAATTTCTGGCGGTATTAACGTATCAAATCACTTTTTTACTGATAAAAACAATGAGCTGAAAGGCAACCTAACTCTTTCCTCAAAATTCTTGCCAAAAAATAGTGTGGAGACAACCGAACTTATCTTTGAAATTTTAAATAAAACTGATTTATCGAATGAACAGAGAATAAAAGAACTTATGTTTCAAAACTTTATGGGCTTTCAACAATCTATTGTTGAAAATGGTCATAGATTCGCAATGTTAGCTGCGAGCTCAGCACACAATAATTTAGCTTTTATTCAAGAAAACTTAGGTGGTCTCAGCGCAATCTCGAAGTTTGCTCCTTTTGTATCTAATCAGGAAGATTTATTAAAAACAGAGATGCAGAAAGTTGAAAGTTTATTTAAAAAATTTGAATCAATGAGTAGCGAATTACTCTTCATTTCAAATACAAAATTAGATAAAAAACAAATTAATCAAATAAGAGGACTGGACTTTAAAAAAGATGGAAGTGGAAGTGTTAATGTCGATTTTGTAAAAACATTCAACAAAATTGCCTTCCCAATAAACACCCAAGTTAATTTTTCAGCTATGTCTTTTGATGCGCCACATTACGATGTGAAAGAATCACCGAAATATTTAATCCTCTCTAGCTTATTGCGAAATGAATTTCTCCATAAAAGGATTCGAGAACAAGGCGGAGCATATGGTGGTGGAGCATCATATGACCCATTTTCTGGTTGTTTTAAATTTTTCTCTTATAGGGATCCTAGATTCGTAGATACTATTGAAGATTTTGAGAGTTCATTGAGTTGGGCATCTCTTGGTAGTTTTGATGAAAATATGATTCTGGAAAGTAAACTTTCAGTTCTGTCAGATATTGATAAACCATCATCACCTGCTGGAGAAGCTTTTAAAGATTACCGATTAAATAGTGAAGACAAAACACAAAAAATGAGAACAGATTATAGAAATAATATTTTTAATGTTTCAAAAGAAGATCTTATTGAAGTTGCCACAAGCCTCAAATCAAAACCAAAGAGTGTTTTTTCGATAATTAATCCAAATCTTGAGAAGGTAGCGCAAAATGAAGACTTCCTTATTAAGCGAGTCTAAAAAATATCCCAAAAACTTTTCTTTTCTTTTAATGGGCAATTTTTCAACTGTCTTTGATATCTAACAGCATTATATTTAACTTTCTTTGCTACATCTTGTAACCAAGGTTTTGATTTGAAAGAACGTCTTTTGTAACCACCATACCCCTCGTGATATGCAATATATAGTTTATCCACTTCATAATTTCTGATCTGCACAGATGAGGCTTTTGACAGATACCAACCAATAAAATCTACAGAGCTATCAAAATCAGATCTATTTGCTCTATTATTGCCAGTTTCTTTTTGATATTGCTCCCATGTGCCTTCAATTGCTTGTGAGTATCCTTTTGCTGAAGTTGGCCTTTTCCAAGGTATGAAGCCTAAAACCTTCTCACGTTCTGGAGCAGCATTTGGATTAAAAGAAGATTCTTGTCTAATAATTGCCATCACTGTGCTAGGTTCTGCATTCCACCTTTGCTCAGCATTTAAAAGTGATTGTTGCCATCTTGGATTTTCTTGCAAAATATCACAAATATCATCCTGATTTGATGGTATCTTTGTTGCACAACCATAAAAAAATAAAACTATTAAAGTTAAAGCAATTCTTTTCATATTTTTAAAAATTCCTTAATTCCTTTTTGATCAATTAATTTTATTCCAAGTTCAACGGCTTTTTTATATTTTGACCCTGCATTATCACCAAAAAGTAAGTAATCTGTTTTTGAACTTACACTGCTTGAAGGTACACCACCTTTCATCTTAATGATATCTTTTAACTCTTCTCTGCTGAATTCATCAAAAGTCCCAGTTATTACAATCTTCACGCCGTCTAAATGGCTATCTTCACTCATTTCATAATCTTGTATCTTCAATTCATCTAACAATTCATCTATTCCAACAGGGTCCTTGCTAAAAAATTGCAAAATATTATCTGCAACAACTTCACCTATACTGTCCAACTGTAGTAAATCTTCAAGGGATGATTCTCTTAATGTTTGAAAGTTTTTAAAATGACGCGCTAGCGCTGTAGCTGTAGATTCACCGACTTCAGGAATACCAAGTGAATTAATAAATGTTTCAAGTTTTGGCTTTCTCGCATTTTCTATGCTTTCAAATAAATTATCGATTGATTTTTCTCCAAAACCCTCAAGATTTTTTAGTTCATGTTCATATCTCTTAAGTTTAAACAGATCAGCAGCTTTTTTAACATATCCGAGATTTATTAAATGGATATTAATCTTGTATCCTAATCCATCAATATTCATAGCTTTTCTTGAAACAAAATGCTCAAAGTAACCAAATAATTGTTTTTGACAAGACATGCCTGCATCACATTTCAGAAAAGGACCCTCGAGTCTTAATTTTGTCTCACAAGATGGACAATTAGATGGAACACTAATACCTTTCTCGCTGCCTGTCCTCAGTTCATCTTTGACTTTGACAATCTGTGGGATTACATCACCGGCTCGTTTCACTACGACAGTATCATTGACTAAAATTCCCAATCTATTTAATTCATCCATATTATGTAAAGAGACATTTGAGATATTTGCTCCAGCGATCATTACGGGCTCAATAGTTGCATATGGAGTAACAATGCCTGTTCTGCCAACGGAAAATAAGACATCGTTTACCTTTGAAATTTTTTCAGCTGCGGGAAATTTCCATGCAACTGCCCACCTTGGTGCTTTAGATACAAAACCTAGTTTGTTTTGTTGATTAAAATCATTGACCTTTACAACTGCTCCATCAATTTCATAATTCAATGAATCCCTCGAATCAAGAATCTTGTCAACTGCTTGCGCAACATTATCTTTTTGCTCGAATTTAATTAAGTCGTTAATTGGAAATGAGTTGCTTACAAGAAAATCCATAAAATCCTCGTGGCTTTCAATTGAAAAATCATCTGAATGACCACCCAAAGCGTAGAAAAAAATATTTAAGGGTCTTTGTTTCACAATTTCAACATCTAAATTTCTAAGAGTTCCTGCTGCCGCATTTCTAGGATTTACAAAAGTTTTCAACCCTTCTTTCTCTAAATTTTTATTGATTGTCTCAAAGTCACTTAGACTAAAAAAAATCTCTCCTCTCAGCTCAATTACATCAGGTGTATTAGATGTGATTTTTAGTGGAATCTTATTTATTGTCTTTATATTTTCAGTTACAACTTCTCCAGTTTCTCCATCGCCCCTTGTTACAGCTTTTGTCAAAATACCATTCTCATATGTTAGTGAGATGCCAATACCATCAAACTTTGGTTCAATAACATAGGTTATTTCATCTGCATTTAGCCTCTTTCTTACCCTTTCATCGAATTTTTCAAAGTCGTCATTATTGAAAACATTTGCTAGAGAAAGCATGGGTTTAAGATGTTGGTGTTTCTCAAAACCTTTTGAGGGTTTTGATCCAACGGTAGCGCTTGGTGAATCAGAAGTAGCACCGTATTCAGTTTCCAGCAGTTTTAATCTTTGATAAAGTGCGTCGTACTCTTCGTCGCTAATCTCAGGGTTATTGTCACGATGGTATAGATCGTTATGTCTTTCTATCTCAGCTTTAAGTTTTCTTATCTCATCTTCAATTGGCATATGGGCCTGCTCTTAAATCAACATCATTTGCTAAGTTTTTATAGCTTCCTATTGTTTGGTCAGAAATAGAATTAAAATTTTCATCTAATAGTTTCATATCAAAGGTTTGTGCAATATTTCTTGCGAGCTTTAACATTTTGTCAAAAGTACTAGATACATTTCTTTGGCCTCTTAAATGTAGGACTATAGACATCATCTTAATTGGCTTGCTATCAAGGAAAGTTCCTGGCTCCTCAGTATTGAGAATCCTGAAACCTTTATGGAAAGATGTGTCTGATGACTCAAAATAGCCATTTTTAAATACGAGGTCATTTGCAAATAATTTTTGTTGAAGAATCTCCAACTCTAATAATTTCCCAACATTTGCCGATAAATGGATAACAATAAATTTGCCATCGTTTTCGTCAGACAAATTTAATTCAGCTTGTTTAGGAACTCTTATTTCATTAATCTCTTCATCGTCTGATACTTCTTCTTTATCGTTTTTTGTAAACTTAAAACTTTCGCCTAAATCTTTTGAAAATTTGATTGCTCCTCTTTCTTGATAGACCCTGTAAATTTTGTAGCCCAGTATTCCTAAAAGAACAAAAATTACTAGGCCATAGATTATGTATTGATAGATCGGATTCAAGATTGTGCCATCTCCATTGCCTGTTCAACGTCAACAGATACAACTTTGGAGACACCAAGATCTCGCATTGTAACACCAAGCAGATGTGTGCTTTTTTCCATTGAGATTTTGTTGTGAGTAACAAATATAAATTGAACTTTTTCAGACATTTCATTAACTAAATTTATAAATCTAGCTGTATTCTCATCATCTAGTGGTGCATCAACCTCATCTAGGAGACAAAATGGCGCTGGATTAATTGAGAACAGTGAGAAAACCAGAGCGAGGGCTGTTAATGCTTTTTCACCTCCTGAAAGTTGAGACAATTTTGTGTTTTTCTTACCAGGCAACCTAGCCATCAAAAGCAAACCTGAATCTTCTGATTTATCTACAAGGTCAAGTTTACAGAAACCGCCACCAAAAAGTTTTGGAAACATTTCTTCAAGATGTTTGTTAACTGAATTAAGGCAATCATGAAATGATTTATTCGATTCTCTATCAATTTTTTTAATTGCTTCATCTAGTTTACTCAGTGAAATTTCTAGCTCTTCTATTTGGCCACTCAAGACTTCTTTTCTTTGTTTCTCTGCTTCAAGAGTTTCGGGAGCAGCAAAGTTTATTGGCCCCAAGTTCATAATTCTTTTTTGGAGCTTTTCGAGATCAGAAACAATTTCATCCCTTTCACCCTCAATTACTTTTATATCTTCAAAGCTTTTTAATTTTTCCTCTTTTTCTTTGACTTCAATTTCAATGCTTCTTTTGTTTAATTCTTTTTCATTTCTTTCATGAACAATTCGATCCTTTTCTGTTTCAAGTCTTGTGATTTCTGACTCAAACTTTCTAAGCTCCTCATTCGATTTATCTTGATTTGTTTTTAGTTCAATTATTTTTAATTCTTGATTTTTTCTAAGTTCAATCAGATTGCTTAATTCACTTTTCTCTTCATCGAGCTCTGAGTTTAAATTTTTAATAGCGTCTTTAATTACTTGATTTCTTTCCTTGAATTGGGTTTTGAATGATTCTATTTTTTCTGCAGCCTCGCCACTCTCCCCTTGCCCAAATTTATACCCCTGTTGCCAAAAATTTTGGAAGGATTTATGCAATAAAGCCTGATCTTTTGTTGAAATATCACTTTCAAGCTTCTTTATTACTGATTCAGTATCTTTATTGATCTTTTCAAGTGTTTGTTCATCTATTTCATCCATGCCTGATTCAGATGAGGCTTGTTCTTTTGATAGCTCGCCCAAGTTAGAAATATTTTTTTGCTCTTCTTCAGTTAAATCAACGATTCTTTGATTAACTGTTCTTTCCTTTTCTTCAATGAGTGAAATTTTAGCGCCAGATTCAAAGAATAATCTTTGCTCATCTTCAAGTTTCTTTAAGCCTTCCATTAAGCTTGTTTTTAAAACATCTCGCTTTGCAACAAATTTCGCTCTCTCGCCATCAATCTTTTCAAGATCCTTATCGATATCATCGTTTTCCTTCTGTGAGGCATTCATAGACTTTAAAAGAGAATTTAAATCATCGGTTATGATAAATTTTTGAAATTCTTGTTCTTTTGTTCGAAGTTTTTTGTACCTCGAGGTAAGGTTTGCCTCAGCATTTAACCTTCTTATTGATCTTTTTACTTCATCTTCGAGATCTTTTAATCTCGAGATGTTCTCTGCTGTCCTTCTAATTCTTGATTCTGTTTCTCTTTTTCTTTCTTTATATTTTGATATACCCGCAGCTTCTTCAACATAACTGCGAAGTTCTTCAGGTTTTGCGCTTACTAAGCTCGAGATAATTCCTTGCTCAATGATTGCATAACTGTTTCCACCTAAACCAGTTCCGAGAAAAAGGTCTTGGACATCTCTTCTTCGAGCAACAGCATTATTTATAAAATAAGTGGATTGTCCGTCCCTACCCATTTCTCTTTTCACACTCACTTCATCGAACTTGAGATATTCTCCTCCTAAAAAATTTTCTGAATTATCAAAAGCTAACTCCACAGAACAATGACTTACAGGCTTTCTTGAATCTGAACCATTGAAGATTACATCTTGAAGACTTTCACTTCTCAAGCTTTTCGGAGAAAGCTCACCTTTCACCCATTTGATGGCATCTATAATATTTGATTTACCGCAACCATTGGGCCCGACAATGCCACACATGATGCCAGGAAAATCAATTTCAATTGGGTCAACAAAACTTTTAAACCCGGCTAATTTTAAGCTTTTAAGTCTCATTTAGATTTTTTAATAGTATATGTGCTTATAAGCAATATAGATATAAGTAACACAATTAAAGGAATTATAAATAGTGAGCGATTCTTACTTGGATCTGTTTTTAAAATTACATACTCTCCATACCTATCCTCCATCAAGTTAAATATTTCTTGATCTGAATAGCCGATAATAATTAGCTCCGCGATTTCTTCTTTTAAATCCTTTGAAATTGGGGCATTAGAACTACTTATGTTGCCATATGTGCACTTTGGACATCGAATATTATCAGAAAGATATGTTAAGCGCTGAAGTTGTTCTTCATTTAAACCCTCATAAAGCTGTTCGGCTGTAAGTGAGAGCGAGAGGATTAATAATAATCTAAAAGTATTTTGCAAATTTTTCATTCCAAACATCAATATTAACTTCACCAATTCTGTGACTAACTATTTCACCATCAATTATTAAAAACGTTTCGGGAGCACCAGTAACTCCTAATTTAAGTGAAAAATCACCCGATAAGTCATAAATTGATAATACATAAGGATCACCATTTTTTTCTAAATAATTTTGGGCATTATTTATTTGATCTTTGTAATTTATGCCCACTAATTTTACGTCTTTAGTGGCTGTTATAGATTTTAAAAAAGGATGTTCAACAAGACAGGTAATGCACCAACTTGCCCATACATTTAGTAAGACTTTTCCATCAGTGAGAAATTCTTTTTCAATTTTTTTTCCTTCTAAATCATAAATTTCTTTACCTATTGCAAGCTGCTTGCCTTCTTGAGTTTTGATGAGTTCCAGTTGAGCTGATTTTTGATTAAGTGAATAAGAAAAAATACCTAACATTGTTATTAAAAGAACAAGCACTACGACTGTAAAAAACCTAGTAACCATATCTTCTTATTGTTCCATAAAGCATTGAGAAAAGTAACAAGAAAGACGAGGCCCAAATCATCATAATGCCATAGTTAATTGAGTATCTAATAGACCACGATCCGTCCTGAAACCTATCTCCTAAGACTATGTGATAATCTTTTGTTGGAAACGACGCTATGCCTGTTTCAGAAGTAATAATTCCACCAATTTTGTATACTCTTTTTTCAGAAATTACATCAGCCTGAAAGTTTTTATCTTTTACATAGAAATTCGCCACTACCGTATCAAAGTTTTCCTTGCCTAGTATTTCAATTGACTTAAATTCAAGTGATGAGTCAGCGAATTCTGTTGATTGGCCTGGCTTTAATTTAAGATCGACAGATTCTGAATATTGATGATTAAATAAGACAGCAAAAGTTAAAAGCACAACTGAAAAATGTCCAAGAATTTTGTGCATAATTGCAACTTCTTTCGTTTTAAAAAACTCTGCTATTGCTCTTAGGAGCATAATTACAAGTGCAACTAATACGAAAATTAAACTAAAGCTGATAGGGCTAAAATCTAGAAATTCCAAAGCTATGATTCCAGCTGTTATAGCAATTGCTGATGTGAAGAAAACATTTCTGTGCTCTCTCAATAAAGACGGAAATTGCTCAACACTGAATAAACAAATTAGGATTAAGACCAGAGGGGTAATAAGTTGAGAAAAATAATCCGGTCCAATACTTAACTTTTGACCGTAAAAAACTTCTGTTGCAATAGGATATAGGGTGCCAAGGAAAACTATTAGTAAAATTACCAGTAAAACAAGGTTATTGAGAACTAAGAGGTATTGTTTCGACAGAAATTTAGGCCAATCGCTTTGCAAAAAAACACTTCTTGAAAAAAATAATGCAATTGAGGCAAATGAAAAAAGAGCAAAAAGACTAAGAAGGAATACTCCTCTTGATGGATCAGAGGCAAACGAATGAACACTATTAAGAATCCCTGATCTCACTATAAATGATCCTAAAATTGATAAAAGAAAAACGCTTATTCCAAGAAATACCATCCAAGAAAGCAAAATTTTATTTCGACTAAATACCAATGAGTGAGTAAAAGCTGTTCCTGCTAGCCATGGCAACAATGCTACATTTTCAACAGGATCCCAAAACCAATAACCACCCCAGCCTAATTCGTAGTAAGCCCAGATTGAACCCAAGAGTATGCCTAAAGTGAGAGTGAACCAAGATATGCCTGCCCAAAGCTTTAGATTTTTAAATAAAGCTTGCTCAAAACCTTTGAACATACCAGCAATGACAAGGCTAAATGTAATTGCATAAAAAACATAGCCTGAAAATAATACAGGAGGATGAATTACAAGAAGTGGGTCTTGTAATAATGGATTTAAATCTGTGCCATTTTTTGGCATTACATCAAATGTTAAAAAAGGATTAGATGTAAAGATTAGGAAGATTAAATAGAAAAAAGTTATAAAAGCTATGGTTGCATTTGAAAGTGGCAACCATTTCTTTTCCCAGAAAAAAAAGTTATTGAACGCCATGCTCAATGTCATTATCAATATCATCAATAGGAATGAACCCTCATGAGCAGACCAAAAAGCTGAGAATTTATAAAAAGTTGGCAAAAATTTATTTGAATTCTCAAATACATAAACAAATGAGAAGTTATCTGTGAGAAATTGGTATGAAAGATATGAGCAACATATCAATAAAACTGCACACATCGCATAGACAAGCTTATTACTTAAGCTTAGATAGTTTTTTTTCAGAGAGAGAAAAAAAATTAGAGCACTCAACAGAGCTGAAAAAGAGAGGACAATATTTCCGAAGAAATCTGGTTGTATGTTAATTTTCCACCTCAATCTTTACTGGCATGTAACTTTCATCATGTTTAGCAAGAATTTCATAAGCCATAAATTCGTTAGAATTTTTATCTAAATAGCCTGATGCAACAACACCACTGTTTTCTTTGAATAGATTAGGCAATATTCCTGTATACCTGACCACAATTTCATTCTGAAAATCTGTTACAACGAACTGAATTTCCAGTGACTCAAGTTTTTCAAGACTATTTTCCTTCACCATCCCGCCGAGCCTAAAATCCTGACTAATATCATATTCTCCTGTCACAATTTGTGAGGGCGTAAGATACAAATCTATATTTTCTTGCAGAGCTCTTAAAATAAAAAAGGTAATGAGTCCTACGGACAAAATGAATGTTGAAATTAAATATATTTTGTTAAGCCTATTTGTTCTAATCATCAAAATCTTCCTGACAATTTTGTAGTTTATTTCTATATCTTATATATGAACTAAGACATAAAACTAAAACAAAAAAAATTGACAGAAAAAACGTCATAATTACAGTTTCTATGCTATCCATTTATGACCTCTCTAATCATTGACGTTTTACCAGTTCTATTGAGAATCTCATACTGTATATTTCGAGCAAAAATATTGTAAGAAATAAATAATAATGCCACTAGCATAAATGGAAGTCCTAAAATCATTTCAGCGTCTATTGCACTCCCTGATGCAGTGATACTGGCGTTTTGATGAAGAGTATTCCACCAATTTACTGAAAATTTAATTATGGGTATATTCACAGCACCGATTATAGAAACAATGCTTATGATTTGGTCTGTTGTCTGAATTGAACTAAAGGAAGATCTTAAAGCCAGTAATCCGACATATTGAATAAATAATATAAATGTTGAAGTTATCCTCGCATCCCATACCCAATAAGTTCCCCAAGTAGGTTTTCCCCAAATTGAGCCTGAAATTAGCACAATAGCTGTGTAAACCAGACCAATACTTATGGCTGAATTCAAAAAAATTGCAGATGCTTTTGTGCGCCAAACCAAAAATATAAACCCATTTACAGCTAAGAATAGATAAATTAGTTCTGAAAGAATCGCTGATGGCACATGAATAAATAAGATTCTGTAAATTTCTTGTTGTTCAGCATCAGCTGGCAAAACAAAAAGCACGTAGTATGTTGCTGCAACAAATCCTATCAGACCTATTACTAGTGATGGAAAGGCAGTTTTACTTACAAAACTGTATACCTTGTTCAGCAGAAAATATTTAGCTATGTATTTGTACATTATTTACTCTGTATTCTTAAAATGTGTAAGATCGCGTAGTTAACAAATGTTGCAGAAAAAACAAAATATGCCATTAAGAAATTGAGATTTGGCTCCAACAAAACATCTACAAAAATCTCTTTAACTAGGATAATAAATGGTATTAAAAGCGGAATAATCAACAATGCATTGAGGGAGTTGTTTCTTCTCAAAGAAATTGCACTTCCTAAATTAAAAAAGAAATAGAGAGTACTTAACATTACAAGATATGCAAAAGTAAATTCTAATGCTGGTCCCTCGCTAAAACCGTTTATTAGAAAAGCTATGGCAGTCATTGGTAGATAAACTAAGCTAAGGTTCGAGATATATTTGGCAAATAAATATGATACTAAGCTCCTTCCCTCACATATTCTTTGTTCTATATAGCCATTTTGATAATCCTCTTTGAAAGTGCTCTCTGAAATAATAAAAACCGTTATAAATGAGGCAATAAAAGAGCTAGCATAGTTGAGGTATTGGTCAAAATCTAAGATTAGAAATATCAAAAAAATTATTCCAAAAACTGATAATGGTAAGTAGATATTCTTTGGAATTAAAAAAATTAATGAAAACTCTCTAAGCAAATCTTTTTTCATTGATCCTCCAAAATGATCTTTTCGCTCTGTTCTATTGGTTCTTGATGATTAGCAATTACGATGCAACCACCATTAGACAGGTGTCCAGTGAAGATTTCTTTCAGAATACTTATTGATTTTGCATCTAGACCAGCAAAGGGTTCATCTAGTATCCAGATTTTTCTATTTGAATTGATTACTCTAATCAGTGCTGCTTTTCTTTTTTCTCCAAAAGATAAATTGAAATATTTTTGATTTTTAAGCTTTAACAGCCCAAATTTTCTAAATAATTCATCGGTTGTTGATAAACCAAGAATTTTAAAATTTTCCCGTAAACTTATCTCTTCAACAAATCCGTTTTTATGTCCCAGATAAAGCACTTCGTCCTGAGCTTCTTCTGAAAAATCAACACTTTTTGAAGCAATTAAACCTGAAATAATTTTTAAAAGAGTTGATTTTCCTGAGCCATTAGGGCCTCTAACCTCATAGATTTTAGTTGCATCAATATTTTTAGAAAAATCATTGAATAGTTGTCTGCCATCAATTTCATAATCTAAGTTTTGTATCTTAAATAGGTTCATGATTTTGTTTATGAAGATTCTTTTGTATAAATACCAAATGAACTTTGATCATATGATATTATTTTACCAGTAGAAATCTATCAAAAGGAGTTTTAATGAGGGTTCTTATTTTATTTTTATTTTCAATTTTTGCATTCTCTGAAGATTATTATCCGGGTGCAGACTGGCAATCAATCGAAGCTGTTGAAGTGGGTCTTGATGAAGAAAAAATTGAAAGATTATTTGAGTTGTCTTTTGAAGATGATTCAACAATGAGCGCAGTGTTAATTAGAGATGGATATATCGTTAAAGAACAATATGCAGAAGGTTTTGATAAGAATTCATTTGGTACTTCGTGGTCAACAGCTAAAAGTTTTTATGCTGCTCTTGTAGGAATTTCTCTTGATAGAGGTGAAATTGATAGTTTAGATGATCCAGTTAGTAAATATGTGAGCTCTTACAGAACAGATGAAAAACAAAACATAACAATTAGACAAATTCTTAACATGACAAGTGGATTAGAATTCCCCGAGCATGAACACGAAATGATGTTTTTTGAGTCTGATCACTTGAAGTATGCGGAAAATGTTGGTGTAGAGAATCCTCCTGGTGAGGTTTTTCAATATAACAATGTTAATTCCATGATGATTGGGGAAATCCTCAAAGGGGCAACCGGCAAAACAGCGAAAACACTGATAGAAGAGAGAATTTTTAGCCAAATAGGCTTAACTGATTATACTGCGTGGGAGGATGAAGCTGGCAATACTATGACCTATTGTTGTCTAGATATGTCAGCCAGAGATTACTCTAAATTTGGCTTGCTGTTTTCAAGGGATGGCAAGTGGGGAGACAAACAAATAATTTCAAAAAATTATGTAGATGAATCTTTACAACTTTATTGGGGCAAAACACCAGATATGGGATGGAGCCACAGTGATACTAGAGGGTATAGCTTGCAATGGTGGATATCAAAATACGATGATGATGCAAAAATTTACAATACCAGCGGAAAGTTTGGACAATTTGTATTCATTGATAAAGAAAGAGACATCATTTTCACAAGAATAACTAAGTACTATCCTGGCCCAGGTGATGTTCAGCAGTGGGGTGCACTTGGCTACTTGAGATTCCTCGGTAGCGTAAATAGAGCAATTGCTGTTTCAAGATTCTTGATGGCTATAGGTCTAATAAGTCTTGACGATGGAAGCGTAAGAACTCCATATACCAACGAAGATGGAGAATCCAGGGAGTTTTATCAAAACTATGTAAAAATAGTTGACTCCATAGCAGATCTAGAACTTGATGATTAAGAAAAACCTGGCTTTTTTAGCACTTTTTGCATTAAGTATTGAAGCCAGTGAGTTAAATAATAAAAACCTACAAGAATTAGAAGCATTAATGAAAGCCGACCCTGCAACACAGGGTTTCATTGTTTCACACAACAACCAAGTAGTCTCAGAATATTACGCAGAAGGTTATTCAAAAGATGATCTTGGCACTACTTGGTCAATTGCAAAAACATTTTATGCTGCGTTAATTGGTGTTGCTATCGAACAAGGTTTAGATGTTAATCTCGACATGACTTTAGCGAGTTTTATTCCAGAATTTTCTAATGATGAAAGGGGCAAAATTACACTTGAGAACCTTCTGGCAATGAAATCAGGACTCAAAATTACTGAGCATGAAAATCAAGAAATGTTTTTTTCATTAAACAATTTGGAGTTTGCTCTGAATGTTGATTTAGAAAAGCCTCAAGGACAGGAATATGAATATAACAATGTTAATACCATGCTGTTGAATCCAATAATTAAAAAGATATTTGGAAAGGAAGTGCACGAAGTATTAGTAGACGAAATATTTTCACCTCTAGGTATTGAAGACTATGGATTGTGGGAGGATACCAGTGGGAATGATATGACTTATTACGGTATTGATTTAAAACCAAATGATTTGCTTAAATTTGGCCAGTTAATAAATAATTCTGGAGAATGGCAAGGTACTCAAATCATCAACAGGAATTTCTTAAATGCTTCAATAAAGCCAATTTCAGAAGGAACAGGCGAATGGTTCGGGCTACATTGGTCTGTCAGAAAGTTTAATCAGCAAAAGAGTCTTGTAGGTTTAGAAGTTACCGATGGAGAAATACTTTTTGTTGTTCCTGAAAAAGATTTAGTCGTAGTTCGATTGACTAAATACTTGCATGATGCTTCCAAAGGCTATCAGATTAATTTTGGACCATTGGCCTATATCTTATGGATGCCTTATTCCTGGGTCAGATACATCACTGAGTTGTTAGCTCCCGCTCCTGCAGAGCCCGGAGCAGAAATTGTTGATGATCCAAATTTAAATATACCTAATACCCAAGCTCAAGGAATTTCTATTTATCACTGTCCTTTTACCAGCCCCGATAAATGTGAGGGTGTTACCAAAATTCAGGATTTAATTTTTGATCTTGTTGATTAGTCCCAGCTGAGAACAACTTTTCCTGCTTTTCCAGAATTTAATAATTCAAAAGCTTGTTCAAAATCTGTGTAATGGAATTTATGTGTGATTACCTTTTCAATATCTAAACCTGATTTAAGCAAGGCCATGCCCTTATACCAAGTTTCAAAAATTTCACGACCATAAATTGCTTTAAGGTTCAATGCTTTGAAAATAACTTTCGATAGATCAAGCTTAATTACATCAGCTGGTAAGCCAAGTAATGCTACATTCCCACCCATTATCATAGAATCAATCATTTGATCGATAGCTTGTTCTGAGCCTGACATTTCAAGACCAACATCAAAACCCTCTTTTAAACCCATTTCACGCATTTTATTTTTAATATCCTCTTTAGCAGGATTAAGCACTTCAACTTGGCAAACTTTTTGCGCCAGTTCTAATCTTCCATCGTTAATATCAGTCAATAAAACTTTTCTTGCGCCCACAAATTTTGCTATTGCTGCAGACATAATACCGATAGGGCCTGCTCCAGTTACAAGAACATCTTCACCCACAAGATCAAAGGAAAGTGATGCATGAATTGCATTCCCAAATGGATCTAAGATTGAACCTATCTCATCTGAAATTTCATCAGGCAAATGCACAACATTTTTAGCTGGAACTGATACATATTCTGCAAATGCACCATCTCTATCAACTCCAATATTTATTGTGTCTGGATCAAGATGAGCTTTTCCAGCCTTAGAATTTCTACTATTTGAGCCAGTAATATGAGCTTCTGCAGAGACTCTATCCCCAACTTTAAAATTCTTAACGTTCACGCCTATTTCAAAAACCTCACCCATAAATTCATGGCCTACTGTCATTGGAGGCTTAATAGTTGCACTAGCCCATTTATCCCAGTTCCAAATATGTAGGTCGGTACCACAAATTGCTGTTTTCTTGACCTTTATTAGGATGTCATCATCAGAAATACTTGGCACATCTTTATCTATCAGCACCATACCTACTTCACTTCTTTGTTTTACTATTGCTTTCATATAACTCTCAAGTTCTTTCCAACCTTCTCAAAAATTTCTATGGCATTATCTAATTGCTCTTTTGTATGTTCACTATTTATTTGTAATCTTATCCTGGCCTCCCCTTTTGGCACTACAGGGAAGAAGAACCCTACTGCGTAAAGTCCATGTTCTAATAACTCTCGTGACATATTTTGAGCAATTCCAGCATCCCCAAGCATAACTGGTGTAATTGAGTGGCCATCTCCTTTTAAAGTAAAGCCAAGATTAATCATTTTTTCTCTGAAGTAATCGGTATTTTCTTTGATTCGTGCTCTTCTTTCAGGCTCTCTTTCAATAATTTCTAATGCTTTTAAAGTAGCTTTCACAATTGATGGTGAAAGAGCATTGGAAAATAAATATGGTCTTGATCGTTGCTTCAAAAGTTGAACAACATTTTCTTTTGCACAAATAAAGCCTCCTGAAGCACCTCCCAAGGCTTTCCCTAGAGTGCCAGTTAAGATATCAACTTTATTAGTGAGATTAAAATGGTCAGCTGTTCCTTTTCCATTTGGACCAACAAAGCCAGTTGCATGACAATCATCTACCATCAAGAGCGCATCATACTTTTCAGCAAGCAAAACAATCTTATCAAGTTTGGCATAAGTTCCATCCATCGAAAAAACTCCGTCAGTCGCGATAATTTTGTGTCGTGCTCCATCATTAGTCGCCATCTGCAAACATTTTTCTAAGTCTCCCATATTGCTATGTTCGTATCTAAATCTTTTAGCTTTACAAAGTCTTATGCCATCGATGATTGATGCATGATTGAGAGAGTCACTTATAATTGCATCCTCTGCAGTAAAAAGCGGTTCAAACAGACCACCATTTGCATCAAAACAAGCCACATATAAAATGCAATCTTCATAACCCAGAAATGAACTTAGCTTGTTTTCAAGTTGGCGATGCAAATCATTAGTTCCACATATGAATCTTACTGAAGCCATACCAAAGCCATCTTCAGCAATTGATTCAGCTGCAGCATCCTTAACTTCCTGATTATTTGCTAAACCAAGATAATCGTTTGCGCAAAAATTCATAACGTTTTGACCATTCTTTAGTGTTATCGAAGTTTGCTGTGGTGTTGTGATGAGTCTTTCGTCCTTGAAAAGGTTATCTTCAGTAATTTTCTTTACTTCAGAATCTATTAGATTGTAGAAACTTTCACTCACAATAAGATTATAATAGAATCCAAATTATCTTATGCATAAAAGAACAAAAATTATTGCAACAATAGGTCCTGCTTCGAAGTCCGAAGCCATAATTCATAAACTCTATCAAAATGGCATGAATGTGGTGCGTGTGAATATGTCTCACGCGTCCACCAATGATTTGATAGATATTTCTAAAATAGTTTCAAAATTAAACAAAAAAGTTTCTTCTTCAATAGGTTTAATGCTTGATACACAAGGACCTGAAATTAGGACTTCAAACTTTACAGAAAATATCATTTTGAAAACAGGGGACTTAATAGAGGTTTGCAGTGTTCATAAAAAGTCTAAAAATAAACAACTCCTTGTTGATAATTTGAGCTATGTAAAAGGTTTAAAAGTAGGAGGTAAGATTTCTCTGGATAATGGGCAAATAGACCTGAAAATAAAAAAATTCTCAAAGGAAAGAATTCTGTGCTCAGTGGTTGATTCCGGAGAAATTACTGGAAAAAAACATGTAAACTTTCCGGGAGCGAAACTAAGATTGCCTACACTCACCCTCAAAGATAAACGTGACATAAAAAAAGGTCTGGAATTAGGCATTGACTTTATTGCTTTATCTTTCGCAAGAACTGTCAAGGATGTAAAGGAGCTTAATAGTTTTATAGAAAAATCAAAAAATAAACCTGAGGTCTTTGCAAAAATTGAAGAACAACAGGGAATGGATAATATTGAGGGCATTTCAAAAAATTGTGATGGTCTTCTTGTTGCTCGAGGTGATTTAGGCATTGAAACTGATATGACTAATCTTCCCTACCTGCAGAGAAAAATGGTCAAAGTTGCTTTACAGAATGGAAAAAAATCCATAGTAGCCACACAACTTTTAGAATCAATGATCAATAATCCGCATCCTACTAGAGCTGAAGTTTCTGATGTTGCAAATGCGGTATACGAAGGAGTAGATGCTCTAATGTTATCAGCAGAAACTACCGTCGGTAAATACCCAGTTAAATGTGTGAAGTATTTACATGATATTGCGAAGAATGCTGAGAGGTCTGAGACCCTGCATTTTGAAAATAATATTAAACACATCAGCGATTGGCATACTCTTGCATCCACCTCAGTAAAACTCTCAAAAAGAGTGAAAGCAGATGCAATAGTTGTCCTAACTAGAAGTGGTTTTACAGCAAATCTGATATCTCTAGCTCGACCACGTGTCCCGGTTTATGCTTTTACCAACAATAAAGAGACACAAAATAAACTCTCAGTTGCTTCTTCTCTTGAAAATATATTCTTAAATTTTAAGAAAGATCATGAAAAAACCATTAGCGAAGCATTTAATATTTTGAAAAAGTCATTCAATTTAAGAGGGAACAAAAAATTTATAGTAATTTCTGGTGTTTTCTCTGATGAATATGCTGATGCGATACAAATTAGATTCTTAAAATAATGTTATTTAACAATCTGTCTTCCGAAAGCCCATTTGAAATTTTTCAAGACTACTATACAAGAGCTGAAGATTCAGGTGACAAGTTTGCTGAAGCTGGATGCATAAGTTCAGTTGATTCTGAGCTTCAACCTCATTCAAGATTTGTAAACTTCAAATATTTCTTTGAAGATAGTTTAATTTTCTTTTCAAACTATGAGAGTCATAAAGCGGAGCAATTCGCTGCGAATGACAAGGTTTGTGTAAATTTTTGGTGGCCAAGCATTGAAGTCCAAGTGAGGGTAGAAGGAAGCATTGAAAAATGTGAGGAGATATTTTCTGATAAGCATTTTGCTGGCAGAGATCCAAGTAAAAATGTTGCAGCTTTGGTCTCAGAACAATCAAAAGAGATCGATTCATATGAACTTTTAAAACAAAAGTATGAGGTAATGAAAGAGAAGGTCGAAAATGGTGAATTTAATCAATATCGACCGGAAAAATGGGGTGGTTATCAAATCAAAGTAGCCTACTTTGAATTTTGGGAAGCAAATGATGATAGGCTGAACTACAGAGAATGCTACAGAAAGGAAGATTCAATTTGGAAAAAGTTCTTTCTTCAATCTTGAGCATATTCTAAATCAACGAGTAACTCAGGATTAATCCTGTTGCCGTTTAAGAATACTTCCCAATGCAAATGAGGTCCTGTAACTCTTCCCGTCATACCAACAAATCCAATTAGATCACCTGTTTCAACAATATCACCCATCTTTATATTAAAGCCACTAAGATGAGAATAAGCAGTAAACAAACCTCCTCCATGATCTAAGATAATCTTATTTCCTCCGTAAAAATGATTTTCTGCTAAAACAACCTTTCCTTTTTTTGGCGCAAAGATCTCACGCCCAGTTGCTCCTCGCAGATCAAGCGCCATATGTGGTGACCTTTGAATGTTGTTTATATACCTTCTTTTACCATAGGCACTTGTTATAACTGATTTTATTGGAGTCTGAAATTTAAAATTCATCGAATATTGCTCAGATTCACTTTGAATAATTTTTTTTACTTTTAAATACTCAGCTGATGCTCTTTCTTGATCTGCTAGTACTGGCGTAACTAGATTCTGATCTTCTATTTCAATTCTTGATTCTCCAAAATCTTTCTTAACCACCATAATCTTGTAATCACCAACTTCAATCTCAGTATCTGCATCAACATATGGAAGCCCATAAACCAATAATTCTTGTTTGCTTTTCTTAGTTAAGTAACCATCAATTTTTGCTTTGTCAGGCAAAAGAAAAACATAAGCACCGGAATCCGCAATTAAAATATTTGGACTAGTAATATGCTCATTGCTAGCACAAGATGTTAAAAGTGTGACAAGTAGAATAAATATTCGCATTGCTTCCATTTGATCATACCTTTATCTTCAGCGCTACAAATAGAGTAAAATCGATGTATGTTTAAGCTTGTTTCAAAACTAATCTGGCTTACTGTAATTTTTACAGTCTTTTACTCAGGCAAATTAGAACCTTCAACTAATAATCATGGAATTTCAGGTTTGATCAATATGCCAAATGCAAGATTTTCAGAAGAAGGTACAACCAAAATTTCTCTTTTTCGAGGCGACCCAGACAGAAAACTTAATTTAACCTTTTCACCATTTAATTGGATGGAGGGTGGATTTTATTACGCTGATATTACTGGCAAAGTGTATGGGAATAATTTTTCACAATCTTACAAAGATAAAGGCTTTAATATAAAGTTTAGACTGAAAGAGCAAGGCGTATATCCTGCATTAGCACTGGGTTTTAATGATTTTGCAGGCACTGGCATTTACGGCTCTGAATATCTTGTATCAAGTTATAAATTTGGCAAAATGGACTTTTCTTTGGGTCTTGGTTGGGGAAATTTAGCTGGTTCAGCAACTATAAGCAACCCACTAAAAGAGTTAAATAATAGATTTTCAGAAAGGGATAATGATTATGGTCAAGGTGGAGATTTTAATATTGATAATTATTTCGCTGGGCCCAATGTTGGGATCTTTGGTGGCATTGAGTACGAATATAATTCAAATCTCTCACTAAAACTTGAATATGACACTACTGAATTGCCTGGAGAGGTGGGTTATGAAGTAGCTGATTTGAAAGTAAATTTTGGTTTGGATTATGCTGTCTCAGACAACTTGAAAACTTCCATAAGTTTCGAAAGAGGCAATTATATCGGCATTAAATTCTTACTGACAGATAACATTAGCTCAAGGAAATTAAATCAATTTAATTATGAGGAAGTAGAGACAAATAATAAGTTGGCAAAATTGGTTGTAAACCTTCAGAACAATAATATTTCACTTGAAAACCTTAGCTATGCTGCTGACGGACAACTAGTAATAGGTGTAAGACAAACAAGCTATCAAAATATTGAAGAAATAAGTTCAGTAATTTACTCATTAAATAATGAGCTCAAGCTATCAAATAAAGATGAAATTGTGTTGAAAAATTACTCCAACGGCTTGGAAGTGACAAATACTAAGCTCAATACCAAAAATGTTAATAGCTATAACAATATATCTGAGCCTATAAATCTAAGCAGAACTATTTATCAAAAAGAGGGTGAATTTCCGAGATATTTTCAAACTCTAGGACCAAGAGTCAGAACCTTCATCGGTGGAAGAGAGGGATTTTTATACTATGGTTTATTTTTAGAACACATTTCAAAGTACATGTTTTCTGATGATTTTTTCATAGATTCACAATTAGCTTTTTCTATCGCAAATAATTTTGATGATCTGACAATACCACCAGTTACCACCTACCCCAATCAAGTTAGATCTGATATTAAAGATTATTTAAATGGTATTGACGAAGGTCTGGCCTTAAAGCGCTTATCAATTAATAAATTCACGAAACTAGGAGAAGATTCTTATTTGTATTTGACTGGCGGTGTCCTAGAAGAGATGTTCAATGGATTTGGTTTGGAATACTTGAGGCATAGCTTTGATAATAATTTTTCATATGGTTTTGAGATATTCAGGGTGAAAAAAAGAGGTTATGAATATGACTTTGAGATGCAAGATTATAGCGCTACTACCGGACATGCAAATTTATATTATAAATTTGGCAATACAGGCTTATTTACGAAATTATCTTGGGGAAAATATTTAGCTGGTGATGAGGGGTCTACTTTAAAAGTTTGGAAAAGATTTAGAAATGGTGCTGAAATGGGTGCATATGCATCATTTACAGATGTTACTTTTGAGCAATATGGGGAAGGCTCATTTGATAAAGGAATCTTCTTCAAAGTTCCATTTGAAGTATTTGGTCAAAGAAGTATGAATTCTTATGGTTGGAAGCCACTGACAAAAGATCCGGCAGCTAAGTTAAATAAATCATATGAGCTCTATAATGAGCTCATTAGATTTAATTAAAAATTTTTAGTTTGTGGCTGTTCCTGAATCAGAACCAAGATCAGAGTTAAGAAGCGCAACTCCTACTCCCCAAACGATGTATGCTGAAAGATCCCCACTTAAGAAACCATCATCTGAATCTACGACAATAGCTTCATCATCGCTTTCGCATTCATTTGCTTCAGTAGTTAGGTCATCAACACATTCATCATCACTCACTTCTTCAGCAAAAGAAGAAGCACTGAAACCGAACATTAAAAATAACATTAGTAAATATTTCATAAACTCCATTATGAGTAGAAATGGTCAATAATTCAATAAAAAAGAAACTTTGCAAAATCTCGTCTTGAAAATCTGCAATTAATTCATCCAGTCAGGTGGTGCTGGTGGCCAAAAAAGTGCACCATGAGCCATTGCTGCACCAGTATCCCCATGAGGCCATGATTTTCTGTCAATAATAAGGCCTGAGCCAAATTTATCTCCTTCACCAAACGCGTTATCTATAGAAATTTGACCAGTATCCTGGTTAAAATTCAGCATCATCACCCTCCGTTCAAGTTGTTCAAAGAAACCAGTCAAAACAATTTTGTCACCATTTGCATTTGGGCTTAGCCAATGCGGGCCTATTGTTGAACCGGTATCTAGTCTATCGATTTCAAATGGCTTTGATGGTTCAGAAATATCCAATACAACAATGCCATTAAATCCACCACTATCACTTGCTACTGTCTGTATCCAATAATTTTTTAACCTTACGGGTAAAGAGCAAAATGGTCCTTCAGCGAAGTGATGCACATAGGAAATAGTTGGTGTTGAAGAATTGAGATTTTCAAGAGTATATAAACCACAAGAAAAAGTTTGAAACATTACTGTCTCTCCGTCTGCCAGCAATCTACCTTCAAAAGGATTTTGATCAATTATTAAATCTTTTGTTGAAGGTAATTTCAAAGTTTGAAGCAGTTCTAAGCTTGTCATGTCCCATAACTGAATGTGGTAGCCGTTCCCAGTTTCATGCATATCATAATTTGTTGTTATGATTTTATTTAGCTTAGGCACTAATACGATTCCATAAGGTCTCATAAAAATTGTTTCATCTACTTCAGCGTCAGAGGATCTGA
>CAJXFH010000003.1:0-86860 GCA_913052565.1 uncultured Gammaproteobacteria bacterium | reverse complement strand
AAAGCACATGTTACAGGAGTATCAAATCTTGTAGGTGCAAAAGTAAGTGCTTCAGATTTAAGAGCATCAGCGAGTTTAGTTCTTGCTGGCCTAGTTGGAAAAAACAAGACAATGATTAATGATATCTACCACATAGATAGAGGTTATGAATGTATCGAAGAAAAATTAAATAAACTTGGAGCTGAAATAATTAGAGAGCCGGTGGTAAGTTAGGCCTCTCTTTTGTAACCACCTTTAAATCAATTTCATTTCCATCTCGAATTATTCTCAAATCTAATACCTCACCAGGTGAGATGCTATTAACTGAAGCAAGGAGTGTGCGCCACCTGGCATCAGTATTTTTAATGCTGATAATTATATCTCCATCTCTTAAACCATCTTGAAATTCTGGATTATTTATACCTGTAACATATAGTGCAGGTAATCTTTCACTCTGAGATTTGTTATAAAAACCTCGGCGAAATCTAAAATCTCCTATCCAGGCTCTATTTACCTTTCCATATTTAATTATTTCATTTGCAATAGAAAGAATTCTTTCTGAGGGTAAAGCAAAGCCTACACCATCTGATCCACCCGAAGAAGATGCAATTAATGTGCTTAATCCTATTAATTCTCCTTTAGCATTAACTATTGCTCCACCAGAATTACCTTGATTTATTGCTGCATCTGTTTGAATGATATCCAGATAAGGATTACCAAAATTTCTTCCAGTTGCACTTAAGATTCCTCTTGATAATGATATGCCTAGATTGTATGGATTGCCGATTGCATAGACAGTATCTCCAAGATTCATTTCATAATCATTTGGAAATTTAATGGGTCTAAGGTTTTTCTCATTAATTTTGAGTACAGCTAAATCTGCATATTCATCAAATCCTATTAAATTAGCCAGATAAGACTTATCAGATATTTTCACATTACTAAAATTGCCTGATATTGTATGAAAAGCAGTAATAATGTAGCCATCTGAAGAAATTATTACTCCAGATCCAAATGTTTTTCCTCTGTTTGTATTTGATTCTATTGTCACAATTGAAGAGGATATCTCTTCAAAATTAATTTCTTTTTGATCATTGATTCTATTCTCAAAATAAACAATCTGAACGCCGAAGAATAGACCAAATAATAATATTACTAAAAACAGGTTTTTCATGTTTCAAATCCTTTACCAATATATTAATATATAGCGGGTCAACTTTGAGCATTACATGAAAACTACAGCATTAAGAACTCAAGACATTGAGCAAAAGTGGTACATTTTAGATTGTACTGGTAAAAAACTTGGCAGATTATCTGTACAAGTAGCTAATATTTTGAGAGGAAAGAACAAGCCTGAATATACACCTAATTCAGATGTAGGTGATTTTGTAATTTTGTTAAATGCAAAAAATATTGAAGTAACAGGCAATAAAGCTACTGATAAAATTTATTATAGGCATACTGGCTTTCCAGGAGGTATTAAACAAATATCATTTCAGGATCAAATGGAAAAGAATCCTGAAAAAGTTATAAGAGATGCTGTTAAAGGAATGTTGCCAAAAAACAGGCTTAATAGACAAATAATTAAGAAACTTAAAGTTTATAATGATGAATCTCATCCACATGAGGCCCAGAATCCAGAGGTAATTAAATAATGAGTACAATTTCAGGAAGAAGAAAAGAAGCTACAGCAGTTGTCCGACTCTCAAAAGGTAAGGGAAATGTTACTGTTAATAAAAAGAATATAGATGAGTACTTTGGAAGAGATGTGGCAAAGATGATCGTTAGACAGCCGTTAGTTCTAACTAAAACCTCTGAGAACTATGATGTGGACGCTAAAGTTCAAGGTGGAGGATCTTTTGGCCAAGCTGGAGCGATAAGATTGGCGATATCCAAAGCATTATTAGAGGAAAATCCTGATTTTAGAGCAGACCTGAAAAAAGCTGGATACCTTACTAGAGACTCACGAGTGAAAGAAAGAAAGAAAGTTGGTCTCAAGAAAGCCAGAAAAAGTCCACAGTTCTCCAAAAGATAAAATATCCTATTTGAACACCGCATAATTTTAAGTAATTTTATGTTCAAAATTTAGATTTTTTAGAATTATTTTATGAAAAGCTATTTATTTTATTAAAATACTGTTTATAATACTGAAAATAATGATTTTAGAGGAATCAGTTGGGGTGAAAAAAACATAGTTTGAACACCAAAAATACTGTTCAAAATGTCAAAAAATAAGCAAGGGAAAAAACATATTCATATATTAGATGGTATGTCCTTATACACTAGGGACAAATCGCCGTTTTTCTGGGGTTATCTAAACTTAGAAGGGGATATTTTCAAAAAAAGTCTTAAAACAACAGATATTAAAGAAGCAGAGAGACTTCTTTTTGAATGGAAGAATGAAATTTTATCTGGTACTGGTGCAACAACTGATATTTCTAGTCCCGATCTGGATTTAACCATTACAAATAGTCCAAAGGTTGATCAAACAAGAAGAAAAGCACTGATGATCACATCTAGTTTAATGGGTGCCGTTACAGTAGCAGGTTTTGCGGTTCCCTTCCTGAGTGCATGGAAACCTAGTGAAAAAGCAAAAGCGCTAGGTGCTTCAGTAAAATTTGATTTATCAAAACTTGAGCCAGGAGCAATGGCAGTCGTGGAGTGGCGAAGAACACCAATTTTTGTTGTTCATCAAACTAATAAAGCTTTGGAAAACTTGCCTAAACTAAATGATAAAGTGACTGATCCGGCATTATCAGAAGGAGTAGCAAGGTCGTCAAATGAAAAGTTTACTGTGCTTAAGGGTGTTTGCACGCATTTATCATGTGCTCCAAAGTATCATCCAGAGATTGAACCAAAAGCATGGGATGAGGAATGGCTTGGAGGATTCTTTTGTCCATGTCATGGATCGAAATTTGATTTAGCTGGAAGAGTATATAAAGGTGTACCAGCTCCGGTTAATCTTGAGGTGCCTCCTCATACATTTGAGGGAGACACACTAATTATAGGAGATAAAGTCTAATGGCAACTAATACAAGTAATAAAAATACGATAATGGGATGGGTAGATAGAAGACTACCCGTAACAGAAAATCTCGAAAGACATTTAACAAAACATCCTGTGCCAAAAAAAGTAAATTTCTTTTATCTATTTGGTGCTCTTTTAATGGTTGTCTTCATGATACAGGTCATCACAGGAATTTGGCTGATGATGTTTTACACAAATACTGAAGAGGGAGCATTTGCAAGCGTTGAATTTATTATGAGGGATGTCGAATATGGATGGCTAATGAGATATATGCACAGCACGGGTGCAAGTGCATTCTTCTTTTTGATGTATTTTCATATGTTCAGAGGATTACTTTATGGTTCATATCAAAAACCTAAAGAACTAGTTTGGCTCTTTGGTTGCTTTCTATTATTTTTATTGATGGCCGAGGGCTTTTTGGGTTATGTGCTTCCTTGGGGACAAATGTCTTATTGGGCTGCGAATGTTATTCTTTCACTCTTTGGAGCAATTCCTTTCATTGGTCCTGATCTTCAAGTTTGGATACAGGGCGATTTTGTACTTTCAGGAATTACCCTTTCAAGATTCTTTGCTCTTCATGTAGTAGTTGTACCTCTATTAATGATTGCACTTGTTGTATTCCATATATTTGCATTACATGAAGTTGGAGCCGGCAACCCTGAAGGAGTAGATATAGAGAAGTACAGAGATGAGAAAGGTATGCCACTAGATGGAGCTCCCTTTCATCCTTATAAAACATTCGGAGCTTTGCCTGCAATAGGAGTATTTTTCATTGTATTCTTTGCCATTGTCTTTTTTGCACCAACTGGTGGAGGCTATTTTATTGAGAAACCAAATTTTGAGGAAGCAAATTTTCTCAAAACACCAGAACATATTGCTCCTGTATGGTACTATGCACCTTTCTATTCAATTCTAAGGGCTATCACTTTTGGTATACCATTCCTTGGAATTACCAGTAAATTTTTAGGTTTTATTGTTTTTGCAGCAAGTATAGCAATATTGTTTATTGTTCCTTGGTTAGATAGGTCTAACGTGCAGAGCATTAGGTATAAAGGAATTTATAGCAAAATTGCTATGATCCTTTTTGCCACATCATTCATAACACTTGGATATCTTGGCACTAAACCAGTAAATGAATTAAGAACGCTCATAGCGCAAATATGTACGGTATTTTATTTTGCACCCTTTATTCTTATGCCGATTTATACAAAGTATGAAAAAACATTAGAGGTACCAGATAGATTATGAAAAAACTCTTAATCACACTCCTTGCAATAAGTTTTTACTGTCTTCCGGCAGGAGAAAATGCATGCGGGTCATTAGAAGAGTGTGATAATTTCTCATCAGATGTGCATGATTTATATTCATTGCAGAGAGGTTTGGGGCTTTACATGAACTATTGTTCTAGTTGTCATTCTTTAAAGCTTTTGAGATGGAATAGATTGCAAAAGGATTTAGTAATTCCGGAGAATATTTTAACAGAGGATCTTATACGTACACCTGATACAAAAATAGCTGACCATATGACATTTGGGATTCCTGATGTATCGCCAATTGGAGCTCCAGACTTAACTCTTAGGACAAGGGTAAGAGGCGATGATTGGATTTACACATATCTAAGGACTTTTTATGATGATCCGAACCAAACAACTGGTTCAAATAATTTAGTTTATGTCGGAACAGCAATGCCAAATGTTCTTGCAGGACTTCAGGGGAGTCAAAGGCTTGACACGGATGGTAACATTATAAAAGTATCAGATGGTGCAATGACAAAAGAAGAGTTTGATGATTCTATGAGGGATCTTGTAAACTTTCTTGCATATGCCAGTGAACCAGCAAGAATTACGAGAGAAAAAAATGGTATTTTCGTGATCCTTTTTTTCATAGTTTTTACGGCAGTCATGAATCTCTTGTACAGAGAATACGCTAAGGAGCTTAAATGATTTTTTATTCAGAGGAAAAAGGCCATTACAGCCATATGGTCAGACTTGTATTGGCTGAAAAAGATATATCTTGTGAGATTAAAGAGTTTGATCCTGCAGGAAAACTGCCAGAGGAATTACCGTCGATCAATCCTTATAACAAATTGCCAGTTCTAGTTGATAGAGAAGTCACAATATATGAACCAAGAGTTATACTTGAGTATCTGGATGAAAGATTTCCTCATCCTCCTCTTTTGCCAATATACCCAAATGATAAAGCTGAGTGCAGATTGCTAATTTATAGAATTGAAAGAGATTGGCTTCCAGTAATTGATAGAATGATGAGTCCAAAAATAAGTCAAAAAGAATTCGATTCTTTAAAAAAAGAATTAGTAAATTTAGTTTCTGGAATCGTATTAGTATTAAAAGAAAAGCCTTATTTCATGAGTGACGAGTTCACTTTGGTAGATTGCTATATGTCAGCGATATTATACAGATTGCCTTATTTAGGGGTTAGCTTGCCAAATACCAAAGCTTTTGCAAGTTTAAGTGCTTATCAGGAAAAGTTATTTTCAAGACCAAGTTTTGAATTGTCACTTACAGATTCAGAAAGAGATCTAAAGTACTCCTTTAATTAATATAAGGTCTTGCGATCAGCTCACTGCTTGAAAGATTATATGCTGAAAGTAGCCCTTTATAATCGCCATTTATTTTGTTTGCAATGGCGTAGCTGATTAGCATTGCGTCAAACCCTAATGAAAAACTTCGGCTTTTACTGAGGTCATAGCCAAACTTATTCTCGTAAGTATGATCTACTAGCCGAATTTCATGAAGAGATATCTCATTTTTATCTATGAGTTGATCAAATTTGGAGGTGAGTGAAAAAATTTCATAACTCAATCCATAATTGAATCGAACGAGAGATGCAATTTCGTATAATCTTGTCGGATTTTGAGGAAATATAATAATTTCTTTAAAATCTTTTCTTGATCTTGGTACAAACTCTAACTTTGAAAAGCTAGCTTTGTCTATTTTTTCATACCTTAGTTTGCTTTCCGATACATCTAAAAAGTTTTCTATTCTCTCTGATGCGCCATCTCCAACCTCGATTGTTACTGCATCATTCTCAGCTGAAAACCAAGATCTTTTAAATTCTCTTTCAATAAACTTATCATTGGTAGCATCGCTAATTATTCCTATTCTCTTAGTGTTATTTTTTTCTAAATGTTCACTTAATGCGAAGATTTGCGGTTTTTCACTTAATGATATGAAAAAATTCTCATCTGCGTCATTTAGTAGAAGAGCCCTATCTTTTAAGAACAAACCATCAATTTTTCTTACCAAGTCATTGCTTAAAGGACCTATAAGAAAGTTGTTATTGGCATCACTTCTATCAAAATTCTCTTGATTCTCAAACTCAATTACATTTGATATTCCGTATTTCTTAGCAGCAGTTAAAACTCCCAGTTGAAAATAAGTATTAAAGTTTGAGAATTCTTTATAATTTGGTGCCGCAACAATAAATTTCCCAAAATATATTTTCTCAAAATCCTGAAACGAAATATCTGTTACTCCATTAAATTCAATGCTGTCTTCTTTTTGTAGAAATTGCTCGCTAGGCGCTCTTTCCTTAGGAACAGATGAGCAACTGGTTATAATAACTAATAACAATAACAATATTAGATTTTTATTTATCATGCACTTTTATATTATACCTTCTCCAATAGGTAATCTTGATGATATAACGCTTAGAGCCTTAAAAGTTCTAAGCGAAGTTGATTTTGTTGTAGTTGAAAAAAAGTCTTCAATAAAAAAAATTTTAAATAAATATGACTTGAATATAGAAAAAATTATTTCTTATACAGATAAGTCTAACGAAAAAGATAGAGAAGTAATTAAAGAAATGATCTTGAGTGGTAAATCTGGCGGCTTAATGTCTGATGCAGGAATGCCTCTAATCTCTGATCCAGGATATAAGTTAATTAACACAATGATTGAAAATAATATCGATATTATTCCTTTGCCTGGACCAACTTCTTTAATATCTGCTTTGGTTGCAAGTGGATTGCCTACAAATAATTTTTCCTTTAAGGGTTTTTTGCCGAGGAAAAGTTTAGAAATTATTAAGACAATATCTAGTTCCCAGAAATTAAAAACCACTCTAATTTTTTTTGAGTCTCCAAAAAGAATATTGAATACTTTAGAGTTATTAAATTCTACCTTCGGTAAAAATGTGAGAGTTTGTATTGCCAAAGAAATCTCAAAAATTCATGAAAATTTTCTTAGAGGAACACCAGATCAAGTTCTCGAGCAATTACATGCTGACCCAGATTTGCAAAAAGGTGAATTCGTACTTTTGTTAAGTTTTTTAGAAGAAGATCTAAATCTAGAGTTAGCTGATGATCTCTATGAGAATTTAAATAATTCTCTAAGTATTAGCGAAATTTCTAAGGTTGCATCAAATATAACAGGTGCAAATAAAAACCTTTTATATGAAAGATTTTTATCTTTTTCTAAAAAGTCCTGATAATATATCACGCTGAGTTGGTCGAGCTATCGCTTATTAAGTTAAGAGGAAAGTCCGGACTTCATAGAGCAGAGTGCCAGTTAACTACTGGGGGGCGTGAGCCTACGGCTAGTGCAACAGAAAATATACCGCCAATTATTGGTAAGGGTGAAAAGGTAAGGTAAGAGCTTACCGCCTGAGTAAAATCAGGGCATGGCAAACCCCACTTGAAGCAATGCCAAATAGAGATCAGATTGCGTTGCTCGCGCATGATCTGGGTAGGCAGCATGAGTGTTTTGGTGACAAGACACCTAGATAAATGATGGCTTAAACAGAATCCGGCTTATAGACCAACTCAATCCTCTAATTTAAAATCAGATTATGACATGGCAAATAGTTGACTCTAATTATGAGCAGGCAAAGATTACAGTCATTGGTGTTGGTGGCGGAGGTGGTAACAGTGTCAACCATATGATTAATGCAGGTATAAAGGGCGTTGATTTCATTTGTGCGAACACTGACTCTCAAGATTTAACAAAGGCACAAAAAGCAAAAAAAATTCTATTAGGTGAGAGCTTTACAAGAGGCCTTGGAGCTGGAAATGATCCTCAACGTGGTAGGCAAGCAGCGGAAAAGAGCTCTGCTGAAATTCAAGAAGCATTAAAAAATACTGAAATGCTTTTTATAACAGCTGGTATGGGAGGTGGAACCGGAACTGGAGGTGCTCCAGTGATCGCAAGAATAGCAAAAGAGTTAGGGATCTTGACAGTTGCAGTTATAACCACTCCATTCGATACAGAGGGTGAGTTGAGATCTCAGCAAGCGCATGAAGGAGTAGGTTATCTTACTCAACATGTGGATTGCCTTATAGAAATAAATAATCAGAAAATATTTGAAATATTTCCTGGAGATGCAAAATTTATAGATGGCTTTAATGAAGTAAATGAAATTATTGCAAATGCTGTGAGAGGAGTGGCAAACGTAATTCTAAATCCGGCAACAATGAATGTCGATTTTGCTGATGTGCAAGCTGCAATGTCAGAAAGCGGAGTTGCAATAATGTGTATAGGAAAAGCCAAAGGTCTAAATAGGGCAAGTGCAGCCTTAACTAATGCATTAAATAACCCCTTTTTTGATAAAGCTGAAATTAGAAATGCTAAAGGTTTATTAGTGAATATCTGCGGCTCATCTGATATGAAGATGGAAGAAATTAATCAAATACTTAATGAGGCAAAAAATATTGGATTAGATGGTATACAAGCGATTCCTGGTCTTACTATAGATGAAGCTTTTGAAGATGAAATATCAGTCACAATAATTGCAACTGGTTTAAAAAAATATAATCCGAAAGAATTTTGGGATGATGATCTTCATAAGCTTAAGCCAGTAAAAACTTTTGTACCTGAAATAAAACATGAAAATGATGGTTATATAAATCCTATGGATCTCAAAAAAATCGATATTCAGTCTGTAATACGGAGCATTGAAGATTAAACATATACCTGTACTACTAAAAGAGTCAGTAGATCACCTCATAACAAATAAAAATGGCTTATATGTTGATTGCACTTTTGGAAGAGGTGGTCATTCACTTGAAATTTTAAATAGAATTACATCCGATGGAAATTTAATATCATGTGACTTAGATGAATATGCAGAAAAATCATCGAAAGGGATACTCAACTCAAATTTTAAATTTGTGAAAACAAATTTTTCAAATATTTCAGAGCATATTAAGGATAATAATCTTGATGGAGCAATCTTAGATTGCGGGATTTCTTCACCTCAAGTAGATGACGCCAAAAGAGGGTTTAGTTTTCAAGCAAGCGGACCACTTGATATGAGGTTTGGAAAAGAAATTAATATCACTTGTGAAGAGATCATAAATCACTGGTCAGAAGAAAAACTTAGAAATATTTTTTGGGAAATGGGTGAAGAGAAGGAAGCTAATAGGATTGCGAAAAGAATCGTTGAAAAGAGAAAACAGACTTATTTCTCTGACACACTACAATTTGCAAAATTTATAGAGACTACTAAAAAAATCAAAACTAAAAGACACCCAGCAACAAAAGTTTTTCAAGCATTAAGAATGACAGTAAATCAAGAAATTCAAAACTTGGAAAAATGTCTAAATTCCCTTAAACCTAAACTTGTTAGGGGTGGCAAAATTGTAATTATTTCTTTTCATTCACTTGAAGATCGTATTGCCAAAAATGCTTTCAAGACAATTGTATCTAAGCATGAAAAATCAATTCCAATAATTAAAGAAGAAAAATCTGAATATAAAGTAAGCAAAGTTTTTTATCCAGATTCCAATGAAGTTAAAATGAACCCAAGATCCAGAAGTGCAAGAATGAGGGTAATTACAAAATTATGAAAAATACTGATAAATTCATGACACTTTGTTTTTTCATAATAGTAGCTCTTTCATTTATTAAAATTTCGCTAGTCTTTGAATATAAGAGAAATTTTAATTATTTAGATAGCTTGCAAGAAAAAATTTACACTCTTCAAGATCAAAATACAAAATTAGATGTTGAGATAGCTTTGGTAAAGTCTTCTCCTTATATTTTTGAAGAGGCTATTAAGAACGGCATGATTGATCCGGATGTCATCAAATGACTAAATTGAGAATAGTTTTTGTTATTTTTTTTATTTTATTAGTAGTCCCAATATATCGGTATTATCTCTTAAGCATAGATAGAGAATTATTTATCGAAGCGGCAGATCAAAGAAGTAATTCATCTGAGTTAAATATTTATCCAAGGAAAAAAATTTATGATAGATTTGGGACAGAATTAGCTGCTGATATCATTCGAACAACATTGTTGTTTAATTCACAAAAAGATAAGGATATTGCTTTGGAGGTCCTTGGTAAAAATTCTACCAATATTTTTTTAAACACTAATCGTCGACTTTATTTAGAAAACAGGCTCAATCAATCAACATTAAAGAGAATCATGTCAGAGTGTAATTGTGCTCCAATCATGGAGCCTAGATTTAAGAGATATTACCCATATGGAAGCATTTATGGGCCAATAATTGGTTTTTCAGGGACTGATGGAGGATTGGAGGGCATTGAGAAAATTGAAAACTCAAAATTAACAATTAAAAAAAGAAAATCTTCATTTGTTCAAAGCCTCAGAGGTGAAAAACTTTCAGGTCAGATTGACGATTATATATCAATAGATGAATCTGA
This sequence comes from uncultured Gammaproteobacteria bacterium, assembly GCA_913052565.1. GTDB lineage: Bacteria > Pseudomonadota > Gammaproteobacteria > Magnimaribacterales > TMED112 > TMED112. Next base: position 76,227 of record CAJXFH010000003.1, on the reverse strand, counting down.
AGGTCTAAATTTAACACTCGATACAAATCTGCAATTCAAACTATTTGAGGAAATGAAAAAAGCTATTGTTGAATCAAAAGCAAAAGGCGGCTCTGCAGTAATCATGAATGCAGAAAATGGCCATATACTCGCTATGGTAAGTTTGCCGACCTTTAACCCAAATGATCCAGCGCGGGTTATACAAAGAAATAAAGTTATTGAAGATTTCTTTGAGCCAGGTTCATTAATAAAACCTATTACTTTAGCTGGAGCAATAAAATTAAATTTAATCGAAAAAGATTCAGTCATAGACACAAATCCAGGCTTTATTACATTATCTGGCTATAAAAGAAGTGAAGCTGGAGGGAAAAACTTCGGAAAGTTGAAAGTTTCAGAAATTATATCTAAATCGTCACAAGTTGGTACAGCAAAGATCTCTGTGAAATTTTCTTCTGAAGAAATCAGAAAAAATTTAAGAGATTTTGGATTCAATAAGCCAATAGATATTGAATGGATAACGAATTCAATAGGAAACATGATTGACTCTCCAAAACTATATGATATCGATAAAGCATCTTTGGGTTATGGATATAGCGTAACCTCAAATTCTATTCAGATTGCAAGAGCCTATAGTGTTTTTGCCAATGAGGGAATTATGGTAGAGCCTCGAATCTACCTAGATAGTGTTGAAAAAAGAACAAGAATAACGTCTAAAGACATAGCTGATTTCATTCTAGATTCGCTTCGAATGACAGTAATAGAAGGCACAGCTGATAATCTGATTAATGAAAAAGTTAATATTGCTGGCAAGACAGGTACATCAGAAAAATACATAGAAGGAGTTGGTTATGCCGAAGAAAAATATATATCCAGTTTTGCTTCAATTTTTCCTTATGAAAAACCAAAATTCATTATGGTTGTACTGATAGATGAGCCTGATCCTAATAATTATTTCGGTGGTATTGTTTCAGCTCCAGTTGTTGCAAGGCTTTCTCAATTTATGGAAAGATTGAATTACTTATGAGAAATCCTTTAATTAAATTTAAAAATAAAAGATTTGTACTTAACACAAAACAAATAGAAGAGGGCGATGTTTTTATTTCTATTAATAATGGAGCTAAGCATCTTGAGCATAGTCACTTAGAAAAAATTTCTCATATTCTAGTTGAGAATCAGGAAGAGTTAAAAAAATTTAAAAAAGCATTGCTCATTGATAATCTGTCTAGTTTCTATGTTGATTGGATTGATCAGGCCTATGAATTAAATCACAAGGACTTTGAAAATTTTTTTGTTACAGGAACAAATGGGAAAACTTCGACTGTAAGTTTCATGTCTCAAATATTTAAAAATAATGGTATGAAATATGCATCATCAGGAACTTTAGGAACATTTTTAGAAGCAGGTGATTATTATCAAAATGATTTAACAACCCAGGATCCTTTATTTATTAGAAATCTAATGCAGAGGTGTATAAAAGAATCTGTAAAAAATATCTTTTTTGAAGCATCCTCTATCGGATTAGATCAAAACAGATTGAGAGGTTTGGTCGTAAATCATGCAGCATTTACAAATATAACCAGAGACCATTTTGATTATCATAAAACTTTTGAAAATTATTTAGATTCAAAACTTAAATTGATTAAAGAACAGTCTTTGAAAACGTTAACAATAAATATTGACGATCCTGCTCTGAAATCAAGCCTAAATAAGTTTCATAATTTTAATATCACTAAAGTATCGATGTTAGATAAGAATGCTGACATTTTTTTCGAAATCACTAACCAATACTCTGATGGTAATTTTGAATTTACAGTAAATCATCCTTGGGGCAAAGATAAGGCCTATGCAAAAGTTGAGGCAACTCATAACATTTATAATTTGCTACTTTGTCTTCCATATTTTGAGAGTATTTCAAATGACACCTCAATGTTTTTTAACTCAATGGAAAAACTTAGTCTCCCAAGAGGAAGGCTCGAAAAAATTGGGAATAATATTTTCGTTGATTATGCTCATACACCAGAAGCAATCGACATTGTTTGCAAGAGTCTTATAGAGAAACATAATAAAGAGCTAGTAATAGTATTTGGAGCTGGTGGTAATAGAGATACTGGGAAAAGAAAATTTATGGGACAAGTAGCTGACCAATATTGTAAAAAAATAATCATTACGTCAGATAATCCAAGATTTGAAGAACCTTCAGAGATTGCAGATATGATTGAACAAGGTGTAAAAGAGAAGAGTAAAGTTAATAAAATACTAGATCGTAAAGAGGCAATAGAGTATGCAATTAAGCACTTGACCGAAAATGAAATATTATTGATTGCTGGTAAAGGCCATGAAAATTTCCAAGAATTTAAAAATGAAAAGAAAATTTTTTCTGATCAGGAAACTGTTAAAAAATGTATAGGCTTGAAGGTTTAAAAGATCTGGGAGAAATTGCAGCTTTGCTAAATGCGAAGACAGATTTTCCTGAATATAAAGTAAATCAAATAGTTTTTGATTCTCGAGATGCAAAAGAGGGGGATCTTTTTTTACCATTAAAGGGCAATAGCTATGATGCCGAACAATTTGTTGATGATGTCTTGTCAAAAGGTGCTGCGGTTATAAGTGCACATAATCATGAAGGGCCAGCAATCTGTGTTGAAGATACTTACAAAGCTTTACTAACTTTATGTAGAAGTAAATTAGAAAATTGTCGTCCAAAAATAATTTTTATTACCGGAAGCTATGGCAAGACAACCCTAAAGGACATGATCAAGCACTATCTCGGTAATGATTGCCATTCAAGCAGAGAAAATGAAAACAACGAATTCGGAATTGTATTCACAATTCTTAGTATGGAATCAAATTCTAAATTTTTAGTTGTCGAGTGTGGGGCAAGAAAGATAGGAGATTTCGATTTAATAGCAGAAAATCTCTTTTGCGATGTTTTTGTTCTTACCTCAATAACTTCAAATCATCTTGAAACATTTAAATCTATAGAAAATATTGAACTAACAAAACTTAAGCTTAAGCAGTGCTTAATACATCAAAATAATTTTATTGATGGGAGAAAAGTTGATGAAAAAGATATAAAGAAATTCAATAAAATTCTCTTAATGAAAATCTTTAAAAATCTTTCCTTAGATATTGATATAGATTCAAACGAAGCGCCTGTAACAGAAGGAAGAGGAAATATCATTGAGAAGTACAATGGAAAAATTATTAATCAAACTTATAATGCTCATCCTGATACGGTCATTGCTTCATTGAGTAGTGAAAATCCTGTAGAAACAATTGTAGTCTTAGGAGATATGGCAGAGCTTGGACCAAATGAATTAAGCCTTCATAGAGATTTGCTTAAAAGCATCTCAGAATTCGAGATATTTGTCACAGGAAAAATTTTCAAACAAGTCTATTCTGAAATTGGAATTGGAAAAATTAATTTTTTTGCTGATGTAAATGAATTTCCAAAAAAATATCTCGATAAGCAGCTTAAAAGCGGTAAAAAAATCTACTTTAAGGGCTCAAGGTCTAGTAAAATGGAAAATTATCTTGAGCTTTTAGTAAATGATTGAATTACTTCTTAGTTTATTTTCAGAAAAATCAAATTTTCTAAATCTCTTTTCTTATCTCACTACAAGAACCTTCCTTTCCACATTAACAGGTTTATTGCTAGTTCTTATTTTTGGACAGTTTTTTATAGATAAAATTCGATCAATTCAATTTCAGCAAGCTGTTGGTGATCGCGGACCAGAATCTCATAAAATCAAAGACGGAACCCCAACCATGGGGGGGTTGCTTATTATTGGAAGTGTAATTTTTTCTTCTTTGCTTTGGGGAGATTTTGGAAACAGATTTCTTGGAGTTTCTCTGCTTTGTCTTTTTTTATTCAGCTTACTAGGTTTCTTGGATGATTATAAAAAAGTTAAAGAAAAAAATTCAAAGGGGATTTCTTCATGGACAAAAATTTCCTTCCAAATATTATTCTCCGGTTTAATAGCATCGATTCTGTTTTTTTACAGTTTTGAGTCCGATGAGATGAATTATATAGTTCCATTTTTCAAGGATGTTTCTATTTATCTGGGCTTACTTTTTATACCTATATCAATATTTATAATAGTTGGAAGTTCAAATGCAGTTAATCTCACAGATGGTTTAGATGGTTTGGCAATTCTTCCTGTGATCATTATTACAGCTGCTTTAGGTTTGATAGCTTGGGCTGCAGGAAATACTATTGTTTCAGAATATTTATACATTCCTTATCTGGAGGGAACTGGTGAACTTCTTGTAATTTGTGGCGCTCTTATCGGAGCAGGTATAGGTTTTCTTTGGTTCAATGCTTATCCTGCACAAATATTTATGGGTGATGTAGGTTCATTATCTATGGGGGCATTTATAGCTTTAGTAGCAATTATAGTTAGACATGAGATTGTTTTTGCTGTGATGTCTATGGTTTTTATCATGGAAGCAATGAGCGTAATTCTGCAAGTGTCTTCCTTTAAGCTCAGAAAGAAAAGAATTTTTAAAATGGCACCAATCCATCACCACTTTGAACTTATTGGATGGAAAGAACCAAAAATAATTGTTCGGTTTTGGATATTAACTTTTATTTTTGTTCTCATAGGCTTATCACTTTTAAAGATTAGGTAATGAGATCACTAATTATTGGCTATGGTGTTACGGGGAGGTCTTTCGAAAGATTTCTGTTAGATAAAAACCAAGAATTTGATATATTCGATGAAAAATTCTCATCACATGTAGAGCAAAACAAAAGCACTCGAAAATTTTCAAATGTAAATGACATTAAAAAGTATAAAAAAATATTTATTTCACCAGGCATAAAAATTTCGAAATATTTTTCCCGAAAAGAGCTTGAAGAAATAGAATTAATTAGCGATTTAGATTTATTTTTTATGGAAAATAAATCATTTAAGATTGGAGTAACCGGCACAAATGGAAAAAGTACATTTGTGGCATTCCTGAATCAATATCTCTCAAAAATAAGCAGCTCTATAGCATTAGGCAATATCGGAACACCATTACTAGATAATATTAAACACGACAAAAAATATTCAGTTATTGAAGTTTCAAGTTTTCAGCTAGAAAAAATGTCTGAAAATTATTTTGATTTATCTGTAATAACAAATATCCAAATTGACCACCTTGATTTTCACGAAAATTTTGAAAATTACAAAAGATCTAAAATGAGGATTTGTGCTGACGAAAAAACTACCTTTTTTCTTACTGATAGCAGTTATGAGGAAAGTGTAAAAAAAATTGCAAACCATATCGAGCCTGATCACGAAATATTAGATATAAATTTTCAAAATCTTCCATATAGATTGCAAAAAATAAGAACTGGCTTTATCAATGATTCTAAATCAACGAATAGCTACTCATTGAAGCACGCAATATTAAGAGAGAGTTTCAATGGAATTCTATTAATGTGCGGTGACCCAAAAAAAGAAAAATATAAGGAATTAACTATCGAGGGCCCAGCAAAAATTTTAATTTTTGGAAAACATAGAAATGAGTTAAAAAAGCTTATTAAACACCACGATATCGAAGTATTGCTCAATCTCCAAGAATCATTCGAAAGACTTAAAGTAATAAAACATAATCACGACGTATTGTTCTCACCTGGAAACCCGAGTGGGGAAGATTTTAATAATTACATTGAAAGAGGCAAAGCGTTTAATAATTTTGTAGAAGAATATTTTGAATAATAAAGCTAATAAACTTTTTGACCAACTTCTTTTAATTCCATTTATGGTGATAACTGCGATTAGTCTCATCTTTATTTATTCTTCCTCAAATGTAATAGCATATGCAGACTATGGAAATCCATATTTTTTCTTACAAAGACAAGTTATTGCACTTTCAATATCACTTATAGTTGGAACTATTTTTTTATTTATTCCTATTTCATTTTACAGAGAAAATAGCTTAATTTTGTTGCTTATAAGTGCATTTTTTTTGGTTCTTGTCCTCATTCCAGGCCTAGGCCAAGAGGTAAATGGCTCAAGGCGATGGCTCCCAATTGGACCAATAAATATTCAACCGTCTGAGATAGCAAAAATTTTTCTGCCAATTTACTTATGCAGTTATTGTCTAAGAAGAAAAGAACAGCTTGAATCAACATTAAGAGGATTTTTGAAACCAATTATCGTAACAACGATTCTAGGTTTGCTTCTATTTCTGGAACCGGATTATGGAAGTACTGTAATAGTATTCGCTATCTCACTAATGATTCTCTTTATAGGTGGAGCGAAAGTTTCACAGTTAGCTTTATTGGGGACAATATTTCTAATCTTTCTATCTGTTGCGATTTCTTTCAACCCAGAAAGGCTCGATAGAGTTTTATCATTTGCAAATCCATGGGATGATCAAAGAAATTCAGATTATCAATTGATAAATGCATTAATTGCTTCAATACAAGGAGGAATTTTTGGTCTTGGAGTTGGTGAAAGCACCCAAAAGTATTTCTTTCTTCCAGAGGCTCATACAGATTTTATCTTCTCAATATTTCTTGAAGAAACTGGTCTGTTTGGTATGTCAATTCTCTTCATTTGTTATTTCTTAATTTTGTGGAGACTTTTCAAGCTTGCTGAGCTATCTAACAAGAAAAACTTTTTCCTTAATAGCTTAATAATCACTTCTTTTGCTCTTATTTTCTTTATTCAAACAGCTTTGAATATTTTTGTAAATTTAGGAATAGTTCCAACAAAAGGCCTTACACTTCCATTCATAAGCTATGGAAGGAGTAGTGTTATTATGAATTTTATTGCTTTAGCAATTACATTAAGAGCAAGTTGGGAGTTTAGAAATAACATAAAATGAAGATAGCAATTTTCGCAGCTGGCACAGGAGGGCATATTTATCCAGCACTTTCAATCGCTAAAAAATTTGGTGAAGAAAATGTGATATTTTTTGCCTCAAATAGAGATATTGAAAAAAAGATTTTTTCCAAGACTAACTATCAAGTAATAAATTTAAATATTTCAGGATTTAGGGGAAAAAGTTTATTTGAAAAAATATTGTGGCCACTCACTTTTTTAATGGCAGCTTTGAGAGTCTTGTTCGAAATGATTAAATTCAGGCCTAAACATTCGTTGTTAATGGGTGGTTATATTTCTATTATCGGAATATTTGCTTCAAGCATTCTATTCAGAAAAATTTTTATTCATGAACAGAATTCAGTCTTGGGAACTGCAAATAAAATTGGAGCTTTTTTTGCAACAAAAATTTTTACCTCTTATGAGCTTAATATCAGTAGAGAATTACACCTTGGTCATCCAGTTAGGCAAGGCTTCAATAACCTAAATTACTCGAAAGTTTTAGATAAAGACCACATCCTTGTTCTGGGTGGTAGTCAAGGGGCGCATTTTTTTAATAACATTATTTCTAATCTAATTGAAAAATCTAATTTATCTTTAAAGACATATTTTCAGATAGGTTTAGATTCACAAAAGGAATCTTCAAAAAATGTTGAATACGTTAGATTTATCGAAAATATTGAAGAAAGAATGTCAAAAGCAAAATTCATAATATGCAGATCCGGTGCTTCTACAGTAGCTGAAGTTCAGACAATGGGTTTGCCAGCTATTTTTATTCCTTTGCCAAGTTCAATTGATGGGCATCAACTGAGGAATGCAGAACTTGCATGCGCTGAAGGAGGAGGGGTAATAGTGAATGAAAATAATTTTAATGAACAAGATTTTTTAAGATTAGTTAAAGATTTTGATCAAAAAAATTTAATAGATATGAGTAAAAAAATGCACAAACATATACACTTATTGTCAGCAGAAAAAATCGCAAATGAAATTAAGCAGCATTAAAAAAATTCATTTTATAGGAATAGGCGGTGTTGGAATGGTTGGAATTGCTGAGATGCTAATTAAACAGAATTTCGATGTTAGTGGCAGTGACTTAGTAGAAAATAAAAATACCAAAAGACTCAAATCTCTTGGAGCTAAAATATATATTGGCCATAGTGAAAAAAACATAAGAGATGTTGATCTTGTAGTCTACTCTTCAGCAGTAAACGATACTAACCCTGAGATAAAATCAGCTAAATCACAAAATTTAACTTTAATACCAAGAGCTGAAATGCTTGCAAGCCTTATGAGGGGTTTTCAAAGCATTGCAGTTGCAGGTTCACATGGTAAAACAACAACTACAAGCCTGATAGCAAATATATTTATTAAAGCTAATCTTGATCCAACTTATATTATTGGTGGAAAGATTCTGGGACAGGAAAATAAAAGTATTTTAGGTTCAAGTGATTATTTAATAGTTGAAGCCGATGAAAGTGATGCCTCTTTTCTACATTTAAGTCCTGAAATGAGTGTCATTACAAATATTGATAATGATCATCTAGATTTTTATGAGAATGATACAGAAATTTTAGATGCAACTTTCCTTCAGTTTTTAGAAAATTTACCATTTTATGGAAATGCAATAATGTGTACTGATTCTGATAGAGCAAAAGATTTATTTCACTCACTATCTCGACCAAAGATTTCCTATGGTTTTGAAAAAACATCTGATTATTTCATTAAAGAACAAAAGCAATTTAAAAATTATCAAGAATTTATTGTTGTGAAAAACTCAACAGGAAAAGAAACTAAATTAAAGCTCAATTTGGCAGGTAAGCATAATGCACTTAATGCAACAGCAGCCTTCATCGTAGCTAGAAAGTCTGGCATAAATGTAAAGGTCATTAAAGATGCAATGAAAAGTTTCGAAGGCGTTTCTAGAAGAATGGAGTTCAAGGGAAATATTTCAATTGCTGGAAGAAAACAAAAACTTTTTGACGATTATGGTCACCACCCTACAGAAATTAAAGCAACTTATGATGCTTTATGTTCTTCAAATCCCAATAAAAAAATCACTATGATTTTCCAACCACACAGATATACAAGATCAACTTTGCTTTTTGATGATTTTATAAATTGTTTAACAATGATCGATAACATAATCATCTTAGATATTTATTCAGCAGGTGAGCAAAACCTCGAGAGCATAAGTTCATATGACTTTGTGAATGCATTAAGAGACAGAGGAAAAAATGCTTTTTTTGCAAAAAATTTGAAAGAGATAAGCTCAGTATTGGAAACAAGTATTACCGAGAGTGATATTGTTCTCACCCAAGGAGCAGGGAACATCGTTGATATTTCAAATTCAATATTAGCAATATACAAATGAAAAATGTTCTTATTCTCTATGGAGGCAAATCAGATGAAAAAGAAATTTCAAAAGATAGTGCTGTAGCCATACACAATTGCATTGATAAAACAAAATTTAAAGCAGATATAATTGATTATGAAGATCTGAGACTCAACTCAATTGATAAAGACACAATTATCTTCATAGCAATTCATGGGAAAGGTGGAGAAGATGGAGAAATTCAGAAAATTCTTAGTAATAGAAATATAAAGTTTACTGGTTCTGATGAATCATCAGCTAAAAAATGTTGGGATAAGATATCATCTAAAAATTTAATGATTAAAAATCACATACCAACTCCAAACTTTCTTGCTTTAAATGAAAATGAAAAAGTAAATTTAAACGACTCTTTTTTTAAAAATAAAGACTCTTTTTTTGTGAAGCCCAATAGTAATGGATCAAGCTTTGGCGTCTCAAAAGTTGACAGTGAAAAAGACATAGAATCAGCTGTTGAAGAGGCAAGAAAATTTTCTAAAGAAGTCATAATTGAAGAAGCATATAACGATGCAGAATATACAGTGGGTATTCTCAAAGGAGAAGCACTTGAACCTCTTGAAATAATCGCAGATCCTAAATCAGGCTTTTATAATTACAATGCGAAATATTTATCTAAAGAAACTAAGAAAGTAGAAGTCTTAAATAAAGACTTAAAGAACGAATTGAAAAAAATTGCTTTAAAAGCTTTCTATCATCATGGTTGCCAAACTTGGGGAAGAGTAGATTTCGTTTTTGATGGAGATAGATTGGGCGTGTTAGAAATTAATACGGTTCCAGGGTTCACTGAAAAAAGTCTTTTTCCACTGGCTGCGAAACTAGCTGGTATAAACTATGAAGAACTAATTACAGAAATAATTGAAGACTCATACTAAAATTTTTATAAGCTTAATTCTAATTACTTTAGGAATTTTTTTTACAAACTCTTTCTTTAGTAAAAACAAAACCATTTCTGTAACTTTAAATTTACCCATAGATTGTTTGAAATGTTCAGAAGATCTAAAAACGAGACTCTTTTATAAAAACAACTTTATCACTTATGTGAAATCAAAGGATTGGGTAGAAAGTCTTATTATTTCAGAAACACCAAATACATCTCAATTTGTAATTAATGCAAAAAAACCGATTTTTAAGAAAAAAATTAGTTTGTATTTTGACTCGGAATTTAAAGTTTTTTCTATGCCATTAGATTTAAATTTACCAAACTTAGCAATTGATAAGAAAGATATTAATGAAAATACTATTCTTCAGGCCAATATGATTAATAATAAATTAGATAATCTCTCTCAAATTAACTATTCAGCATTATCTGGTTGGGATATTGAGGTTGATGGATTTATTTTTAAACTTGGAAAAGAAAATTTAGAATTACGATTAACTAAAATAAACAAAATTTTGATTGATCTAAAATCAAACTACAACCTGCCTTTATTTGTTGATTTGAGATATAAGAAAGGATACGTGATAAAGGAAATCCTATGATTTGTTTTCTTGACCTAGGTACTTCAAAAATCTCTGGTGTATTAATGAGGCGCAAAGAAACTAATTCGGAGATAATGGCATTTTCATCATATGAAACATCAGGTATAAAAAGAGGATCGATTGTAAATATACCTCAGACAACAGAGTCTATAGCAAAAGTATTAAATCATTTAGAAAAGCAAACTGGGTTTAAAATTAAAGAGATTTTTGTTGGCTTATCCGGAGAAAATATTTCAAGTACTAATTCTATCGGACAAGCAGTTATTTCAGATAAAGAAGTATCAACAAGCGATATACAAGAAGCTCTGAATCTATCATCAACTATGAAAGTTCCATCAGATAAGATGTTATTAGATGTTGTTCCAAATGAATATTTCATTGATGGTTCAGGTGATATTGCAGATCCAATAGGTCTAAAGGGAGTAAAGTTAGAGGTTAAGACACATGTAATCTACTGTTCCAAGAAGTCAATCCAAAATTTTCAAGAATGTTTAGATAACCTCGGAAATTTATCGGCTAGAAGGTACTATTTTAATCAACTTGGCGTAGCACAATGTGTTCTAACTGAAGAAGAGAAAAAACATGGCGTTTGTCTTATCGATATTGGTGCAGGCACGACAGATTTGTCAGTTTATAGAAATGGTTCGATTGTTTTCTCTAAGATACTCCCTTATTCAGGGGACTATGTTACAGAGTCTATAGCTCTTTCTTTACAAATACCTTCAAGAGATGCTGAAGAAATGAAAGTGAGATATGGAACAGCATTTGCAGATGAGTCTGATCAGGAATTGCTTTACATAAAAAATGACAATGAGCAAAAGAAAATTTCCAGGAAATCCTTAGCATCAATCATAGAAAAATCTCTTTCAAGAATTCTTCAAAATACTCTAAGCACTATTAAAGAGAACGGTTTTGAGCAACAAATTCCAGGAGGATACGTAATTACTGGAGGCACTTCCAATATTGAGGATATGGAAAAACTAGCAAAAAAAATTACTGGTTCTAATTCTAGAGTAGGGGAGCCAATTGATTCAAAACAGGAAAGTATGGCAAATATATTAAAACCTGAATTCAGTGCCGTCTTGGGCTTAACGAAATTTTATGCATTAGAACAAGATAAAGAGTTTACCTTTAATCAAAGCAAGGGTATTATAGCCCGAGTGCTTGAATGGATAAGAACTGAATTGTGATGCAAAAATACGAATTAATGCTCCTTTTAAATCCAAATACAATGGATGAAGTTGACGATTTTCTTGATGGTCTAAAGAAAATTATTACTGATAACAAAGGTGACTTAGTAGATACAAAGCTACTGGGAAAAAGACAATTAGCTTATCCAATAAATAACATGAATTACGCAAATTACGTTCATTTGGATGTAAATGTAGAGCCAGAAACGCTTGATTTGCTTGAAGAAAAATTCAGATACGACCAAAATGTCTTCAGACATTTGACAGTAAAACTAGCCTAATTATGACAGAAGATAAAAAAGTTAATATTGATTACAGAGATCCTGATTCTTTGAAAGGTTTTATATCTGAGAATGGAAAAATCCTTTCATCTAGATACACCAGGTTAAATGCTAAAGAGCAAAGAAAATTAACAAAAGCAATCAAAAAAGCAAGACTTCTAGGTTTCTTGCCATTCACTGACAAACATAAGATAGAAGAAAGCAAATGAAAGTAGTTCTTGTAACTAAGATTAAAAACCTTGGTGAAATTGGCGACGTTGTTGATGTAAAGTCAGGCTTCGCTAGGAATTTTTTGCTTCCTTACCACAAAGCATTACCTGCTACCGAAGAATACATGAAAGATTTTGAGGAGAAGAAAGGTGAATATCTCAAAAAAGCTGCTGACGAGCTTTCACTAGCAGAGGCAAATGCACTCAAAATCGAAGACCTCAAACTGACTATTGCAGCAAATGCTCAAGAAAGTGGAGCACTATTTGGTTCAGTTGGTGTTTCAGAGATTCTTGAAGCAATTCATGCTGATGGCCACGATTTTGTTAAGAGATCATCGATTATTTTATTGTCTGGACCAATAAAAGAGGTCGGAGAATTCACTGTAAACGTTGAACTTCATCCAGAAATAGTTAAATCTATATCTATAGAAGTAAAACCAACGTAATGCCAAGTAATATTGAAGTAGAGCAAGCAGTTTTAGGCGCCTTGCTTTTATCTAAAGAGAAGTATCCAGAAGTTGATGCTCTTATCAACTCAACAGACTTCGAATCAGATCTACATAAAGAAATTTTTGAGTGTATTAAAGAGCTGGCTGACAAAGGAGAAGGCATAGACCATATAACAGTTTCAGAATTACTTGATAGAAAAAACAGTTTACAAAGAGTTGGTGGAGTTGATTACCTAAAAGAACTCCAAACAATACCTGTATCAGCATTGGCAGCAGACAGCTATGCAAACCTAGTAAAAGATCAATCAATAGACAGAAACCTTAAGCAAGTTTTAACAGAACTTATGAAAACTGTAGAGAGCCCTGAAGGAAAAACTAGCAATGATTTGCTTGATGAAGCTGAAGCAAAAATATTTGAACTTTCTACTAACAGAGCAAACGCCGATTCACTCAAAAAAATTGAGAGTTATGTAAAAGAAACCTGGGACAGGCTTGAAGAATTATCTGGTATGCAAGGCGAGCTTATAGGAGTTTCTTCTGGTTTCACAGCAATTGACGGCCTTACTCAAGGATTACAAAAAGAAGATCTAATCGTTATTGCAGGCAGACCAAGCATGGGTAAGACCTCATTAGCAATGAATATTGCAGAAAATGTTGCAAAAAAGAATGAGGGTTGTGTAGCTGTATTTAGTTTGGAGATGTCATCTCAATCATTAACACAAAGAATGCTGGCCTCGATGGCAGGTATATCCCAGTCAAATGTTAAATCTGCAAACTTAACTGATAGACAGTGGGACAAAATTGCTAAGCAAACAAAAAACATGAATGATTTAAATATTTTTGTGGATGATACACCTAATATTTCACCAATGGAGATACGTGCTAAATCTAGAAGACTTGCAAAACAGTTTAGAAATTCTGGAGGCTTAAATTTGGTAGTGATTGACTATATCCAATTAATGCAAATGCCAGGGAGGAATGAAAATAGGGTAAATGAATTATCTGATATTTCAAGATCACTAAAGTATCTTGCAAAAGAAGTTAAAGCTCCTGTCATAGTCTTATCACAACTTAACAGAGGAGTTGAACAAAGACCAAATAAAAGACCTCAAATGTCAGATTTAAGAGATTCAGGAGCAATTGAACAAGATGCAGACCTTATTTTCATGCTTTATAGAGACTTTATCTATACAAAGAATGAAGAATGGAAAAATGTTGCTGAGTTAAATCTTGTTAAGCACAGAAATGGGCCAACCAAGAGAGTATTGCTTTCTTTTAGAGACGAGCTTACAAGGTTTGGTGATCTTGCACCCGAAATAATGAATAGTTATGCGCAAGACAGAACTGAAGATTAAGCTCTCTAATCTTACAAAAAATATTGATCTAATAAAAAGTTTTACCGACGCAAGGATTCAAGCTGTAGTAAAGGCTAATAGCTATGGTATCAGCGCATCTGAGGTTGTAAAAAATATTAATGATCATGTTGAATCATACTCAGTAATAACATTAGATGAAGCAATTGAAATTAGAAAATTTACTGAAAAACCAATCCTTCTCTTACAAGGGGTTCATGAGATAGAGGATTATAAATTAGTTTCAGAATTTAGATTTGATTTTGTAATTCATTCCATGTGGCAACTAGAAAAATTAGAAAATTTTGATCTTTCTCAGTCAAGATTATGGATAAAAATTAATACAGGAATGAACAGGTTAGGTTTAGATCCTATCGACTTTCAGCAAGCCTTAAATAAAGCAAAGGAAGTTAATGTTGCAGAGATTATTCTGATGTCTCACTTAGCTTCATCAAGTGAAGTAAATGACGATATGAACAATAAACAAATAAAAAAATTTACTGAATTGACAAAAAACTATAACTATAAAAAAAGTCTCTCAAACTCCGGAGCAATTTTTAATTTTCCAGATGCACACTTTGATATTGTAAGACCAGGAATTGCAATCTATGGAGGAAAATACAATGAATTTGGTACTATTCCAGTAACCTCTTTGAGATCTAAAATTATCTCTATAAGAGAAATAAAATCAGGTTCAAAAGTTGGATATGATGGTTCTTGGATAGCAAGTGAGGACTGCATAATAGCTTACGTTGGAATTGGTTACGGGGATGGGTTACCTTATTTCAAAACTCCACTCACAATTTCAATAGGAAAAAAGAATTTTCAAACAATAGGACGCTCTAATATGGATTTATTAATGATAAATCTTGGTCAAAATAGAGATATTGCTGTAGGTGATTGGGTAGACATCTGGGGATTTAATAGTGACCTTAAATCTCTATCAGACCAACTTAATACAATTTCCTATAGCCTATTAGCAAATATCTCGAGTAGAGTTACAAAAAATTATTTAGAATAGCGTAAGGAAATTTTATTTTGCTGAAAGATACGAGATTTATATTCGTTACAGGAGGTGTTGTGTCATCTCTAGGGAAAGGAATCGCTTCAGCGTCTATAGGTTCAATTCTTGAATCCAAGGGTTACAAAGTTTGTGTGATTAAACTTGATCCATACTTTAATGTTGACCCTGGTACTATGAGCCCTTTTCAGCATGGAGAAGTTTTTGTATTGGAAGACGGGACTGAGACTGATTTGGATTTAGGTCATTACGAGAGGTTTGTTGATAATACTTGTACAAAAAATAATAATTTTACTGCTGGTAAAATTTATTATTCGGTTCTTAGAAAAGAGAGAAAGGGTGAATACTTAGGTAAGACTGTTCAAATAATCCCACATATCACAGATGAAATAAAAAGAAGAATTATTGAGGCTTCTAAAAATTGTGATATTGCAATTGTAGAAATTGGCGGGACGGTTGGTGATATTGAAAGCCAATCATTTATAGAGGCTATAAGACAACTTGGATTAGAGTTAAAATCTTTCCAAACAGCTTATTTACATTTAACGCTTGTCCCATACTTAGCAACATCAGAAGAATTAAAGACAAAACCAACTCAACATTCTGTTAAAGAGTACAGAACACTTGGTGTTCAGCCTGATATTTTAATATGTAGATCTGAATTTGAAATTCCTAAAGAAAGCAAAGAAAAGATTGGTCTATTTTGTTCTATGCAAAAAGGTACAGTAATTTCTTTGCCAAATATGGACACAATCTATCAAGTTCCTCTGTTTCTAGCAAAAGAGGGGTTGGATAAAATCCTTTCGAAAAAATTACAACTTGAGAACAATTCACCTAGACTTTCGGACTGGAAAAAGGTTGTACAAAGAAAACTTCACCCATCAAATCAATTAAGATTATCCTTTGTTGGTAAATATGTTGATCTCAAAGATGCTTATTTTTCTCTTATTGAAGCTATTGATCACGCGGGCATACATAATGATACTGAAGTAAAAATAAATTTTGTTAATTCAGAAGAAATAACAAAAAAGAATTATCTTAAAGTGCTCAAAAATTCTGATGCTATTCTAGTTCCGGGCGGTTTTGGAGACAGAGGAATTGAAGGAATGATCTTGGCATCAAAGTATGCAAGAGAAAAAAAGGTTCCTTATTTTGGAATTTGTTTGGGATTACAAATAGCTATCATAGAAATGTCTAGAAATCTTTTGGGGTTGAAAGATGCCAATAGTACTGAGTTTAAGAAGACCAAGAACAATGTTATTTCATTAGTAACAGAGTGGAAGAATGAAGACGGCAGCATAGAAAAAAGAAGCTTAAAATCAGATAAAGGTGGCACTATGAGACTTGGTGCACAAAAAGCCTCATTAACTAAAAATACTCTGGCAAGAAATCTTTATAAAAAAGCGTCAATATTTGAAAGACATAGACATAGATATGAAGTAAATCCACAAATTGTTCCAAAACTAGAAAAAAAAGGTCTTGTTATTTCGGCAAGATCTGAAATGCATAATTTGGTAGAAATGATTGAGCTTAAAGATCATCCATGGTTTGTAGCGTGTCAATTTCATCCCGAATTTACTTCAAAACCAAAAAAAGGCCATCCATTATTTAACGATTTCATAAAGACGGCTGTAAAATTAAAGAAATGAAAATAAACGGTAAAGATATTTCGAATGATTCAAAATTAACAATTTTTGGTGGTGTTAATGTTATTGAATCTGATGATCTACTCAGACAGGTTGCTGAGACTTTTAAAAAAATCTCAGAAAAATTAGATTGCAATTACGTCTTTAAAGCTTCTTTCGATAAAGCTAATAGATCTTCACTAGATTCTTACCGTGGTCCTGGCTTACAAGAGGGCTTAACTAGCTTACAAAAAATAAAAAATGAATTCGGCCTTCCAATAATCACAGATATACATGAACCAAATCAAGCAGATGCTGTTGCTGAAGTCGCTGATGTGATTCAAATTCCTGCATTTTTATGCAGGCAAACTGATTTGATCATTGCTGCATCAAAAACAAAAAAAATTATTAATATTAAAAAACCGCAGTTTTCCTCTGCTAAAGAAATGTTTCATGCTGTGGATAAATGCAAAGCTGCAGGGAATGAAGAGGTCATTCTTTGTGAAAGGGGAAATATTTTTGGTTATAACAATCTTATTGTTGACACATTGAACTTCCAAATATTGAAAGAAAGAGGTAACCCAGTTTTCTTTGATGTAACTCACTCATTGCAACAGCCAGGAATGTTGCAAAAAAGTACTGGGGGAAGAGGACAATATGTATATGATCTTGCTAAGGCCGGGATTTCTCAAAGCATTGCTGGTTTATTTTTAGAGACTCACCCTGATCCTCAATCGGCGAAATGTGACGGGCCATGCGCACTTAAGCTCTCAGATCTTGAGAGTTTCATGGAAAAAATTATTGCTCTAGATGAATTTATAAAGAACATCGATCAATGAAAATAAAAAATATAGATTCTATTGAGGTGCTCGACTCAAGAGGTAGGCCTACGCTTTGCACAACTGTTGTTTTGGACGACGGTTGCAAGGGAACTGCATTTGTACCCAGCGGAGCTTCAACAGGTTCATTAGAAGCTCATGAACTTAGAGATAATGAAGAAAGATATGGAGGACTTGGTGTCCAAAACGCTTCAGAAAATGCAAAAAAACTACTAGAAGATTTAGATAATAAAAGAGCAGATGATCAAGCTAGTATTGATAAGCTGCTTATTGAGATCGATGGCACATCAAATAAGTCAAAAATAGGAGCTAATGCTATCCTGTCAGTTTCAATTGCCTGCACCAGAGCCGCAGCTAATTCATTGAACCTAAACCTATATGAGTATTTAAACATTCTCTATAAAAAACAATCTAACTTACATACTGAAATGTCGATGCCAAGGCCTATGTTAAATATCTTCAATGGTGGTAGCCATTCAAATAATGATGTAGATATCCAAGAATTTATGATCATTCCATCTTCAGATTATTCATTTAGAGATGGTTTGATGAATTCTGTATCAGTATATACTGCTTTAAAAAGACGATTATCAAGTAGTGGCTTGAGTGTTTCCGTTGGTGATGAAGGCGGTTTCTCACCAAATTTAGGTTCAACAGAAAATGTGCTTGAAGAAATCATTGCATCAATAAAAGATGCTGGCCTAAAACATAATAAAGATATGTTCATAGCACTTGATTGCGCAGCAACAGAATTATTCGATTCAGGTATATACACATTGGCTGGTGAAAATAAAAAGATGCAGTCAGATGAAATGGTTGAATATATTCAAAAACTTATTGAAAAATATGAAATTACTTCAGTAGAGGATCCATTTGATGAAAAAGATTGGAAAGCTTGGCAATCTTTAACAGAAATTTGCAAAGATACCCAAATAGTCGGAGATGACATATTTGTTACACAAAAAGATTTATTAAATAAAGGAATAACTACAAATGCAGCAAATGCAATCTTAATTAAACCAAATCAGGTTGGAACTATCACCGAGTGCTTTGAAACAATAAAATTGGCACAAGAAAACAATATTAAGACAATTATTTCTCATAGATCTGGAGAAACTGAGGATAGTTTTATAGCAGATTTATCCGTTGCAGTTGATGCAAAGCAAATTAAAACTGGTGCACCAGCGAGATCAGACAGAACAGCAAAATATAATCGTCTTCTGATGATTGAAAATGAACTTTATCCATGAGTTCTTTTAAAAAATTTTTCAAGCTTGTTGTGCTTATAGTTCTCTTTGTGATCGGAGCAAAACTCATTTTTGATATTTTCTATGGACAGTACAGCCTAAGTGAGTCAGCAAAGCTAGAAGATCTTATCGAAAAAAAAGAGATAGAATTAGAAACAATCACTTTAGAAAATGAAAATCTTAAAGAAGAAATTTCAAATTTAAAAAATAATGAAGAGTATGTAGAGCATATTGCTAGAGAAAATCTAGGGTTAATCAAAGAAGACGAGATATATATAGATGAAGATCCAGAATAAAAACATATTTGCTATTATTCCCTCAGCAGGTACTGGAACAAGGTTTGGCACAACTATTCCAAAACAATACATAGAAATTGATCATGAGCCTGTCATCCAAAAAACAATAACAAAATTTATAAATATAGAAGAAATAAAAAAAATTTTTGTAGTCTTGAGCCCGAATGATAGAGATTTTGATAACCTTGAAATATCTACAAATCAAAAAATAGTCAAAGTTGAAGGTGGGGATTCTAGAGCTGAATCAGTTTTGAATGCTTTGAAAAAAATAAAAGAAGATAGCATAGTCCTGGTTCATGATGCGGTAAGACCCTTTATTGAAATATCAAAAATAAAACAATTGATACAAGCCTTTGATTCTTCAAGTGAAGAAGCTTTGGTGCTTGGTATACCAATATATGAGGCCTTAAAAAAAATTGATCCTGAAACTTTAGCTATTAAAAGCAGTCAAAATAGAAATGAATTTTACCTTGCACAGACACCACAAATTTCTTCATCAAAATTGCTCGAACATGCAATTGAGAGCTCATTAGGGTCAAATTTTTTTCCGGGCGATGAATCAGAAGCCATTGAAAGAGCTGGTGGTAGAATCAAATTCATCCCCGGTAATAGGTCAAATATAAAGATTACAGTTCCAGAAGACCTCGAAATTGACAAAATTGGAAATGGTTTTGATAGCCATAGATTTAAAAAAGGTGATGGTCTGATGATTGGTGGCTATAAAGTGGATTGTAATTTCTCTTTTGATGCTCACTCAGATGGTGATATTGTTTTACATGCTTTAGCAGATTCTATGTTGGGCGCATTAAGTCTTGGCGATATAGGCCAGCATTTTCCCAATACTTCGAAATGGAAAAATTGTCCCGGAAAAGAGATATATAAATTAACCGAGGCAATGATAAAGGAAAAAGGGTTTTCTCTGAAACAGATTGATATAATTGTAGTGCTTGAAGAGCCAAAACTTCTTCCGCATCGTTTAGAGATTTTATCTAGCTTATCGGAATTAACTGGTTTAGATAAGGAAAATATAGGTTTCAAAGCAAAAACATCTGAAAAAATGAGTTTTATTGGAAAAAATGAGGGTGCTGCTGCTTTTGTATTAAGTAAGTTAAAAAAATGAGAATTCTTCTGACAAATGATGATGGGATCGAGTCAAAAATTACCAGAGCTCTTTATCAAAGATTATCTGAAAATCACTCTGTAACTTTAATTGCTCCAAAACATGACAAGAGTGGTCAGGCAGCTGCTTTGACATTAAGAACCTCGGTTGAAATTGAGAAACTAGATGAGAATATTTATTCAGTTGATGGCACACCAGCTGATTGTGTTTTCATGGGTTTAATGGCAATTATGAAAGAAATTCCAGATATTGTTGTTTCAGGAATTAATAAAGGGGCCAACATGGGTGATGACGTAATGCACTCAGGAACTTTAGGCGCTGCTTTTACAGGTAGGAAATTAAAATACCCCCCAATCGCATCGTCTATTGCAGGCAAGTCGTTTGAAAATTTTGATTCTGCCGTTTTGGCAACCGAAATGATGTTAAATTACGTCCAGTCTAATTACTCTGATTCTCTTCATGATGGTATTGTTTTTAATGTGAATATCCCAAATGTAAGTTTCAATGAGATAAATGATTTCGTTTTGACAAAGCTTGGCAATAGAGGAGTTCCTTTAGCACCAGAATTTGACGGAGATGATAATAAAGTGAGTTATAAAATTGGAAAATCAGGAAAACCAAATGGCGATCTAACAGGTACAGACTTTGAAGCAATTAACAATAATAATGTCTCTGTAACTCCTTTATATTGGGATATGACGAACTTCGAAAAGGTAAAAGGCAAATTGCCAGATGTCTAATTTTTTTCATAAATTCTTGGCTGGTTTTTGTATGGGGATTGCAGAAATAACGCCGGGAATTTCAGGAGCCACAATCGCAGGCTTATTTAATGTTTACAAAGACTTCATTAAGGTTTTGTCTACTTTTAACCCAAACTCCTTACGTTTAAATTTGAAATATTTTTTAGATGGATTAAATCCAATGTTCACTTTTCCTCTAGGTATTGGGATGTTGATATCTATATATTTTTCAGCTTTTTTCATAGATTTTCTGATTAATAATTACCTCTTTATTTTTAAAATATTTTTGTCTTTTGTCATGGTTATTGCAGTAGTAAAAAATTGTTTTTTAGACCACTCTATTTCATTATCAAAAAATTTCTTTGTCAGCTTTGTTTGCGGAGTTTTAATAGCTTTAGTTATCGCATTCTCATTAATAGATTTAAATTTTAATAATGTATTTTTAATCTTGGTAGCAGGTTTATTAGCGTTTACTGCTTTTCTTTTACCAGGGATATCTGGATCTTTAGTCCTTGTGATTTTGGGGTTATACGAGTTAATTATTTCATATATAAAAAATTTAGACTTGATTGGCTTACTTCCATTTATTATTGGAATGCTATTGTCATTTCTTTTTATTCCAAAACAAATTATTGATAGATTCCAACAAAATGAAATTCAACTAAAAGTATTTTTTTCTGGTCTTATAATGGGATCAGTTCCTGCAGTTTGGCTGCACTTAAATTAGTCCTCTTTGAGTAAACTGATTTTTTCTTTTATTTCTCCAAACTTTTCAGCTTCAGGAAGAGCATCTTTCTTTTCTGAGATATTTGACCATTCTTGAGATAGTCTTTCATTAATTTCGATAAAAGGTATTTGGTCTGGAGGCAATTCATCCTCTGAGAAGATTGCATCAACAGGACACTCTGGTTCACATAAACCACAATCGATACATTCATCGGGATTTATTACAAGGAAATTTTCACCTTCATAAAAACAATCAACAGGGCATACCTCAACACAATCAGTGTGTTTACACTCAATACATGATTCTGTAACAACAAATGCCATAAAATTATTTTACTTTATAAATAGGGTTGCAAAAAATTATTAAAAGTTAAAAAATCTAATTAGATATGGACTATTCAGAAAATGTATGATCTAATACTGTATATCCATACACTATAGGAAAAAAAATGGCAGATTCAAAAAAACAATCTTTAGATAGCGCTTTAAAACAAATTGAAAGTCAATTTGGAAAAGGAACAATAATGAAGTTAGGCACCAGAGAAACAGTAGAAGTGCCTTCTATAGCAACAGGCTCTTTTGGTCTTGATCGAGCTTTAGGAATAGGTGGTCTCCCGAAAGGCAGAGTTTGTGAAATATATGGTCCTGAATCATCAGGCAAAACTACATTAACTTTACAAATCATTGCAGAGTGTCAAAAAGCTGGCGGAAGTGCAGCTTTTATAGATGCTGAGCATGCCCTAGATCCTGAATACGCAAAAGCACTTGGCGTTGATATTGATGAGCTACTATTGTCTCAACCAGATACAGGTGAACAAGCATTAGAAGTAACAGATATGTTAGTTAAGAGCGGAAGCTTAGATGTCATTGTTGTAGATAGTGTTGCCGCTCTTGTGCCAAGAGCAGAACTGGAGGGAGATATGGGAGACTCTCACGTTGGGCTTCAAGCTAGACTAATGTCTCAAGCTCTAAGAAAAATCACAGGCAGTATACAAAAATCCAATACCCTAGTTATTTTTATAAATCAAATAAGAATGAAAATAGGCGTTATGTTTGGAAATCCTGAAACCACAACTGGTGGAAATGCTCTTAAATTCTACTCAAGTGTTAGATTGGATATTAGAAGAATAGGGGCCATTAAGGATGGAGATGAGATCATTGGAAATGAAACAAGAGTAAAAGTTGTCAAGAATAAAATGGCACCTCCATTCAAAGTCGTTGAATTTCAAATTCTGTATGGCAAGGGTATAAATAAGAACGCTGAAATAATTGAGTTTGCAGTGAAAAAGGGAATTATCGAAAAAGCAGGCGCTTGGTATAGTTATAAAGGCGATAAAATTGGCCAAGGAATAGCTAAAACTTCAGAATTCTTGAAAGAAAATCCAAAAGTTCTTGAAGAAATTGAAGCTTCAGTGCTCGCAGACTAACTGTTTTCTAATATATATTGGTCAACTAAAGCCTCTAATACAGTTAGAGGCAAAATCCCATTCATTAAGACCACTGAGTGAAAATCTTTTATATTAAACCTATTGCCAAGTTCAGTTTGAGCTCTTTCTCTTAGCTCCATAATTTTTATTCTTCCAATCATGTAAGACGTAGCTTGACCCGGCCAGACAATATATCTTTCGATCTCAGATTCAGACTCACTTCTAACTTCTCCAGCATTATCCATCATGTAGATTATTGCCTCTTCTCTTGTCCATTTCTTTGCATGAAGCCCAGTATCGACAACAAGCCTTGCAGCTCTAAACAATTCTGATTGCAAAGAGCCAATCATTTCATAAGGATCTTTTATCAGTCCTGCTTCAATAGCTAATCTCTCAGCATACAATGCCCATCCTTCAGTGAAAGCAGAAGTTCTATAACCAAATTTATTCCATAGCGTTTGATTCTGATTTTCTTGATTAAGAGCTATTTGCAAGTGATGACCTGGAACTGCTTCGTGAAAAGAGAGAGCAGGCATTTTAAAGGTTTGAGTAGCTTTTATGTCATAGAGATTTGCATACCAAGCAGCAGGCCTAGATCCATCCAAAGATGAACCCTGATAATAACCACCAGCTGCACTTTTTTCAGAGAAAATAGGCACTCTTTTTACAACGACTTTTGCTTTTGGTAGCTCATTGAAGTAATCAGGCAACATTGCATATGTTTCATCATTAATTCTTCTATATTCTTCAAGTATTGCCTCTCTTCCTTTATCAGAATCCTCGAATAAAAACCTAGGATCATTGTTTAGCTCGACAAAAAGCTCGGCTAAAGGCCGGTTTATGTCATAACCCTCCTCTGAAAGAATTCTTCTTATTTCTGTTTGAATTTCTTCTACCATCTCGAGTCCTAAATTATGGATTTCATCAGCTGTTAGGTCTGTCGTTGTATAAATCTGAAGTCGATGTTTATAGTAATCTTCTCCATTTGGCAGGCTCCAAACCCCGTCAAATTCTCTGGCATTTTTCAAATTCTCCTCTACCAGAACTTTTAAATTTGCATATGAAGATTTAAATTTTTCAATTTTCTCTTCTAATTCTGAAAGTAAGCTTTCTTGTTTCTCTTCACTTATACCCAGCTCTTTTATAGACTCCTCAAAACTAACAAAGAGTGGATGTATTTTATTTGGTGTCTCTATCAGTGAACTTAATTGCAACATAGTCTTCTCATAAACGAATTTTGGCGAATAGATTCCGTTGGCTGCTCTTCTTTTTTCAAAAACCATAAGTTGATCAATTGCAAGTGGCACCTTGGATAAACGTTTAATGTAATCTTCAGCGTCTTTAACATTATCTAGTCTGTGTGTGTCTGTTAGAAAATTTACGAAACTGAGATGAGTTCCATAAAATTGAATAAAAGGACCCATGTAATATCTGAAGCTTTCAAAACCCCTTTTCTCTATGCCAGCTGCAAACTTTGCAACTTCTAAGTTTAGTTTGGCTGGTTCAGGTAGCTTAGTTTCATCAAAATTATTCAACTTTTCATAGTAAATTAGGAATTTTTCATGATCTGATTCTGATTTCTCAACAGAGTAATCGTTAAGTTTTTCATTATGATTTGTTAAGAAATCTAATTGATGAAGGCCCAAGCTTGTAAGAGTTTCTGGGCTCTCAAGAATAGGTTCCAAAACAGACTCATCAAGGAATTTGTCTAAACTATTATTAGCTGGGGTAGCTAAATCTTTTGCAAAGTCTTTTAACGCCATTTTTGCAAAATAATTTGGGTTAAATGAAATTATCATTAAGAACATGAAAAGTAATGCGCCTAATAGAAATCCTCCAATAGATGTGAAAAACCTGATCATTTTTCTTCCTCCAATTTGTGCTTAATATCATCAATAGTCATTTCGTGTTTATCTCCAGTCCTTCGACAATTAAACTCATAGCTATTGTTAGAGAAATTCCTTGGACCAATTACTATAGAAAACGGTATTCCTATAACTTCGTTTTCTGCAAACTTTATGCCAGCTCTTATATCCCTATCATCTAATAAGACTTCATGCCCAGCATCTTTTAATATTTGGTAAACACTTACACACTCTTTAATAACTTCTTCTTTATTTGGGTCTAAGCAAATAATATTTACAAGAAAAGGTGCTATAGAATTTGGCCAGATTATTCCTTTCTCATCATTATTTTGTTCAATCGCTGCAGCTACAATCCTTGAAATACCAATACCATAACAACCCATAAAAGAATTTATTTGTTCACCGTTTTTGTCTTTAATAGCTACAGACATTTTCTCACTATACTTTTGGCCGAGCTGAAATATATGTCCAACTTCAATGCCTCTTTTAATTTCGAGTTTTCCCTTTCCATCTGGTGAATCTGCTCCTTTAAGTTCACTTGGGTCTTTATCGTATTCAAGGACTTCTACATTTGCCGCGAAATCGCTTCCATCACTAATTGCTAGCAAATCTTCGCCGGAATCAGCCAATATATGAAATTCCTCAGATACATCACCACCTATATTTCCCGCATCAGCTTTTACAATTCTATAATCCAAACCAATTTCATCGAAAATGCTTATATAAGCATTTTTCATTTTTTCGTAACTTTTCTTTAAGCCTTTTTCATCAATATCAAAGCTGTATGCATCTTTCATTAAAAACTCTCTTGACCTCATTACTCCGAATCTCGGTCTAATTTCATCCCTAAACTTTGTTTGAATTTGGTATAAATTGACTGGTAGATCTTTGTAGCTTATCGGATAGCTTCTGAATATTTCACAGACAATCTCTTCATGAGTGGGCCCCAGCACAAAATCCCTGTCAGATCGATCCTTGAATTTAAGCAGCTCTTTGCCATATTCGTTATACCTAAGTGACTCTTTCCAAAGCTCAGCAGGTTGAACCATTGGCATAAGTATCTCTTGTGCTTCAAATTTGTTGAGATTATCTCTCACAATATCTTCAACCTTCTTAAGAACTTTTAAGCCAATTGGCAGCCAGTTATAAATACCTGCAGCAGTTTTTTTAATCATGCCGCTTCTGATCATTAATTTATGGCTTATAAGCTCTGCATCTGAAGGGTCTTGCCTCGTTGAAGGGACGAATAATTTCGAGAAATACACTATAATCTCCTCAATTAATTATATGGTAATTTAAATAGCATTATGCCGATTTACGAGTATTATTGCGAGGTATGTAAATCAAACTTCGAGGTTTTTCAAAAAATAAATGAAAAAGCCTTAAGTAAATGCATTAAATGTACGAAATCTACTAAAGTGGTAAAATTATTATCAGCACCAGGCTTTAGGTTAAAAGGTAGTGGTTGGTACGAAACAGATTTTAAAAAAGATAATAAAAAGAATCTTCATACCACTGAAAAAGAGATAAATAAAAAAGAAGGTAAAAAAGCATGAGAACAGATCATTGTGGAAAATTAAATAAGAAAAAAAACGGCAAAGAAGTGCTGGTTTGTGGTTGGGTGCATCGAAGAAGAGATCACGGCGGTGTTATTTTTCTAGATTTAAGAGACACAACTGGGATCGTGCAGCTTGTAGTCAATCCAGAAGACAAAGATGCTTTTGAAGCAGCTGATCAAGTGAGATCTGAATTCGTAATTCAGGCTCGGGGCATTGTTGAGGAACGTCCAGATGAATCTGAAAATCTACAATTATCCACTGGAGAAATTGAAATCAGATGTTCAGTAATAGAGATTTTAAATGAAGCTGAAACGCCTGCGTTTCCATTAGATCAATCCTCAGAAGTTGGAGAAGATGTAAGGTTGAAACACAGAACCCTTGATCTTAGAAGAACTGAAATGCAAGAAAATTTACGATTAAAATCAAAACTTACAAAGTCTATAAGGGATTTTTTAGAAGATAATAATTTTGTTGATATTGAAACTCCAATTCTTACTAAAGCTACTCCGGAAGGAGCAAGAGATTATCTTGTTCCAAGCAGAACTAGTCCTGGTAACTTTTTTGCTTTACCTCAATCACCACAATTATTTAAACAGATGTTAATGATTGCAGGATTCGATAAATATTATCAAATAGCACGATGTTTTAGAGACGAAGATTTGCGCGCTGATCGGCAACCAGAATTTTCTCAAATTGACATTGAAGCATCTTTTGTTGGGGAGGAAGATATTATGTCACTAGCAGAAGGTATGATCTCCACAGCATTTAAGAGTGTTCTAGATGAAAATTTAGGAGAAGTTCCAAGATTTAAATGGGAAGAAGCAATGGAAATGTATGGGTCTGATAAGCCTGACTTGAGAAATCCACTAATGTTGAAAGAGCTATCTGAAATATTTGTCAAAGAAGAATTCAAGGTCTTCTCAGAACCAGCAAACGATCCAAAAGCACGAATTGCTGCTTTGGTTATTAGTGAAGGAGATAAGATTGGGAGAGGTCAAATCGATAGATATACAGATTTTGTAAAAGATTTTGGTGCTAAAGGATTAGCTTACATAAGGGTAGAGGGTTCAGATGTAGAGTCATTGTCTTCACCAATACTCAAATATTTATCATCTGAGTGTCTATCAAAAATCATGTCAGAATTATCTTTAAAACAGGGAGATCTTGTTTTTTTTGGGGCAGGAAAGAAAAAAACTGTCAACGACTACATGAGCAGGCTATTGAATAAAATTGGCCTCGATTTAAATTTACTATCCGAAGGGTTCAGAGCTTGTTGGGTTACAGATTTTCCAATGTTTGAAGAATCAAATGATGGAAATTTAACTTCATTGCATCATCCATTTACTTCACCTGTAGAAACAAACTTGAATAAATTAGATGATCTAGATGTCCTAGAAATAAATTCAAAAGCTTATGATATGGTAATTAATGGTATTGAGATTGGTGGTGGATCAATAAGAATTCATAGAAAGGACATGCAGCAAAAGGTTTTTGATCTTTTGGGTTTAACTCAAAAAGAGGTAGAGACAAAATTTGGCTTTTTCTTAAAAACACTAAGCTCAGGATGTCCACCACATGGAGGTATAGCTTTTGGTCTTGATAGGCTTGCAATGATCATGGTAGGAGCTGACTCAATAAGAGATGTAATAGCGTTCCCAAAAACACAATCAGCAGTATGTCTTCTGACTGATGCTCCAGGTGAAGTAAATGAAGACAGCTTAGATGAACTTCATATAACCAGAAAGGAAGAATAATGGCAGGTCACTCAAAGTGGGCAAACATTAAACACAGAAAAGCAAGACAAGATGCAAAAAGAGGAGCTGTTTTTACAAAAATAATTAGGGAGCTGACTGTTGCTGCTAAAGAGGGTGGAGGTGTTGTCGAGGATAACCCTAGATTAAGATTAGCATATGATAAAGCCTTATCAGCAAATATGGCTAAAGACACAATAAATAGAGCTATACAAAGAGGAGCAGGCGGCCAAGAAGGTCAAAATTTAGAAGAAGTTATTTATGAAGGTTATGCACCTGGTGGTGTTGCCGTTTTCATCAAAACTCTTACTGATAATAAAAACAGAACAGTTTCTGAAATAAGACATGCATTTACAAAATATGGAGGAAATCTTGGAACCTCAGGCAGTGTTGCATATTTATTTGAAGCTAAGGGTAAGATTCTCGTGAATTCTGATGTGACAAATGAAAAACTTTACGACTTGGCAATAGAATATGGAGCTAACGATATCAACGATATTGCAGAGAAAAAAACAGAAATAGTTTGTGATCCAAAAGATTTATCACTTCTAAAAGAAAAAATTATTGCAAATAGCTTTGATATAGAGGCTTCAGATGTAGTAATGGAAGCAGAGAATAATATTGCCCTGGATGCAGAACAATCAGAGAAAAACATTAAATTAACAGACGCTATAGAAGACCTTGATGATGTTCAAGAAGTTTTTACAAATGCAGATTTAGATCAATCAATATTTTCATAATGACAATAAATCAGAGAAAAAAAGGCCATGATTTCGAAAGAAAAATTGCCAAAAAACTACAAGAGGATCTTAATTTAAAAAAACCTGTTAGAAGAATTCTTAATCAATACCAAGAGAAGAATCACCCTGATTTAAAAATTGGTAGATGGAATATTGAATGCAAAGCATATAAAAAGGGCTTTGAGCCAGCATCAGCCTGGTGGGATCAAGTGCTTGGTGTAACAAAAGATGGAGAATACCCAGCATTAGTTTACAAATTTGATAACAAACCAATCAGAGTTAGAGTAAAAATTTCAAACTTAAATCAAAAGCTTAATGATGAAACTAAGTTAGTTGATCTTAATTGGGATAGTTTTATATATTTAATTGATAACTTTTATCAAGAAGATCTTGAGGAACATAAATAATGGATTTTGATGCAGTAGAAATGTTGTTGCAAGCTTCCTTGCCGGTCCAAATAATTTTGGTCATTTTAGTCATTGCATCAGTCACTTCATGGATTTTAATTTTCGAAAAATACTTTACTTTGTCAAAGGCAACAAAAGCCTCTCATGACTTAGAGGATAGGTTTTGGGAAGGCGAAAAAATTGACGATCTTTATTTATCAATAAAAGACAAAGGCTCAGAATTAGAACCATTTGAACTTGTATTAGTGACAATATGTGATGGACTGAAATCAAAGAGCAATTCAAATTCAGATATTGAATCAACAGAAAGGCTTATAAGAGTTGTTGCAAATAGAGAAGAAGAAAGATTATCTAAAAACCTTGCACTTCTGGCTACAATTAGCTCAAGTGCGCCATACATCGGATTATTGGGTACTGTGATTGGAATCATTAACGCTTTCCAAGGACTATCAACAACTGCACAACTTACTTTAAGTTCTGTTGCGCCTGGAATTTCAGAAGCTTTAGTAGCAACAGCAGTTGGTTTGTTAGCTGCTATACCAGCACTTATTGCCTATAATCAATTTTCCAAAAAATTGGATAATTTGATCAATGGTTCTCTCGCTTTTGCTGAGGAGTTAATAACTCAATTTAAAAATAATTAAGATGCTCCTGGAGAAACGCGGAAAAAATTCAAAAGTTATTAACGAAATAAACGTTGTACCTTATGTTGATATTATGCTCGTTTTGCTGGTTATCTTCATGGTAGTTGCTCCACTTGCAGTTCAAGGAATAGATATAAACTTGCCAAATGCACCTGCTGATGAAATTGAGCTTGAAAATTCACAGCCCTTTACAATTGACGTAAGCAAAGACGGAAAATATTTTATTGAGGAAGATGGCTCAAATGTCCAAGTATCTTTAGGTTTTATCGAAGATCGATTCAGTAAAGTAATTTCTGCAAATCCAAATATTGAAATAATTGTCAGAGGCGATAAAGAATCATCTTACCAAGCTATTGCCGAACTACTTAGCGTTTTACAAGCTAACGGAGCAAATAACTTTTCTCTCGCCACTCAGCCATGATTAGATGGATAAGTGCTATTTTGTTATCTGTCATTGTCCATGTCCTCATTTTCATTAGTTACGAAGTTTTTTCAGTTTCTGAAACTAAAGAAACCTTCAGAAAAATTACAAATGTAAATTTTATTGAAGAGCCAAAAGAAACAATTGAAGTTAAAAAATCAAAAACAGTCACCTCAAGCAAAAATGAAAATCTGGCAAAAAGTGAGCAAATAGCAGAAACCAAATTAAAACAAAAACAAATAGAAAATCTTGATGAATACCTTGAAGAGGAAGCATTGCAAAAAAAAATATTAGAGAATATCGATATTGTTGAACAAATCAGTTCCAAAGTTATCAAAGATATTGAAGAGTTGTGGATTAAGCCCAATAATTCTAAAAAAGGAATGTTTGCAGATTTTTCTTTAAGTCTTAGCAGGTCTGGGTTAATCGATGATATTGAATTAGTTCAATCGAGTGGAAATAAGGCATTTGATAGAGCGGCTCTTAATGCTATAAGGAAATATAAGCAAGTGCGATATATTAATACCATTAATGATGAAGAATATAGAATTTATTTTTCTAAGTTTACTTTGAGATTCAAACCAGAATGAGAGCATTATTTTTATTACTTCTATTCAGCTTCTATGCTTTTTCGGACCTTGTCTTAGAAATAACAGAAGGAGCTTCTAAGCCAGTAAAAATTGCTATTTTAGAAAAAAATAATAACTCAATGGTCGGCCAAGAGATCATTGAAATTGTGAGCAATGATCTTAAGAGAACAGGAGAATTTGAAATATTAGGAATCAATGAATTATTAAGTGTTCCTGCCAACGAATCTGAGGTAATTCAAAGAGATTGGCTTTTATTAGATGTAGATTCAATTTTGTTTTTAGAGATAGATAGTACATCAGGCAGTTTAGATATTGACTGGTCACTTTTTGATGTAAGTTACGATGAAGTCGAAGAGAAAAAAATTATTTTAGGTTTGCCTGATAGTCTCAGACAAACAAGCCACTATATTTCTGATGGTGTTTATAAGTACTTTTATGGAATTGATGGAATCTCTTCAACCAAACTGATGTATGTAACTAAAAACCTTGATACTCATAAACTGATTATTAGTGATGCCGATGGATTCAATGACCAGGTTTTATTAAAATCCAATAAGTCTATTATTTCGCCAGCATGGTCGAGTGATGGAAAACAAATTGCCTATGTGTCTTTTGAAAATAATAGAGCACAGGTATTCATTCAAGATCTAGCATCAGGCAAAAGAGATTTAATATTAAGTTCTAGTTCTTCAGTTAGCTCACCTGCATGGTCACCGGATGGAAAGAATCTGGCACTTACTAGTACAAAAGATGGCAACTCTGAAATTTATATCATTGATTTGAACAATAAAAAAATCTCTAGGCTGACAGAAAATAGCGCAATCGATACTGAGCCTGCATGGTCACCGGATGGAAAGAAAATAATTTTTACTTCTGATAGATCTGGCAGCCCCCAAATTTATGAAATAAATGTCAGGACGAAATTAAAAAGGAGATTAACAACTCAAGGCACTTATAACGCTAGGGCTTCATATATTAGTGAAGATGAGATTGTCCTGGTTCATCGTTTTAGCTCAAATTTTAATGTTGCGAAAATGAATCTTACAACTAGAAAGCTTGAAGTACTTACAACCACTAAAAATGATGAAAGTCCGTGTATTGCACCAAATGGGAATGTTATAATTTATTCTGCTAAAGAAGGTAGTTTGTCTTATCTTGCTGGTGTAAATATAAGCAGCAAGGTAAGCTTTAAGCTTCCGGCATTATTTGGAGAATTAAAAGAACCTGCATGGTCACCATTTTTAAGATAATTATGAAAAACGCATTAATTTTAATATTTACGATTTTTTTTATATTTGCTTGTTCAACAACACCAGTTGAAAAAGTTGAAGTTCAGGAAACTACAACAGTTGATTTAACTGAAAAATCAACAGAAGAAAATAGGGTTGATCCTATGAATGAAGTTGATGTTGGGGAAGCCTTCGTTACAGTCTACTTTGATTATGATGAGGATACATTAAAGGAAGAATCCTTGGAAAGTCTCTTTACAATATCAAGGATGATGAAAGGAGATGCTAGATATACTTTACTAGTTGAGGGGCATGCTGATGAAAGAGGAACAAGAGAATATAATTTAGCTCTCAGTGAAAGAAGAGCAAAGGCAATTGAAGACTTTTTGGTTGCAACAGGTGTTTCATCTTTCAACATTGAAGTTGTTGGTTATGGTGAGGAATCGCCAGTTGATGTTGCATCAAATGAAACAGCATGGGCAAAGAATAGAAGAGCAGAAGTATTCTTTATTAGATAGTGAAAAAAATATTACTCATAATTCTTTTAAGCTCTTTTTCTTTCTCACAAGCTGATGAAAACAAAGAGTTCATCGAGCTTTATTTAAAAATCCAAACTTTGGAAAAAGAAATTGCCTCTTTGAGGAATGAGTTAGAAGTAATGCAAACACAACTTGATTTTTATCAGAACAGAAATCTTGAACTTATAAATAGCCTAGACTCTCGTTTGACGTCTGTCATGTCTATTGAGGATTTACAAAAAATAGAAGTTCAAAATACTGAGGAGACCAAGTCACTCAATACATACGATGAAGCTATTTTGCTTATTAGAAAAGGCCGTCTCTCTGAAGCTCTTAATTCGCTAAGTGTATATATTCAAAATTCGCCAGATTCTGAAAATACTCCTTTGGCTTATTTTTGGATGGGAGAGATTAATTTAACAAATGAAAATTTAGCGGTTGCGACTCAAAATTTTAATACTCTTGTGGGTCTTTATCCTACGCATTGGAAAGTGCCACTAGCAAAATTTAAACTCGGCTCTATATATTTGGAGCAGGGAAGTCTAGATAGAGCAGCAGCACAGTTCGAGAGTGTAATAAGAGAATACCCTCAAAGTTCGGCTGCAAAAGCTTCCAGTGAAGCTCTAAGTAGTCTAGAATAGCGTTTTTATTGTTGGGTCGTTAGCTCAGCTGGTAGAGCACCGGGCTTTTAACCCGTTGGTCATAGGTTCGAATCCTATACGACCCACCACTGTTTAAAACGGTGTTAATAAGTTACAATTTTGTGACATTATTTAAGAAAATTTGCCTTAGAGGTTGAATAAAAAAATACAACATATATAAAAGTACGGTACAAATGAAAAAGAACCTAAATCTCGTCTTCTCAGCACTTTCAACAGCTATTCTTGTTGCCTGCGGAGGAGGAGGTAGTTCAGTTGAGCCAGTAACTCCTAACCCATACCCAACACCAGCTCCAACACCAGCTCCAACACCAGCTCCAACACCTGAACCAACACCAGAACCAACACCAGCACCATTAACTGCATCTCTTCTATCCGTAACAATTGACGGAAGTGCATATGAGGTGATACAGATGTCAGGAGTTAATGCAAGTGCTACTCCGGGTGGGAATGCGGTAGCAAATCTGAGAACAATTTACGCTTACACGCCAGATGGAATTAATGACGGTGTCGGCACATATCAGGGCTCAGCTTGGCCATACGTGACAACAGATAGAGATATATCTGAGCTGGTAATTACAGAACCTGCATCTTTCACAGCCACATTTACAAAAAATTCAGAAAATCAAATTCTTATCAACAACCAACCAGCCTATCAGTACACTGGTGACAGTTCTGATAGTGATGCAAACGGAAATGGTAGTGGTGGAGTTTGGTATCTGTTCAATGCCGATGGAACTACACTGGAACCAACACCAGAACCAACACCAGAGCCAACTCCAGAACCAACGCCTGAACCAACACCAGAACCAACACCAGAGCCAACGCCTGAACCAACCCCAGAACCAACGCCTGAACCAACACCAGAGCCAACGCCTGAACCAACACCAGAACCAACGCCTGAACCAACGCCTGAACCAACTCCAGAACCAAGCCCTGGAACATATAACGTTGGTGGTGCATTAGGAATTGATGGTCCTTTCGCACTTGATTCAGATATTAATAATCCAGATTTTGAAAACATATCGAATAACTTTACAAACAGAGCTCAATTTATAGAGGAAGGTTCAACTATATTAGGTTGGCTAGGTGGAGAAGATGACGCAGATCTTTTCCAAGTAATTGCAGGCCCTGGTAGGATCAACCTTGAACTTACAATGGTAAATCATAATGGCAATCCTTCAGCTACAAATTCAAATGTTGATTTAGATATGTTCATCATTGATTCGGAAGAAAATACAGACAACGTCGGTGGTACTTACAATAAAGTTGAAACTGCTTATATACCTGCTGGTGAAGGAGATATTTACTATGTCTTTATTGATCATTACAGAGTTGATAACTCAATCCCTTCAGCATATGTAATAACACAAACTCCGCAATTTGCCAGCTCAAATGCATTGAAAGAGGCAGCTGATGAAGCTAATGCTGATTTTGATTTAGAAAAAATTCTCCTAGCTAAAAAACCAGCATTTGATGGATTCAATACAAATCAAACGGAGAATGAACTCATTCAAGAAATGGGAAATGTCGAAGGCGGTTTAGTTGATGTAACAATGTCTGATTTAGCAAAAATGGCAGGTCTAGGGCAAGATGAAGAGTACACATCAACGTTAAGGGAGAGTCTGCCGGATGCGTATGAAAGGGGTAGATATATGAAAGCAATTTCTGTCCTTAAAGAAAGGTCTCCAAATTTATTTGTAGAACCAAGTTGGAATCGTTCACTTCAGTATGAACCTTTTACACAAGACCCAAGTTATAACACATATCAATGGTGGAACTTCGATGTTGTAAATATTCCTGAAGCTCTAGATATTATTGGCCAGGAGACTAAACCAGTAAATGTTGCAGTACTAGACTCTGGAAGTCCTTACTTGCCAGACCCTGCATTCCAAAGATCAATATTCACTACTGAATGGGGATGGGATATGGAAGATAACGATCCTCTTGCTGATGATATTGAATTTGAGCAAGGATCTTTTAGTCATGGGACACACGTTGGAAGCACAATTTCTATGCTTAATGATGGTATAGATGGAAACGGTATGGGTGCAAAAGTTACTCCTGTGAGGGTCTGTTATCAAAATGGTTGTGGCCCAACTTATGCAGCGTATCTGTTTTTAAATGGAGATAGCAATGACTCAGGTACAAGTTTTTCACAAAGAAGTGGTGGTGAAACTTTACACTCAATGAATATGAGTTACGGCGGCGGTGGAGGAAGTCCAACATCTGCATCATGTACAAAACTAGGTGAGCTTGCAGATAAAGGCGTTCTTATTGCTTCATCATCTGGTAACGGAGGTGTAGGTTCAACGAGCTATCCAGCTGCTTGTCCAAAAGTTTATTCAGTTGGTGCAACCAACGGAACAGATAGAAGATCCAGTTATTCTTCAACAAATGAATATGTAGATTTCTCTGCACCTGGAGGAGAATACTCTGATTGGAATGCAGATGGAGTCGATGATCTAGTTTATGCATATGCATATGTAGATAGTTATATTCAATCCAGCAATAATGGTAACCAACTAATAGGGGCACAAGGAACTTCTATGGCTTCCCCTCATGGCGCAGGATTTTTAGGTCTTGTTAAATATTATTATGAGGACATCGTAAAGCCTTATGAATCAAACCCAAGCTTACCAAGCCAGTTAACCTATGTTGAGGTTGATAAAATGCTAGCTGCTAACTTGCTAACAAATGATGTAAACAAAGAAGCTAGACCAAATGATTCTGTTGCTAGACCTGGTTGGGATGAGCATTTAGGTTATGGAATAATTGACTTGCATAAAGCTATCAAAGCAGTTGATTCATTTGAAAATGGTTATTTCACAAGCTTTGATTCCCTACCTTACTATCAGGGACCATCATTAGTTACTCTTCTTCCAGAGGATAACTATTCAGGACAATTCACTATTACCCCAAGTGGTGCAGCTGGTGAAGGCTTCAATGATGTTACTTATACTTATCAATCTGAATTTTTAGATGTTTCAGCAGACGGATTTAATTTCACAGTCTCCAAGAAAGAAGACTACACTTGGGCGGGTTGGGTTAATTCAACAATCTTATTTGACTTTCCTCTCATCGAAGGGGCAGATCTTCCTTTTGATGGTTATGAGTTACTCTCTGTTGGAGTGAATGTAATCTTTAATGTTATTGGTGAAGCCTACGATATCAACCTTCCAGCACTGAAAGCAAGGTTGCTTGATGAAAATGGAATACCTGTACAAGAAGTATTTTCACCTGTGATAGATGGACAAGGCACATTTGTATTCACAGGAATCAACCCAGGTAACTACCGAATGACTATAGGATCAGATATTAATGGTGATAATTCTTATGGTGGTCCAGGTGAAATGACTGGTTCAAGTTCAATATTTGAAATAACCGACTCAAATGTTTCAGATCTGTCAATAAACCTAGCACCGGAATTAGAAGGTGTTGCTAATAATGCGCCTGTTATTACTACTTCTCCATTTACAGACGCATACGTTAACCAACTATACTTCTATGGTCTAAGAGCAGAGGATGAAGATGGTGATGTGCTTACATATACAATGGAAATAACAAAAAAATCTGACGGTTCAGCTGCTGATTTCTTATCAATATCTCCTGCTAACGGACGTGTTACAGGTACTCCGAGAGAAGACGACATAGGAGAATACACTGTCAGAATTGTAGTAAGCGATGGTACAGATGCTGCTGTTCAAGTTTTTGATCTAACAGTCAACGAATAAGAAATGCAAAAAAGCGAAAATTCATTCTTGAATGAATTTTTTAAATCTATCACTCCTGAAAAAGATTTTGATAAAGACCTCCCACCAGAACCTGATTACTCTGATCAATTTTTTTGGGCATGTACCCCTAAAAATAAATCTTTTGAGAGCCTATCCCCTTTTAATAAAGAATTTAAAAGAAATAA
Source organism: uncultured Gammaproteobacteria bacterium (assembly GCA_913052565.1). Lineage (GTDB taxonomy): Bacteria > Pseudomonadota > Gammaproteobacteria > Magnimaribacterales > TMED112 > TMED112. The sequence continues at coordinate 38,738 of CAJXFH010000003.1, read as the reverse complement.
AATAATTGATTGCTTTTATATTCACCCAACAGGGTTTTTTTTAAAAGAATGGAATTTTCATATTGATAGAGATTCCTCAACTTTCCAAAGAACTCAACTGATGCTTTCTAGTCAGGCAAGTGCTTTTTATGAAAGCTGTAATATATATGCTCCTGAGTATAGGCAAGCAACATTTGCAGCCATTTCACAAAATAATGAATCAAATAGTCAACAAAGTTTAGAGGTAGCATATTCTGATATTAAAAAAGCATTCAGGTTTTTTTTAACAAATTTTTCTAAAGGAAAACCTTTTATAATTGCCTCACATAGTCAGGGTTCGTTGCATGGACAAAGACTGTTTCATGAAGAAGAATTTAAGAAGGATTTTAACGAACGTCTCTTAGCTGCTTATCTTATAGGATACCCTCTAGATAATTCGTTAAGCGATAATTTAGATTTAGAAATAGCTTGTGAATCTGCTGATGAGCCAAGTATTATTCAATTCCAAACTGTAGGTGAAGGTGCAGTTAGAGCAAAGCTCAAATATTGGATGTTTGATGGAGATTCATACTCTTTAAAAGAAATTAATCACCTTCATACAACAAATCCAATTTCTTGGAACACATCAAAAGAATGGCACGAAAGTAAATTTGAATCTTTATTAATGCCAAAACTTTCAGGACCCTCTGTATTTTTCAATTACAAAGCTGTAGATAAGAATTCAAGTTCCATTAAAAACTTATACCTACCTCAAAATCAAGAAATTTTTGCACGCGTGAGTGAAAAGGGTTATCTAGAAACACGAGGATCGACAATAGAAAGGTTATTAAAAACTGACATTACAGGCAAAAAAGATTTACATAATTGGGACTATCAAATATTTTGGAACCATATTAGAAAAAACGTAAACACAAGAATTAATAACTATATTAATAAAATTGAAAATTAACTTATTTGAAAAAATTTGTTTTGGCCTTGGTGGTGGTGTTAATGCTATTAAAACCGATTTCTTTGTCTGGTATTTAGGAGCCTATTATCTAACTGTTCTTGGTCTTAGTCCTCTTCTAACAGGTCTGGCTTTATTAATTGCACTTTTTTTTGATGCTATTACTGATCCTTTAATTGGGGTACTGTCAGATAGATTGAAAACTAAATACGGTAGAAGGCATTTTCTAATGTTTATTTCGCTATTACCGATATCTATTTCCTATTACTTATTGTTTTACCCAGACAGTGGCTGGGCAGAATCACAATTCTTTTTATTTTTTTGGCTTTTAATTTTTGCTGTTCTGACTAGATTTTTCGTAACTTTATTTGATATTCCGCATCGAGCTTTGGCTGCAGAAATACCTGATACATATGAGGATAAAGCCTCAATTATGTCCTTAAGAGAGGGATTTCAGTCATTAATTGCGCTATCCCATTCATTTCTCATTCTGCCTATGATCAGTCTTGATAATGAGGCAGCTTGGGGTCTTGTGGGTGTAATTGGTTCAGTCATGATGCTTGCACTTGGCATGATATCAATCATTGGGACCAAATCCTTAATACCAGAACTTTATGTATGGCCAAAAGCTGACACGATTCACAATAAATTAGATCAGATCTTATCTGAATTAAGATTTATCTATACAAATAAATCTATAATAATTTTTCTCCTAGGCTCCATAACTATCCAATTGGCTTGGGGTTTAGCAAATAGCCTGACATTTCTTACACAAACAGAATTTTGGGATTTAAGTCCGTTGCAGATTCAAGAATTTATAAAAATTTATTTTGCTTCAACACTCATAAGTTGGTATCTGGCACCTCGGGTTGTTCATTATTTTGAAAAAAATCAGATAATAATTTTTTGCCTTATTTTAATTGGAGTATTTCAAGCGACTCCCTTCATTTTATATAAAATTGGATATGCACCTGATCTAGGTTCTGAAAGTTTGGTGTTATTTTTATCATTTTTTATCTTTGTTACTGGTACTTTTTCTTTATTGAGCCTGATGATAAGAGAATCTATGGTTCCAGATATAATTGATCAAGTGCAAAGCAATTCATCATTAAGGCAAGATGCAACAATTAGCTCAGTTACATCTTTTTGTGCTAAATGTATGACAGGTTTAGGTCAGTTTTTCTCAATGTTTGCCTTATGGTTAATAGGCTTTCCAGAGGGAAATATTGAGCCTTCAAATGCACAAACAGAACTGCTCGCTCTTTTTCAAGGACCTTTAGTATTTTTATTATTCTTAATTCCTGTAACCATTTTTTTTAAATATGAAATTGACAGAAAAACTCATAGACAAATTATCAGAAATCTTAAAACCCAATAGCCGTAAAATTTTTTTAATTAATGGGGTTATAATCAACAGTCAATCATAGAGGAAGTTATGGAACTTAAAGATGCGATTCTAAAAAGATACTCATCAAGGGCTTATTTAGAAAAAAAAGTAGATATTGAAACAGTTAAACAAATTCTTGAATTAGCAAAGAGAGCGCCATCAGGAGTTAATTCGCAACCATGGAAGGTATACGTATTATGCGATAAAGCAAGAGATAACTTAGTTAAAGAAGCATGCGAGCTTTTTGACAAAGGTGAGATTGAAAAGGAAGTTTATCAAGTTTACCCATCCGAAAGACCAGACTGGTATAAAGCAAGACAAAGAGGTGCCGGCTTCGCACTTTATGATGCTCTTGATATAAAAAGAGAAGATACAGAAAAAAGAATGAAACAAGCAAGAAAAAATTATGAATTTTTCGGTGCACCTGTTGGGATATTCATTACAGTAAATGAGTGTGTTGGGCCGAACGGCTGGGGCCACGTTGGACATTTTATACAAAATATCTGTTTAGCTGCTGTAGATGCCGGTCTTGCTACATGCTTACAAGAAGCATGGGCAGGATTTCCTTCGTTAATTAAGAAGCATGTTGGTTACGGAGACGATGAGATTCTTTGGTGTGGAATTGCTCTTGGATACGAAGATAGTGAAGATCCAGCAAATAGCTTTAGAACAAATAGAGAAGATTTTGAAAGCTATACAAAAATTTTAAAAGAATGAAAGAAATCTCTTTGCCAAGCGAACATGGCAATTTAAGAGGAATGGTTTGGGATGATGTAGACAATCCCATTGGCACTATTCAAATAATCCATGGTCTTGTTGAATATCATGGAAGATATCATGAAACCGCAAAATATTTTAATGAAAGAGGCTATATAGTTTATTGCTCAGATCACTTAGGCCATGGCCTACACATTACGGACGGTAAGCTAAGAGGGTTCTTTCTTGAAGAAAATGGTTATGAGGCCGTAATAGATCAATTAGCAGAAATGAATAGTGAAATCAGAAAGAATCATCCTACTCTTAATCATTATGTAATAAGTCATAGTCTAGGCACTGCTTTGATAATATCTCTTTTAAAACGAAATATTTTTTTTAATGGAGTGGTTCTTAGTGCGGCATTTAGCATAAATCCCTTTCTTATGTACCTAAATAAATTATTGATTTGGCCTGAGTATATTATTAAAGGAAAAAGAGGGTTAAGTGATGAAATGGAAAAATTAACAACAATCAAACAAAATGCTGAGTTTGAACCCAACAGAACGACACATGATTATCTTTCATCAGATCAAAAGTCAGTCGATGAGTATATTGCTGACCCTTTATGTGGATTCAAGAAAACTACTCAAATGTGGCAGGATTTGGCAAACGGATTCATTAATTTATGGACAAAAAAATCTTTTGGAATGATGGATGAAAATATTCCTTTTTATTTATTGACCGGAGATAAAGATGCTGTGAATGCACACGGCAAACAAGCAGAGGAAATACACAATCTTCTAATTCAAACAGGTTTTAAATCAGAATTTAGGGTTTTTAAGAATATGAGACATGAACCCTTTCAAGAACTAGAAAGACAAAAAGTCTTTGAAAGTATAAGTAAATTTTATTCTCAGAATAGTTAAGACCTTCTTCTTTGCGGTTGGACATAAGATTGTAGAATAAGAATTCTCTCAGTAATAATTTCCCTTATTTTGAAATTATTCTGAGCTATTCTCCTAGCTTCTTGAAGATCTCTTAATGCTTCTTCATATCTTCCTGAATAAAACAAAAACTCGCTATTAGTTAAGTGGTAGCCTAATAAGTTATTACTTCTTTTTTGTACTTCACTCAAATCTCTCAGCAGGTTTATATCTACTGGACGATAAAATTTAATATCTTCTAGTATCTGTTCAGCTGCAATAAAATCTTCCTCAAGCATATAAGCATTTGCAAGGTTATAGCTCAAAGGATAGTTTCCTAAAGAAACTGAAAGCAGTTTGTTTGTATAATCTTTACTTTTTCTGACATTTCCAGATTCTGTATAAATTTCAGCTATAGTTGTCTTAATTATTAAATTATCTGGATACTTTTCTTCAAGATTAGTCAAAAGTTCTATTGATTTTGAAAAATTTAATTTCTTCATTTCAATAAGTGCACGAAAGTAGATATCCTCATCTTTATTTCCAATTTCCTTTTCAATAGATCGTATAGACAAATTGTCAGTCATTAGGTATCTAACTCTTTTTTTAATTAATTTAAAATTTAGACTATCAATGATGCCTGGACTTGGAAATTCTCTTGCTCTCTCTCTGGATTCAGTAATTCTCCTAGTTGTAATAGGGTGAGTCAGAAGAAATTCTGGAATATTGTCGCCTGATAATCTTCTAACTTCTTGCATATTTTTAAACATTTCAGACATTTGGACAGTATCGTATCCAGCTTTTTGAAGTGTTACATAACCCTCTCGATCTGCTTCAGTTTCATATAATCTTGAAAATCTTAATTGTTGAGTTGCCAGGATCCCCTGACCACCAATGATGGCTGCAGGACTACTTGATGCTACTGCCACAACGATTGAAGCAAGGATTGTTGCTAGATTTGCATTGCTTCTGTCACTGCCTTCCAGTACTTGTCTTGCAAAGTGTCTTTGACTAATGTGAGCTAGCTCATGTGATATTACTGAAGCAAACTGTGCCTCATTTTCTGCATATTTAAATAACCCAGCATTAACACCTATGATGCCTCCTGGTGCAGCAAAAGCATTCAGTGAGTTATCCTCAATTAATATTACTTCAAAAGCTTTTTTGCTTACTTTGCTTTGTTCTCCAATTTTATAGATAAATAGCTCTGTCCACTCCTGTACAATTGGATCATATAGTATGGCTGTTTGTCTTTTTAGATCCCTCAAGAATTGACGGCCAAGTGCTTCCTCTTCAGTTTGAGATACTGCGCCACTCAATCTATCACCTATTAATGGGAGTTCGATACTGCTTTCTTGAGCAAAATTATTTAATCCCAACAACAAAGCGAGAAGAGAAACAATTGTTTTTTTAATCATAAGAGTTAACTATAATTATTTGATAGGTATTTTATAAGAAGATTCAATAAAAAATGAGATTAAATAATTTAATCAAAAACCAACAAATAATGTTTTTGGTATCCGTAATGCTTGTTGGATTTTTTGCCCTGTGGGTTGTTGGAGACTTATCAGCTCCGATTCTCACCAGTATTGTTCTAGCATTTCTATTTAGACCAATGCATGTTTATTTCACAAAAATTGGCATTCCAGAAAGATTGAGTGTGTTTGTAACTTTTTTAATTGCTGTTTTATTGGCAACACTGTTTTTATTAATTTTCATACCATTATTTATAAACGAAGCTAATAGATATCTTAGTGAGTTGCCAAGCTTGAGCATAATCTCTGAACCAATAATCTCTTTTCTTGGCGAAGTTAACGCACCAAATGAATCAATAGAAGGAGCCCAAAGCTTTCTAAGTGATATAAGTGGATTTGCTTCTGATGCAGTATCTTTCGGAATTTCACGATTACAGGACACAGCAAATTTATTTCTGAGCATCATTTTGGTACCGATTTTTCTATTTTTTTGGTTATGGGATACTGATACTTTGTCCTCAGGTTTCTCAAAACTTGTGCCCAAAAAAAGAAAATTTTTAGCTAAAGTTTGGACAGAGACAAATCAAAATTTTCAAAGTTATTTCAAAGCTAAATTTATCGAGGTATTTGTTGTGGCAGTTTTTGGGAGCTTAATGTTTTGGCTCTTAGGTGTAAATAGCCCAGTTTTATTAGGAGTTACTTTTGGATTAAGCCAACTGATACCTTTCTTTGGACCAGTTTTTATGACTTTTCCAGTTGCAATAGTAAGTCTTGCTCAATTTGGTCTTGATCCTTATGTTCTGTTCATACTTTTCTGCTATGCGATGCTTCAAAACATTGATGGCAATATTTTTCTGCCATTTCTAATGTCAGGAGTTGTTAAACTTCCTGCAGTAGTAGTGCTGTTATCGGTATTTTTATTTGGGGCAATATTCGGCATATGGGGAGTATTTTTTGCAGTTCCTCTTGCGAGTTTCATCAAATCATTGATGGACAACTGGAAATACGTCGACTCTTAAAACTTATAATTCAGATAAGAATTTGTAGACTTCCTCTACATGACCTGGAACTTTTACACCTCTCCATTCTTTTATGAGCATACCTTGAGGATCAATTAAAAATGTGCTTCTTTCAATACCCATATACTTCCTTCCATACATAGACTTTTCTTTCATAACACCATATGCATTACACATCTCTTCCTCAGGATCTGATATCAGTGGAAAATTTAATGCCTCTTTTTCAATAAAGCTTTTATGCGACTTGATTGAATCTCTTGATACTCCGATTATTTTGCAATTTTTCTTGGCAAATTTTGATTTAAAATCTCTGAAGTTTTGGCTCTCAATAGTACAGCCTGAAGTTTTATCTTTCGGATAAAAGTAAATTATTACATAACTGCCCTTAAGGTCATCTAGACTTAAATGCTCATTTTCCTCTACTAAACCTAAAAAACTTGGTGCTTTTGTTTTATCATTCATGTTTAGATTATAGGAAAAAATATTTTGAAAGGAAGTATAGCTGCAATAGTTACACCTATGAAATCAAATGGTGATGTAGATTTTGATTCATTTAAGAATTTACTTTTATTTCACGAAGAATCAGGAACAGATGGACTAGTGCTAGTTGGCACTACAGGTGAGTCTGCTACTTTGAAAAAAGAGGAGCGAAATGAAATATTTTCATTCTGCTCTAATGAGACAACATTACCTTTGATGGCTGGGGTTGGAAGTTCATCTACATTAGAATCAATAGAGCTAATAGAATTAGCATTAAATCACAACATCAAAGACTGTCTTGCTGTTACTCCCTATTATAACAAACCTTCACAAAAAGGACTTGAGCTTCATTTCAATGCACTTTGTGAAACTGAGGCAAAAATAACTCTATATAATGTGCCAGGTAGAACTGGTGTAGATTTATTGCCTAATACCACATCAAAACTTGCTGAAAATAAGAATATTACAGGTATAAAAGAAGCAGTTAACACTTCAGAAAGATTTATGGAACTAAAAAAAGTTAAACAGAATAGAACTGATTTCATTTTACTATCAGGAGATGACCCAACCTTTGTTAATTTTATGAAATACGAAGGTGATGGAATTATTTCTGTTGCAGCTAATGTAATGCCAAAGGAAATGAAATATTTATCTGATTTATGCTTAAACCATAAATTTGATGAAGCAGAGACTTTACAAAAAAGATATTCAAAGTTGTTTGAACTCTTATTTGTTGAAGCCAGTCCAAGTCCATGTAAATACCTGCTTGAAAAAATGTCTTTACTAGAGAATAATTTAAGACTACCTTTGCACCCATTGTCTGAGGAATATAGAGAAAAAATTTATGAAGTTTATAAAAATATTTAGCATAATCTTAGTTAGTGTCTTAGTGCTGCAAAATTGCACTATCCCTGAAAGTAGAAAACCTTATTGTCCAGAAAATGGCTGCTTATTGGAGGGGAGACCAAATCCAAATGAGAGATATGTAGAGGAAGGCGAAGAACTAAATACTGGAAACGAGTTGGATTCTCTTGAGGTGGTTAACGAATTCCCAATTCCAGCAAAAGGTCAAAGCTTTTTAAAAGAGGGAGAACTTCCTCGTCCAAAGAAAATCTTTTCATCTACTGGCTCAGAAAATGTTGAAGTTCGAAGGTTAGGAGAAATTTATTGGATTTATGTTGAAGCTTTACCTTCAAAGTCCTGGCCATTAATCAAAGATTATCTCGCACAATCAAACTATAATTTGGTTAATGAAGACCCATCAATAGGTAAAATTAGGGCAGAAAAGAACAACTTTTTTGATATCACCCTTGAGCATGGAATAAAAAATAATAGTTCTGAAATTTATCTACTAGATGATGATAATAAAAGTCTAGAACTAGAGTCTTTTGAAGAATTAGCAGCTTACATTTCATTGAATCTTCCCGGTTATGAGGGAAATTCAATTGCCGCTCAAGGCCTAAATCTCAATAAAAAAGCAAGAATCGTCTATGTAAAAAAAGAAATTGGTATTGAATTTAGATTGCCTTATGACAGAACATGGTCAGCTCTTTCAAGAGCTGTAGACAAAGCAGGATTGGTAGTTGCTGACAGAAACAGAGAGCTTAAGTATATTCAAATTAAACTTGAAGAACAGCAAGAAGGTTTCTTTGTCGATTTATTTAGGGGCCAGAATCCTTTTAATAATAATGTGAGTGAAGATGTTGAAGCTGATTACGAATTAATATTTACAGAATCAGGTGACAACACCATCCTAGAGTTTAAAAAGCTATCTGATATAGAATTTTCAGTTGATGAGCTAGTTGATATTATTAATGAGTCATTATCATGATCGATAAGAAAAATTTATTAGCAGAAGGAAAAGCAAAATCATTGTATGAGACATCAAAGAATGATGAGCTGCTAATGGTTTATAGAGATGATACATCTGCTTTTGATGGTAAGAAGAAAGAGGCTCTTAAAGGCAAAGGTGAAATAAACAATAAATTTAATGCACACATCATGCAATACCTCTCTGAAAACGGAATAGATACACATTTTATAGAAACAGTAAATGAAACAGAGAGCTTGGTTAAGCGTTTGGATATGTTGCCGGTAGAATGCGTAGTTCGAAATATAGCAACTGGTTCAATTTGCAGAAGACTAGGTGTTGAGCAAGGCTTAGAGTTTGATCAACCACTATTTGAATTTTTCCTAAAAGATGATGATCTGGGCGATCCATTAATCAATGATAATCACATTATTGCTTTTGGTTGGGGAACAGAAAAAGAAATAAAAATCATGAAAGAAAAAACATTAGTTATTAATGATTTGTTATGTGAAATTTTTGATAGAGTTGGCCTTATCTTAGTTGATTATAAAGTCGAATTTGGTCGAAGCGATCACAATATTGTGCTCGGTGATGAATTCACTCCTGATGGTTGCAGAATTTGGGACAAAGCAACAGGCGAAAGCCTTGATAAAGATCGATTTAGAAAAGATCTTGGAGATGTTGTTGAATCTTATCAAATTGTGGCCCACAAACTTGGAATTAGTATTTAAATATTAGTCTAAGACACTACATTATTTTATAATTAAAGAACATGAAGAATAAAACAGTATATTTCGACTATGCATCTACAACTCCTGTTGATCCAAGAGTTGCAGATAAAATGCATGAATGCCTTCTGCTAGATGGAAATTTCGGTAATCCAGCATCTAGATCACATGAGTTTGGATGGAAAGCAGATGAAGCAGTTGAAAAAGCAAGATTGCAAGTTGCAAACCTTGTAAATGCTGATTCAAGAGAGATTGTTTGGACTTCAGGAGCTACAGAATCAGACAATTTAGCAATAAAAGGAGCAGCAAGATTCTATAAAGATAGAGGAAACCACATAATTACCTCAAAAATCGAGCATAAGGCTGTACTTGACCCTTGCAGACAACTTGAAAGAGAGGGATTTGAAATAACTTATCTTGATCCAGATGAAGACGGAGTGATTTCCCTCGAAAATATCAAGAAACACGTCAAAGATTCCACTATTCTTATATCAATAATGCACATTAATAATGAGCTTGGGGCAGTAAATGATATTGAAGAGATAGGAAAATTCACAAGAGAAAATAAGATAATATTCCATGTTGATGCTGCACAAAGCACCGGAAAATTACCAATAGATTTATCAAATTTAGAAGTAGACTTGATGTCTTTCTCAGGCCACAAAACATATGGTCCAAAAGGAATAGGTGCCTTGTATGTAAGAAGAAAGCCAAGAGTAAGGCTTGAAGCACTTCTCCATGGCGGTGGCCACGAAAGAGGATTTAGGGCTGGCACATTACCTACCCACCAAATTGTGGGTATGGGTGAAGCATTTAAAATTGCCGCTGAAGAAATGGAGTCAGATAATAAAAAAATAAAAGAATTATCAGAAATATTTTGGCAAGAGATATCAGACATTGAAGAGATTGTCTTAAATGGTAGCTTTAAAAATAAAGTTCCAAATATCACAAATGTCAGTTTTGCTTACATTGAGGGTGAATCACTGATAATGGCTTTGAAGGATGTTGCTGTATCTTCTGGTTCAGCTTGCACATCAGCCAGCTTAGAACCATCATACGTTTTAAGGGCTCTCGGCAGACCAGATGAGCTTGCACACAGTTCAATACGTTTCTCTTTTGGTAGATTTACCACCGTAGATGAGGTTAAAATGGTCGCACAAACAGCAAAGAAAGTTGTTAAGCAGTTGAGAGAGCTGTCACCACTATGGGATATGTATTTAGATGGTGTAGATCTTGAAAAAGTGGAGTGGGTACACCATTAATTAGATATGGCTTATTCTAGAAAGGTAATAAAAAAATTTGAGGACACACTAAATAATCCTCAACTACATAATGTTGGAAGATTAGATCCTAATTCCAAACATGTTGGAACAGGTATGGTAGGCGCTCCAGCCTGTGGCGATGTCATGAGGCTTCAGATTGAAGTAAATGATGAAAATATCATTACAGATTGTAAATTTAAGACTTATGGTTGCGGCTCAGCAATTGCTTCAAGTTTACAGATGATTGAAATGCTTAAAGGCAAAACACTCGAAGAAGCGAAAAAGATCAAAGATAGAGAGATAGCAGAATTACTAGAGTTGCCTTCAATTAAGATTCACTGCAGTGTTTTAGCTGAAGACAGCATAAAAAAAGCAATAGCAGATTATGAATCCAAAAAAGCATAAACCAGAAGTTCTAAACTTCACAACCAAAGCACTTGCTCACTTCAAGCACATGGTATCTATGCAGGGTAAGGAAAATAAAGTTAAGTTAGGTGTAAAGAAAATGGGTTGTAATGGTTATTCATACTTCTTTGAATTCACAAGTAGAATAAATAAATCAGACCATAAATTGCTTGTGGATGACATAGAATTCTGCATCCCATCTGATTCGATCAATATTATCCGAGGAAGCCAGGTAGATTTTACAATCGAAGGTTTAAACCAAGGTGTCAAATTCATTAATCCAAATGCAAGTGCAGTTTGCGGTTGTGGTGAAAGCTTCACAGTAAGGGAGGATGAAGCCAACACTACTGAAACCAGCAAAATACAAAAAAAAAATTAAAAATTTTGCCGCATGAGGTGATTTGTCCTGATGGCATGACCATAGATGTTGAGCCAAATGAAACCATTCTTGATGCTTGTTTAAGAAATGGAATAAATCTTGAACATGCTTGTGAAAAAGCTTGCGCATGTACCACTTGTCACATAATAGTTAAAGAAGGGTTTGACAACTTAGATGATGCTAGTGATGAAGAAGAAGACCTTCTTGATAAAGCCTGGGGTTTAGAGGCAAATTCGAGATTAAGCTGCCAAGTTTACCCTGCAGATGAAGTGACGATCATAGAAATACCAAAATATACAATTAACCAAGTTTCTGAGTTAACATAACATGCTAAAATGGGTTGATACACTAGATATTGCGATTGAATTATCAGAGAAATATCCAGAAATCGATCCTCAGTGGATTAATTTTGTAGACTTACGAAACCTAGTAATGAAATTAGATGATTTCGATGATATTCCTGAAAAAGTTAATGAAAGGATTCTAGAATCAATACAGCAAAACTGGATAGAGGAGCGAGATTGAAATGGAAAAAACACTATCAATAATTAAGCCGGATGCCGTCAAAAAAAATGTCATCGGAAGCATTCAAAAAAGGTTTGAAGATGCAGGACTTAAAATAGTTGCTTGCAAAATGATTCAACTAGATCAGAAACAAGCGAGAGGTTTTTATGCTGAGCACGATGGAAAACCATTTTTTGATGCGCTAGTTGAGTTTATGACTTCAGGCCCAATTGTTGTTCAAGTCTTAGCTGGAGAAAATGCTGTAAAACTTAATCGTGAGCTCATGGGAAATACAAACCCTCAAGAAGCTGAAACCGGAACAATAAGAGCTGATTTTGCTGAATCAATTGATGCGAATGCTGTTCATGGCTCAGATTCAACAACTAGTGCTGCAAGAGAAATAGAGTATTTTTTTGAATCCTCAGAAATAGTTGGCTAACAAATTGAACGAACAACCTGTAATAAGAAAGAAAACTAAAAAAATCTGGGTTGGGGATGTGCCTGTTGGTGGAAACTCACCAATTTCTGTTCAATCAATGACTAACACTCAAACCACTGATGTTGATGCTACTGTAAAACAGATAAATGATCTTGAAGATGCTGGTGCAGATATTGTCAGGGTTTCTGTTCCATCTTTAGAAGCTGCAGAAGCATTTAAAGACATTAAATTAAAAACAAATATTCCATTAGTTTCAGATATACATTTTGATTACAAAATAGCCCTTAAAGTAATGGAATATGGAGTGGATTGTGTAAGGATTAATCCTGGAAACATTGGAAATGAAACGAAAATTAAAGAAGTAATTAATGCAGCAAAAGAAAAAGACATACCTATTAGAATAGGAGTTAATGCAGGATCACTGGAAAAAGATTTACAAAAAAAATATGGGGAGCCAAATGCTGATGCTCTTGTCGAATCTGCAATGAGACATGTAGAAATTTTAAAAAAGAATGACTATGAAAATTTTAAATTAAGCATAAAGTCTTCAGATATATTTATGGCAGTTGAAAGTTATGAAAAAATCTCTGATTTAATAGAACAGCCACTTCATCTTGGGATCACTGAATCGGGATCTCTCAAAACAGGTACAGTAAAGTCATCAATAGGTCTTGGCTCACTTTTAATGAAAGGGATCGGAGATACAGTTCGAGTATCACTTGCTTCAGATCCAATAGATGAAGTAAATGTTGCGTGGGAAATGCTAAAGTCCTTGAAACTTAGGTCGAGAGGTGTAAAAATCGTCGCTTGTCCGAGCTGCTCGAGACAAAACTTTCAAGTAATTAATACAGTTAATAAGTTAGAAAATGAGCTTTCATACCTAAAAGAGGAAGTTACTCTTGCAGTCATTGGGTGTTATGTAAATGGACCAGGAGAGTCAAAAATTGCAGATGTTGGTGTTACAGGTGCAGCACCAAAACATTTAATTTACTTAAATGGTAAACCAGCATACAAAGTTGAAACTAATGATCTGGAAAGTGCTCTAATTGAAGAGGTTACAAAAATTGCAGATCAAAAAAGAAATACGATACTTAAACAATGAGTGATTTAAAAACTATTAGAGGAATGCCAGATCTATACAATGAAAGTATAGAGGCTATCTCTTTGGTTGAAAAAATTTGCACAAAAGTTTTTAAATCTTTTAATTATCAAGAATTCAGAACACCAATTATCGAATCAAAAAGTCTTTTTCAAAGATCAGTTGGTGAATCTTCAGACATCATACAAAAAGAGGTTTATGAGTTTGAAGATAGGAATGGTGAACTCCTTTGTCTTAGGCCCGAGGGTACGGCAGGCCTGGTAAGAGCTTTAATTACAAACGGAATTACAAATGATGAAATAAAGAAATTTTATTATTTGGGCCCTATGTTTAGGTATGAAAGACCTCAGAAAGGGAGAAAAAGACAATTTTTTCAAGCTGGTGTTGAGTTAATTGGTGATAATTCACCTAAAAGTGATGTTGAAATAATTTCAATTGCCTCAGCAATACTTGATGAATTGGATGTAAAAACTAAATTAGAAATTAATTACTTAGGAAATTCAGCTTCTCTTGGAAAATACAGAGACTATTTGCGAGATTTCATAGCTGAAAGAGAAAATCAATTTGAGGCTTCTCTATTCGAAAGACTAAATAAGAACCCAATGAGAGCGCTTGACTCAAAAGATGATTCAGTAAAGAAAATCATCTCATCGGCAAAAAATATTTCTGAATTTTTAAACAATGAAGAGGTAAAAATATTTGAAGAGACCCAATCTCTTCTCAATGAGATAGGAATCAACTATGAGGTTAACAAAAATTTGGTACGTGGTATGGATTATTACACTGGCACAGTTTTTGAATTCACAGTCGAAAGTCTTGGAGCACAAAATGCTGTTATTGGGGGCGGCAGATATGATGACCTTATTAAAGAATTAGGGGGTAGGCAACTAGCTGCTACTGGATTTGCTTTGGGAATCGATAGATTAGCTGAAGTAATTACTAAAAGATCAAAACCTAAAGATCTCTTTATAGGTTTTGCTGAGGACAAAGCTATTGGATACGCTCAAAAGATTGGAAATAAAATTAGAAAATTAAATAGAGAATTGGTTGTGGAAAATTATTTGGGAAATGCAAATGTAACTAAACAACTAAAAAAAGCTAATTCTCAAGGCTTTAAATTTGTTATGATAATCGGCCAAGAAGAACAAAAAACTGGAAATTACAGGATAAAAAATCTTTCTGAAGGTAAAGAATTTATACTTGATGAGAAAGGATTAAAGGAGTTGTTAATTGGTTGATAGATTTTTAGCTTTTATAAAAAGTAAACTTTTTTTAGGAGGACTAGGCGTTCTGGTTCTAGGTATTGCAGTGGCTAATTATTTCTCTTACGCAAACGAAAAAGCTAATGAAATTGAATTTCAAAAATTCCAAAATGTAAATCAACAACTAGTACTTGAAAGTGAAATCGAAAATTTAATTAATGAAACAGACCTTAGTTTCGACAAATTAGGATTCGAAATCATAACTAAATCAGTAATAGCAAAAAAAGCCTTAGACGAGGGTAAATATCAAGTGGCACTGGATTTATTCATGGAGGCATACGCTAAAATTTCAGAAAGCAAAATTAGAAAAGAAACAAAAGATATTCTATTGAATCAATATTCTGAAAATATTGTTCGATTGAATGTTGAAATAGGTGACTTTGAAGCTGGGGATAAATTTATTAAAGAAAATACAATTAATTCAGCAAGATTTCATGATGTTGCAGGAGACTTCTACAAGTATTTTGAAAATTATGAAACATCAAACTTTCACTATGATCAAGCTCTGAGTTTTGATATGGATGAGTTTCAGAAGAATAACATCAGGCTTAGGAAGCCTTTAAATTAAAATGAAAAAACCTTTCATTATTTTCTCTTTGTTAAGCTTAATGAGCTGCCAATCATTTCAATCTTCTTTTGAATCTCTGGGTTTAGTTGATGAAGATCCAAATGCTCCAGTCGAATTAGATCAGAGTTATGAAAGTTTTTTGGATAGCAAATGGAAGATTCCTTCATCTAAGCCATTAATAAATTTTGATTTTTTCGCAGAGAACATAGAAGCAAATAAATTTTTTGCTTTGGCAGGTTCAACCCTTTATGTGATAAATGACAAGGTATTAAATGGCTTTGATTACAACACTGGCGAACTAAAAAATAGTTTTGAACTTGAAACAAACAGAATTATGTCAGGAGTTACAGTTGGTTATAATTCTTTTGTCTATTCTGACGCAGATGGTGTTATTTATGCTCACGATCTAAATAGTGGAAATTTAAAATGGCAAAGAGAATTACAAGATGTTGTGCTTTCAGAAGTATTAATTACATCTACTTCTGTATTCGTTCAAACTTCTTCTGATGTGCTTTATGGATTAGACCTACAAAATGGTCAGATACTATGGTCAAAGTCTGCTCAAGCTCCTTTACTTTCAATAAGAGGAACAGCATATCCAATCTTTTTTGAAGGGCTTGTTTTTACAGGATTCTCAAATGGGAGACTAGCCGCTGTCAGGGCAATAGATGGAATACAACTTTGGGAAAAACCCATATCAAGACTAAAAGGATCAACAGAATTAGAAAAGTTAATGGATGCTGATTCTCCAGCTATCGCGATTAATGAGGATATTTTTTCAGCAAACTATAACGGTTCTTTGACACGTTTTAATATTAGAACTGGTGAAAAAATATTTTCCGTAGATCTTTCAACTTCAAAACCATTTGTGCTTTACAGAGATCGAATAACTGCTATCAATATGACAGATGAATTAATCGGCTTTAACGCAATAAATGGAACTGAGGTTTGGCGTAATCAGAAATTTAAAAATAGAGAAATTACAGAACCAGTTCTTTATGAGGACAAAATTTATTTTGGTGATCTCGAAGGTTACCTCCATGAGATAGATGCAAGCACAGGAATGATCACGGGACTTACATCCACAGACTTAAAAGCAATTAAGCAACTTGAGATATTCTCCGATACACTTGTAGTTGAGGATGTTGATGGAGCTATATCAGGCTTTGATCTAAAATAAATGAAAACAACTGTCTCAATTGTCGGTAGAACAAATGTCGGCAAATCTTCAATTTTTAATAAACTGGCTAAATCAAAATCTGCCATAGTTTCTGACAGAGAAGGTTTAACGCGTGATCTCAAAACTACTGAATTAACTCTTGGAAATAAAACCTTAACTCTAGTTGATACTGGGGGATTTTTTACATCAAAAAATGACGAGTTTGAAGAGATGATTTTAGCTAAAGCACATGAAGCTATTGAAATGTCAGAACTAATATTATTTGTAGTAGATAAAAAGTTTGGTATCTCACCATACGACAAGGAAATAGCATCAATTCTAAGAAAAGGATCAAAGCAAGTCATTTTAGTTATTAACAAAATTGATGTAAAAACAGATGAAGGAGTATCAGTTTTTCAAGAACTTGGATTTGAAAAAATAATCGAAGTAAGTGCGGAACATAATAAAAACATCATAGAACTAAAGAAAACTATTTTTGAAAATGTTTCTGATGTAGAGAGTGAGGAACATTTTCATGCCCCAAAAATTTGCATTATTGGAAAACCAAATGTGGGAAAATCTTCAACAATCAACGCTATTTCTGGGAATGCAAAAACAATTGTCTCAGATATTCCAGGCACAACTATTGATTCAATTGATGTAAAAATCAAATACAAGAAAAAAGACTACATATTTGTCGACACAGCAGGCATTAGAAAAAAAAGCAAAACTGTACTAAAGGAAGAGAAATTTTCTATCGTTAAATCTCTTGAAGCAATAAAGAAATCAGATCTATCAATATTAATGTTAGATGCTAAGAAACCTTTTCTTGATCAGGATAAGAAGTTATTAGAGAAAGCACGTGAAGTGGGAAAAGCAATTGTGATAGCTATCAATAAAAGCGATCTAATCAATGAGAAGGAAAGATCTGAAATAGAAATTAATTTTCAAAGTGAACCTATGATGAGATATTTGCCTGTAAGCTTTATATCTGCAAAAGATAAAATTGGTTTCAAGCATCTTTTTGATCAAATATATAGGGTTTTAGAGAACACAGATAAAAGATTATCGACAAATAAACTAAATAATTTATTAAGAAAAGCAGTAACTGAAAAATCAATACCATTCAAAGGAAAATTTAAACCCAAAATACGTTTTGTGCATCAAGGTGGAAAGAATCCGCATGTTTTAACAATACATGGAAATTCCCTTGATAAATTAGAAGGAAGTTATAAAAGATATCTTATTAATACATTCCAGAAAGGACTCAATCTTTTGGGAGTTACTTTAAAATTAAAATTCGTAACAACCAAAAATCCTTTTAATTAAAAATAAATTAAGCCTTAATCTACCAAGATATTTTATAATTAAAGTTGGATGACTAGGCGCCCAACTTTTATAAATCTATTTTTGATCAAGCTGCCGATAACAGCTTTATCCTCAATCAGCCATAGGCTGTCAGGTATAATCAATTTCTTTATTGCAATTCCAACTTTTGTGCTTTTCTTTTTAACAGATTATTTGATAACAGATGAGATGGGCTGGGATCATGAAAGATATGATATTTCTGTTAAATTCCTAGTTTCATTATCTCTAATAGCTATCACGTATCATATTTTTGCTGGCTTAAGACATCTCATTACAGATTTTTCTGATCATGGTCATGAATTTTCAGAAGCAAAATTTACTGCCTTAATTGCATTTGTTTTGACTTTTATTGTTTCAATAATTCTCTTAATGGAGGTTTGGTAATGGGTACATTTTTATGGCTAGCACAAAGAGTAAGCTCAATGATCATACTTAGTTATGTGTTGCTAGTGATGATTAGCTATTATCTGAAGCCATATGAAACAAATGCTTTAGTTTGGTATGTTGATATTCACACTATTGAAATGAAAATATTTACCGTTCTATTTTTAGTAGTAATGATTACACATGCTCTACAAGGACTTAAAGCAATAGAAGATGATTATTTCACAGAAAGAACGATAGGGATGTTTTTGCCAGGGTTTGATAATTTAGCGAAGATACTAAGGTTTCTTTACAGAGGATTTATACTTTTAGTTATTTTAGTTCTTAGTTATGTCGTTGTTTTTTCTTATTTAATGGAACTTTAAATAAATGACTATATATAATTACTCATAACATAAGTTGAAATGGAATTTGGTGGAACAACTGTATCAGTAAAAGAATATGACGTTGTAATCGTTGGCGGTGGTGGCTCAGGGCTTCGAGCATCGCTCGAAATTTCCAAATCAGGCCAGAACGTTGCAGTTGTATCAAAAGTTTTCCCTACAAGATCTCATACTGTTGCTGCTCAAGGCGGTATTACATGTGCAATTGCAAGTGCTGATCCAAATGATGACTGGAGATGGCATATGTTTGATACAGTCAAAGGTTCAGATTATATAGGCGATCAAAATGCTATTGAATATATGTGTTCTGAAGGGCCTGATGCAATATTTGAGCTCGAACACATGGGATTGCCTTTTTCACGATTTGAAAACGGTAGGATCTACCAAAGGCCTTTTGGTGGGCAATCCAAGGAGTTCGGTGAAGGCGGTCAAGCTGCAAGGACATGTGCAGCAGCTGATAGAACAGGCCATGCTTTGCTACACACACTTTATCAAGCAAATTTAAAAGCTGGCACGCAATTTCTTAATGAATGGTTTGCAATAGATTTAATCAAAAATGATGAAGGTGTCATAAAAGGCCTCAGTTGTTTTGATATGGAAACAGGTGAAGTATCGATTATTAAATGTAAATCAGTTGTTCTCGCAACTGGAGGAGCTGGACAAGTATATGAACAAAATACGACTTCACTAATTTGTACAGGTGATGGTTTGGGAATGGTGCTTAGACAGGGCTATCCATTACAAGATATGGAGATGTGGCAATTCCATCCTACAGGTTTATATGGAAATGGATCATTGATGACTGAGGGTTGTAGAGGCGAAGGAGGTTATTTAATAAATTCTGAAGGAGAAAGATTTATGCCTAATTATGCACCAAAAGCCAAAGATCTTGCTTCTAGAGATGTTGTTTCAAGATGTATAGTCCAAGAGATATTGGCAGGAAGAGGCTGCGGTGAAAACAAAGATCACGTTTTTCTAAAAATTGATCACCTGGGAGCTGATGAAATTATGCAAAAACTTCCAGAGATCAGAGAAATATCCATGACTTTTGCAAATGTTGACCCCATAGAAGCCCCAATTCCT
This sequence comes from uncultured Gammaproteobacteria bacterium, assembly GCA_913052565.1. Classification (GTDB taxonomy): domain Bacteria; phylum Pseudomonadota; class Gammaproteobacteria; order Magnimaribacterales; family TMED112; genus TMED112. The sequence goes on along the minus strand of CAJXFH010000003.1, from coordinate 19,000 downwards.
GTTGTCCCAACATGCCACTATATGATGGGAGGTATACCGACAAATGTGAATGGACAAGTGTTAACCCAGATTGATGGCAATGACAAAGTTATTGATGGACTTTACTCAATTGGTGAGGCTGCAAATGTCTCAGTTCACGGTGCAAATAGACTTGGTGGCAATTCACTGCTTGATTTAGTTGTTTTTGGTCGGTCAGCAGGCAGACACATAAATAAAGAAATAAAAGAGTCTGATTCTAAAGATATTACTGAAAGAAATATTGAAGAGTCCCTTCAGATTTTGATAAGTATTCAAGCTACCAAAAAAGGCGAAAGCGTATTTGACTTACGTTCTGAAATGCAAAATATCATGCAAAATCATTTTGGTGTATACAGAAATGAAGAATTAATGAGAGAAGGAGTAAGAAAATTAGAAGAAGTTACCGAAAGAACAAAAAATATTCACTTAATAGATAAATCAAATCTATTCAATTCTGAAAGAGTGGAAGTGCTGGAGTATTTAAATTTATTAGAAATAGCAAACGCAACAGCATATTCTGCGATGGAAAGAAAAGAAAGCAGGGGTGCTCACGCTAGAGAAGACTATCCTGATAGAGATGACAAAGATTGGTTATGCCATTCTTTATATTTCAAAGATGCTAATAAAGTCTGCAAAAGAGATGTTAACCTTGAACCAGAAACGGTAGAAGCGTTCAAACCAAAAGCGAGAGTATATTAAATGGCCAAAAAGTTAAAACTAAGTCTTTATAGATTTGATCCAGAAAAAGATGAAAGGCCCTATATGAATGATTATGAAGTCTCTTATCCTGCTACTGGAAATATGATGGTCATCGATGCTATTAGACAAGCACAAGAGCTTGATTCAACAGTTACTTTCAGAAGGTCTTGCGCACAAGGAGTGTGTGGCTCTGATGGAGTGAATATGAATGGAAAAAATGGTTTAGCCTGCATTACACCTGTTTCTGATGTTGTTACTAGAGACAAGCTTGAGGTACGCCCTCTGCCAGGTTTACCTGTAATTAAAGATTTAATCGTTGATATGAAGCCATTTTATGAACAGTATGAAAAAGTTAAACCATTTCTAGATAATGAAGATGAAGTAACTACTGGTCATGAGAGACTACAGAGCCCTCAAGATCGTGACAAATTAGATGGATTATATGAGTGTGTTTTATGTGCTTGTTGCTCAACAAGTTGTCCTTCATTTTGGTGGAATCCGGAAAAATTTGTAGGACCGGCAGCATTGCTTCAAGCTTATAGATTTATTGCCGATACTCGAGACAAACAAAAAAGAAACAGGCTAAAAAAATTAAATGATGCCTTTAGTGTATATAGATGTCATGGGATAATGAATTGTACTTCTGTTTGTCCTAAAGGCTTAAACCCTTCCAAGGCAATTAATGAAATCAAGAAGGAGTTAAGAAGAATAGGATAGTGTCTAAATCAATTGAGGAGAGGCTAAAAGATAGCTTCAAATACGGTGGGAATTCAGAATATTTAAATCATTTATACGAGCAGTACTTAAATGATCCAAATACTATCAAACCAGAGTGGAAGAAATATTTTGACTCTATTCAAAATGGAGCTACTGATGTCAGCCATAAAGATATATTAAGTTCTTTAAAAAATATAAATTTTTCCACTAAAGACCAAACTACAGTTAAGACAAATTCTAAATCATCAGATATTCAAAACTTAATTAATGCTTACAGAAGAAGAGGCCATCAGGTTGCCAAAATTGATCCATTACATCTAAGAGAGGATGTAAAAATCCCCGACCTTGAACTTGAATTTCATGGGCTTTCAAATGAGGATCTGAACAAAGAATTTTCAATTTCCAATTTCCAAAATAATAAAAAACTTAAACTAGTAGAAATTTTAGAATCTATCAAAACATCTTACACATCAAGCATAGGTTATGAGTTTATGCACATAATGAACAGTAAAATTAGAGGCTGGTTTCTAGATAAAATTGAAGGTAAGAAGACACCTTACTCATTCAATAAAGAAGAAAAACAGCACATTCTAAAAAGGTTGGTTGATTCAGAGGGTCTTGAGAAGTTTCTAGCTTCAAAATATCCAGGAGCAAAAAGATTTGGTCTTGAAGGCGGTGAATCATTAATTCCCCTCCTTGATACTCTGATCGAAGATTTCGGCTCAAAGGGAGCTAAAGAAATTGTAATGGGGATGTCACACAGAGGAAGGCTTAATGTGCTAATCAATGTAATGGGAAAAAAACCAAGTGAATTATTCACTGAGTTTGCTGAGGATTTTGAGGAAGATATTGAACATACTGGAGACGTGAAATATCACCTTGGTTTTTCCTCAAACATCTTAACTAGTGGTGGGCAAGTACATCTTGCTCTGGGTTCAAATCCATCACATCTCGAAATCGTAAACCCTGTTGTCCTTGGATCTGTACGAGCTAGACAAGATAGAAGAGAAGATAAAGATGGCAAAAAAGTCGTTCCCATACTGATGCATGGTGATGCTTCTTTTTCAGCACAAGGAATTGTGATGGAGATTCTGCAATTATCACAGACCAGAGCTTACGGTACAGGTGGAACAGTACATATAGTTGTCAATAACCAGATAGGCTTTACTACAAGCTTAAAAGAAGATGCACGTTCAACTGAGTATTGCACTGATGTTGCTAAGATGGTTGAAGCTCCAATAATTCATGTTAACGGAGATGACCCGGAAGCTTGTGTGATGGCAGCTAAACTTGCAGTGGAGTATAGAGATACTTTTCACAGAGACATAATTGTAGATTTTGTCTGTTACAGGAGAAGAGGGCATAACGAAACTGATGAGCCTTTTGCAACACAGCCGATGATGTATAAAGAAATTAAATCTAAAAATACAGTTACAGATTTATATTTTCAAAAATTGATCAAAAATGATTCCATTCAGGAAAATATGTTTGATGGTTTTAAGAAAGAATACCGGTCTCACATGGAAAAAGGTGAAATGGTTGCCGAATCAATGGCAATGAACCCAGACAGTGGTCTTCATTTTGACTGGAGCCCTTATTTAAAACCAGATCTCAGTAAACCATATCCTACAGCAGTATCACTTGAACTATTAAAAAACACAATGGAAGTTGGAATGAACTTTGAGCCAAATATTGAGGTTCAAAAACAAGTTGGAAAACTATATGATGAGCGCAGAAAAATGCTTGATGGTGAACTTCCAATGAATTGGGGTTTTGCAGAAATGGCAGCATATTCAACTCTGCTTGGTGAGGGCTACCCTGTAAGAATTACTGGACAAGATACTAGAAGAGGAACTTTTTCTCACCGTCATCTTGTTGTAAAAGACCAGAAGACAGGTATCGGCTACGTACCATTGTCAAATTTAAATAATGGCAACAAAAAATTTGAAATCTATGACTCTCTTCTTTCTGAAGAAGCCGTTTTAGCTTTTGAATATGGGTATGCATCAACTTGGCCAGAAGGTCTGATCGTTTGGGAGGCACAATTTGGTGACTTTGTGAATGTTGCTCAAGTCGTAATAGATCAATTTATTGTAAGTGCTGAAACAAAATGGAACAGACTGTCTGGATTAACAATGTTTCTTCCTCATGGGTATGAAGGTCAAGGGCCTGAGCATAGCAGTTGTAGGCTTGAAAGATTTCTACAACTTTGTGCATACGATAATATCCAAGTTTGTGTGCCTACAATGCCAGCACAAATTTTTCATTTACTTAGAAAACAAGTTATTAAGCCGACAAGAAAACCATTAGTTGTTTTAACACCGAAGAGTTTATTAAGAAACCCAATGGCTACTTCCAATATTGAAGATATAACAAATGGTTCCTTCAAGAATATTATCGTTGAGGAACAGAAATCGATTACAAAGAGAGTGATTTTTTGCTCAGGAAAAATTTACTTTGATCTTAAATCTGAAATGGATAATCAGAAGATTAAAAATATACAACTTGTTCGGATTGAGCAACTTTACCCTTTCCCTGAAAGCGAGCTTCTTAGCTTTACTAAAGAAATTAAATGTAAAGACTTTTTATGGGTACAAGAAGAACCGGAAAACATGGGAGCATGGCTGATGATAAGGCATAGACTTGAAAAAGTTTTAAATGAAACTAAAAAAGGATACAAACTAAATGTAGTTGCTAGACATCCGTCATCTGCTCCAGCGGGCGGATTTCAAAAATATCACCTGAAACGTCAAAAAGAGATAGTTACAAAGGCATTAGAGTTATAGAATATTCAACATGGCTGTAGACATAAAATCTCCACAATTCCCTGAATCAATATTTGAAGGTACTCTTTCAAGTTGGTTGAAAAAAGAAGGACAAGAAATTAAACAAGATGAGGTATTAGCAGAGATTGAAACTGACAAAGTAGTAATAGAAGTAACTGCACCAACTGACGGAATAATGGGTAAAATTATTGTTGATGAGGGCTCTACTATTAAAAGTTCTGAAATTATTGGAAATTATAATGAGCAATCTGGCGCAAGTAATAAAGTAGAAGTTGAAACTAAGAAAACTGAGAGTGAAATTAATACTGTAGAAGAACCAGAAGAAATAATTGAAGAGCCGAAGAAATTAATTGAAGAACCTGCTCCTGATATAGCTCCAACAAAAGTCGAATCAGATACAAATACATCAGATATTGGAGATCAAGACCTTAAAGGTTTCAGAATGGGACCTGCTGCCAAGAAACTACTTAAAGAAAAATCTGTGCCAATAGAAAATGTTGCCTCGTCCTCAAAAAAAGGAGTAATTACTAAAAAAGATGTAATGGAGGCATCAATAGATTCTGAAAAGCCAACTGAAAACATTAAAAAGGATGAGTCAAAAGCAGTCGAAGAATCAAAAAGAGTACCAATGAGTAGATTGCGTTCAGTTGTAGCTGAAAGGTTACTTGAATCACAATCACAAACTGCATCTTTAACTACTTTTAATGAAGTTGACCTACATGAAATAAAAGCACTAAGAGAAAAATATAAAGAGACTTTTGAAGATAAATTTGGTGTTAAATTGGGATTCATGGGCATGTTTTTGAAAGCTTCAAGTATTGCTCTTCAAGAAATGCCAATTGTTAATGCTTCAATTGATGGAAAGGACATTGTATATCATGGTTTCCAAGATATAGGTGTTGCAGTTTCTACTGAACGAGGACTTGTTGTTCCAGTTGTAAGAAATGTTCAAAATCTGACTATTGCTGAAATTGAAATTGCTATAAGAGATTTTTCATTAAAGGCAAGAGAAGGAAAAATAGGCATTGAAGATATAACAGGTGGCACTTTTACAATTTCAAATGGGGGTGTTTTTGGTTCTTTGATCTCGACTCCAATTTTAAATCCACCTCAATCAGCTATTTTAGGTATGCATAAGATACAAGAAAGACCAGTTGCTTTAAATGGTTCAATAGAGATAAGACCAATGATGTATTTAGCATTAACTTATGATCATAGGCTTTTAGATGGCAAAGATGCTGTATCATTTCTGGTAAAAATAAAAGATGTTCTTGAGTCACCAGAATCAATGTTATTGGGAGTATAAATGGAATATGATGTTTTAGTTATTGGTGGTGGGCCCGGAGGTTACGTTGCTGCCATTAAATCTGCTCAACTTGGTCTAAAATCTGCTTGTATAGAGTTTGATGAAGATTCAGATGGTAAACAAAAACTCGGTGGCACTTGTTTAAATGTTGGATGTATTCCATCAAAGTCGTTATTAGATTCCTCCTACAAATTTCAGCAAATAGATGAAAGCTTTCATGAGCATGGAATTAGAGTATCTAAACCAACATATGATCTTGCTAAAATGATGAATAGAAAAAATGAGATTGTTACAAAATTAACTGGTGGTGTTACTCAACTCTTTAAACATAATAAAGTTGATGCGATCCATGGCAAAGGTAAACTGATCTCAGCAAACGAAGTCGAGGTAACGAACAATAAGGGCAAAAAAAAGAAAATTAAAGCAAAAAATATTGTCTTAGCAACAGGCTCAAGACCAATAAATATACCTTCGGTCCCATGGAATGGTAAAACAGTCGTTGGAAGTGCTGGTGCATTAGAGTTCTCTAAGACCCCTAAAAAACTTGCAATAATCGGGGCTGGTGTAATAGGTTTAGAGCTTGGGAGCGTTTGGTCTAGGTTAGGATCAGTTGTAGACATCTATGAAGCTGAACAAACATTACTGCCGATGCTTGATTCAGATATATCCAGGGTTATTGAAAGAGAGTTTAGAAAACAGAATCTAAATATTAACTTGGGAGCAATGGTAAAAGGCTCTAAGAAATCACGGTCCGGTGTATCACTGGAAATTGAAATGAAAGGCGAAATGCAGACAGTAGCTTATGACAAAGTAATAGTTGCAGTGGGAAGAAGACCATTCACTGAAAATCTTATAGGTCCTGGGGTGGGTCTAAATTTGGATGAGAAGGGTTTTGTTCCAGTAGATGAGTTTTGTAAGACGGAATTGAATAACGTTTATGCTATTGGAGATATAGTAAGGGGCCCGATGTTAGCTCATAAAGCAATGGAAGAAGGTGTAATGGTTGCTGAAAGAATTGCAGGAAAGAGAATGGAAGTTAATTACGATTTAGTGCCAAGTGTTATCTATACACATCCAGAAATTGCCTGGGTTGGTAAAACAGAGAATCAACTTAAAAAAGAAAATAAGGACTATAAAAAAGGAAGTTTTCCTTTTGCAGCAAGTGGAAGAGCACTTGCATCTGGTGATTCTGTTGGCCTAGTCAAAATGCTTGCTGATAAAGAAACCGACGAGGTTTTAGGTGTGCAAATTTTTGGTAATTCAGCATCAGAAATACTCCAACAAGGTCTAATTGGGATGGAATTCTCAGCTAGCTCAGAAGACTTTGGTTTAACAATGTTTAGTCATCCTACAGTTTCTGAAGCTCTTCATGAAGCAGCTCTTGCTGTAAATAAACAGGCCATTCATATAGGAAATTAATGAATCTTCATGAATTTCAATCAAAAGAATTGCTCGAAGCTTATGATTTGCCTGTATCAAAACGAGGCATTATCAAAGAACTTGGAGACATTGATAAAGCCCTAAAACAAATAAACTTTGAAAAAGGTTGTGTGGCTAAAGTTCAGGCACATACAGGTGGTCGAGGTAAAGTTGGTGGTGTAAAGCTGTGCAAAGATAAACAAAATGTCGAAGACTTTGTGAATGAATGGCTTGGAAAACAGATAGTTACTAATCAAACTGACCAAGTTGGTTTGCCAGTTAATATCATAAGTGTCGATGAGTTAACTGAGATTGATTCAGAACTCTATATGAGTTTATTGGTAGACAGGGCAGAAAAATGCATCTCCATGATAGTTTCTCAAGCAGGGGGCATGAATATTGAAGAAGTTGCAGAAAAAAATCCCGAAAAGATTTTGAAATTTAAATTTAAAGGGGGCAACGAAACTGATGTGAGTGATCTGAAGGAAATAGCACAGTCATTAAATTTCACTGATGATCAAAAGAAGCAATTTTTTTCAATAGTTCAAGGTTGTATAAAATTATTCGTTGAGAAAGACCTATCTCTCTTAGAAATAAATCCATTAGTAGTTACAACTTCAGGTGATCTTCATTGCCTCGATGCAAAAATTAATATTGATGAGAATGCTCTTTATAGGCAAGCAGAAATTGAAAAAATGAGAGATCCCTCACAAGAAGATCAACGTGAATATGAAGCTAAAAAACATGATTTAAGTTACGTATCATTAGACGGCAATATTGGATGTATGGTTAATGGTGCTGGCTTGGCAATGGGAACCATGGATACTATAAAACTTTATGATGGTGATCCCGCAAATTTCCTTGATGTCGGAGGAACAGCTACTAAAGAGAGAGTTTCTGAGGCTTTTAAGCTAATACTTTCTGATAAAGAAGTAAAAGGAATTCTGGTTAATATTTTTGGAGGAATTGTGCGTTGCGACTTAATTGCTCAAGGAATCATTGATGCAATAAATGAAATAGGGGTTTCTGTTCCAATAGTTGTTAGACTGCAAGGCAATATGAGTAGCGAGGGAAAAACTTTGCTTAATAATTCTGGTTTAAACGTTATTGGTGAAGATTCATTAATGAAAGCAGCACAAAAAATAGTCGAGCTAGTGAAATGAGTGTTTTAATAGACAAAAATACCAAGGCAATTTTTCAAGGTTTTACAGGTTCACAGGCTACTATGCATGCTGAGCAATGCATAGCTTACGGTACAAATATTGTTGGTGGTGTAACGCCTGGAAAAGGTGGCCAACTTCACCTTAATCTTCCCGTATTTAATTCTGTTAAAGATGCGATTGATTCTACTAGTGCCGATACATCCGTTATATTCGTTCCAGCAAGATTCTGTAAAGATGCAATTATCGAGGCAGCTAAGAGCGGAATCAAATTAATAATTTGTATTACTGAAGGTGTTCCAGTTTTAGATATGATTGAAGTGATTGATGTTATGAAAAATTACCCTGATGTTAGGCTAGTTGGACCTAATTGCCCGGGTGTAATTTCACCAGGTAAGGCAAAGCTAGGGATCATGCCAGCATCAATTCATAAGGAGGGTTCTGTAGGCATAGTTTCTAGGTCTGGCACCTTAACATATGAGGCCGTTCAGCAGACTTCCGAAGTTGGGCTTGGTCAAAGCACATGCATAGGGATAGGCGGTGATCCTATAAATGGAACGTCTTTTATAGATTGTTTAAAGCTATTTGAAGAAGATGAAGATACAAAATCTATAGTTATGGTTGGAGAAATTGGTGGAAATGCAGAAGAAGAAGCTGCTGATTATATTAAAAGCCATGTTTCAAAACCTGTAATTTCATACATTGCTGGAGTAACCGCACCTAAAGGTAAGAGAATGGGCCATGCTGGAGCAATAATATCAGGTGGGAAAGGGACTGCTCAAGATAAATTTAATGCTTTAAATTCAGCAGGTGTAAAAGTGGTTACTGATCTGAATTTAATTGGTTCTGAGCTTGTAAAGATTCTTTAATGAACCTTTTTTATATTTAAGTCTTCTTGTATTCAATATAGCACTTATTGTTATACCAATAATCATACCGTACCAAATTCCCTCAGCTTCATTGGGTAAGAAATTATTGTCAGAAAATGCAAGAAATATTCCAATTGGTAATGCGAAAAGCCAATAAGAAATTATTAGATTGACCATAGTTGCAAAAGTATCTTTATGTCCTCTAAGTGAGCCCATTGCCGAAAATCCAATTGCGTCTGGAATCTGAAAAATTGCTGCTAAAGCCAATAAACCTACTGCTTTTTCAATTACCGTTGCATCATTAGTGTAGAGACCAATTAGTATGGTGCCCGCGAAAAACAAAATAGCATAATTAAATAAGGCAATGAAAAAAGAAAATCTCAGACTAAAATTAGCAGCAAAGTTTGCTTTTTGATAATTTTTTTCACCTATCAGATTGCCGACTCTAATTGCTGAAGCTAATCCGAGCGATAGAGGCATCATAAAAAGAAGACCAACTATATTAAGTGATATTGTATGTGCTGCGAGCGAGGTTGAGCCAAATATTGAAATTATTAATGCAGCACCACTAAACATACTCAATTCAACAAAGATACCAAAGCTTATTGGTACACCTATAACAACTAACTCTTTAGCACTGGCAAAATCAGGTAATATAAATTTTCCATATATTCTTGTTTGTCGATATTGTTTCAATGAATAAGTAGCAAAAACAATTGTTAACAGGCCTAGCCAACTTATAACAGCTGTTGCAATGCCACACCCTATACCACCATACCCAAATTCAAAAATGAATAGGTAATTTAATGGAATATTTAAAATAAACCCTAGACCACCAATTAGAAAGACTATCTTCGTTTGTGTAATGCCTTCACTATAATTCCTTAGGGCTTGATAGATTGTCATCGGAACGGTGCCATAAGCAACAGCACTTAGATATCCGAAGCTAATATCTTTTATATCTTTGCTTGTACCAAGAGAATCTAAAATAAAACCAGTATTAATCAAAATTAATGTGAAAATTGTGCCAATTAGCAGTGCTACCCATAGAAATTTTCTTGTTTTAATTTTAATTTTGTCATATTCCTTTGCCCCAAAGTGTTGAGCAATAATTGGTCCAATACCAAACATTACCCCAGCTGTTAGAAAATAAAGAGGATTGAAAATAGATGCACCTAAACCAACACCCGCAAGATCTTCTGAAGAATAATATCCTGCCATAATATAATCGGTTGTGGTCATTCCATACATTACTAACTGACTACCTAGTATTGGTAAACCGATTTTCCTAAAAATTTTTGCTTCTAATAAGAAATTTACTAAATTAAACTTGATCATGCAGAGATTTATTCTAGCTTATAATTAGATTTGGAGCTTAATCATTAATATCGAAAAACGCCCATTTTGGTTGAAACATTTTTTTAATTCGATCAGTGCTTTTTATATTCACCATTTTTTAAAACCGAAGTTTAAAGATTTTGGAAAGAATGTAATGATTTTGAATCCACAACACTTAAAGATTTTTGGAAATAATATTTCAATAGGAGATTTTGCAACCTTAATAACCGCACCTGATAAAAGAATAGATCTATCAACATGGGAAACAGATAAAATTAGTGGCGAAATTTTCCTTGGAAAATATATTTTGATATCTCCAGGCACAAGCATTAGAAGTGCAAAGAAAATAAAAATAGGACAATCCACTATGATTGCATCTGATGTCACAATCACAGACTCAGATTGGCATGGTATATATGATAGAACAGATTATGTAGCGAGCCCTAAAGAAGTATCGATTGAAGATAATGTCTGGATTGGGGAAAAATCAATTATTTTAAAAGGAACCAAAATAGGTGCGAATAGTATTATTGGAGCTGGTTCTGTCGTAAGTGGTGAGGTTCCACCAAACACAATATACGCTGGTAACCCTGCAAGAGAAATTAGAAAATTGGATAAAGGAAATTTTGTTACAAGGGAAACACTTTTTTCTGAATCATCAACATATCTTGAAGATCTTTTAAGTATTGAAAAGAAAACTTTAGAAAATAACACTTTTTTTGGTTGGATTAAGTCAGTACTTTGGCCAAAAAAATGAAAATTCTGATTGATAAAAATATTCCATATGTAGAACATTTTTTTTCAGATCATATTAATCAAATAGAGTATTTCTCTGATATGGATTTAGAGATTGAGAAAGTCAAAGAGGATTCTATTGTACTTATAAGATCAACGTATAAAACCCATGGGAAGAAAATTCCTAAAAACATTAAGTTTATATGCTCAGCTTCAACTGGAGAAGATCACATTGACAAAGAAAAATTAAATCAGATGAGAATTCCCTATGCATTTTCTTCAGGAGCTAATGCTATAGCTGTCAGAGAATACGTTTTTTCAACTATCGCACTTATGCTGCAAGAAAAAAAGTTTGATAAAACTCAACCTGCTCTAATTATGGGTTGCGGAAATATAGGTGAAGGCATTTATCAGGCACTCAAATATTTTGGTTTTAATGTTAGTTCCTATGATCCTTATAAGTTGAGTACTAATCATAATGAAGATATTCAGGGTTATGCTCTAATATCACTGCATGTCCCATTAACAACAGCGAGTGAATCCAAACACTTTACAGAAAACCTCATTTCCGCAAGCAAATTTGAAAGGTGTGATGATGGAGCAATAATTATTAATACATCTAGAGGAGGAGTAGTTTCTGAGGAGGATTTTCTGGAACTTGATGACCAGGCAAATAATATTCAAATGATTTCTGACGTTTTTAAGAATGAACCACAAATTAATGAGAATTTTTTAGAAAAAAACTTACTGGGAACTCCTCATATAGCTGGGCATTCTCAATTCGCCCGATATCATATGACCAAAATGGCATATGAAAATGTAGTTAATTTCTTAGGGAAAATACCTCTTGAAAAAGAAGACATCTTAGAAAGTAAAATTTTAGCCTTTGATAAAAAAAGTTTTGATAAGGATATGAAAGAATTTGGTTTACCAGTTTCTTTAATGCTTGATACCTATAACCCGAAGCTAGATATTTTTGAATCTGCAAATTTTAAGAAGATTAGAGATAATTACAACGAAAGAATTGGATATTCACAAGTAGTCATAAATAATTGCAAGAGTGAGCATGATCGGTCTGTCCTCAAGGAGCTTGGTTTTAAAGTCCAAGAAAGCTAAAAATAGTACAATAAAGTTATGAAAAAAATAAATGACTCTCTTACTGAAGAAGAGCTTATCGTCTTAAGAGACAAAGGCACTGAAAGACCATTTTCTGGAAAATTTGATTCATTTTTTGAAGATGGAATTTATAAGTGTAAAAATTGCGGTCAAGAATTATTTGCATCTGATACAAAATTTAATGCTGGGTGTGGATGGCCTAGTTTTTTTGAATCAGTAAATAAAGAGGCGATTATTTATAAAGAAGATAATTCTATTTTTGGTAGACCAAGAACAGAAATCTTATGTTCCGGTTGTGAGGGTCATTTAGGTCATGTCTTTGAAGACGGGCCGGTAGATAAAACTGGTCTAAGATATTGTGTAAATTCAATATCTATGGACTTTGAATCTGAGAAGGATTAATTGAACATTTCAAATTTCTGGAAATCTTCATTTGGTTTTACCGCATTAACATTTGTTTCTAGAGTTTTTGGTTATGTAAGAGACTTATTGTTCTCTTCAATCTTAGGAGCGAGTGTAATACATGATATTTTTGTAGTAATTTTTAAAATCCCTAATGTATTCAGAAGTTTCTTTGGTGAAGGGGCACTAGCACAATCTCTTACGCCAAGCATCATTGAAGCAAAAGACAACTTGCATGAGTTTTTAAATCAAATTTTTACAATTTTATTCTCTGTACTTCTGACTTTTGTATTGTTTGTGATGTTTTTTCCATCAATCTTTGTGAGTCTTTTTGCACCAGGCTTCATATCTGATGAGGCAAAGTTTCTTGCTGCTTCAGAATTTCTTGCATATGTATTTCCTTACATACTTATGATTTCTCTAGTAGCCTTCTTCGGGGCTATTCAAAACTCAAAAAGACACTTTCAAGTAGTTGCTGCTACACCTATATTATTTAATTTAACCTTAATAGGCTTTGCATTTTTTTCAGAAGAACTTTCTCTTTATGTGATTGGAATTTCAGTATTAGTAGCTGGATTATTACAACTAATTTTAAACCTATTCGTTACAGCAAGATTAGGATATTTTCCAAGCTTCACAAAAAAATTTAATCACAAAATTCTAAGCTCATTTTTCGCGAGATTTCTACCAGCTATTTTGGCAGCAGGTGTTTACCAGCTCAATGTTCTAATAGATACGGTCTTTGCATCTTTCTTAATCTCTGGAAGCCCAACATGGCTTTATTTATCAGATAGATTGATACAATTCCCAATGGGTTTATTCGGTGTAGCAATAGCCTTAGTTGCTCTGCCAGATTTAACCGAAACTCTTGTAAATGAAAATAAAAAAGAATTCATGAAAGTTTTCTACAAAGGATTTTTTTCTACATTTATATTAGGTCTCTTATCAGGCTTATTTTATATCCTCTTTTCCTACCAGATTATTCAATTACTGTTTTTTAGAGGTGAATTTACAGATGATGATGTTGTAATGACTTCATCAAGTCTAATTGCATATTCGTATGCCTTGCCATTTTTATTGAGCTCAAAATTCCTTAACAGTGTATTTTTCGCTGCTTCAAGAACTAAATTTATTCTATTTTTAGGTTCTGTATCACTATTAGTAAACTTAGTACTTAACTATTTATTCATTTTTACATATGATTGGGGCCATGTTGGGTTAGCACTGGCTACTACATTCGCTGCAATCATAGTATGGTTGCTGGCAGTTATTTTTATATTAAAAATCTATACAAAAAAATTACAATGAAAAGAAAGTTTGCAGCAACAATAGGAAATTTCGATGGCATTCACTTGGGCCATCAAGATTTAATAAGCAACTTAATGGAGGCTGCCAAGAAAAATAATTTGGATACAAAAGTTATAACTTTTAATCCTTATCCTTTTGAATTCTTTCAGTGGAGTAAAAAAAGAATACTTTCTGAATTCGATAAAAAAAATATTCTTGGAAATCTGAAGGTAGATGTGTTGCAGTCAATTGACTTCAATGAAAAGTTTCGAAGTCAAACAGCTGAAGAATTTTTCTTAAATTATCTTGTAAATGAAGACGTGCAATATTTAATTGTTGGAAAAGACTTTAAATTTGGTAAAGACCGTTTGGGTGATTTAGATCTTTTATCTAAACTCTGCAAAGAATATCAAATTGAATTAAATGTTTTAGATGACTTTGAATCTAATGGTATAAAAATAAGCAGCACTCTCATCAGGGAGCAGCTTCAAAAATCAGAATTTAAAGAGGCTTCAAAATTATTAGGAAGACCATACAAAATATCTGGAGATGTTATAAAAGGAAAAAGTTTAGGTAGAAGAATATCCACTCCAACCGCCAATATAAACATAGACAATGTTGATTTTTGTTTTAGCGGAGTATTTCTCGGCAAAACATTAATTGATAAGCAACACTATTTTTGCATAGTAAACTTTGGTCCAAAGCCAACATTTGATGATTATCGACAATCATTAGAGGCTCATATTCTAGAATTTGATGGAAATATCTACGATCGAGCATTAGCAGTTGAATTTTTATGTAAAATTAGAGATCAGGTAAAATTTAATTCGGTTGAAGAGCTAAAGATTCAAATAGATGATGATAAAAAGAAAGCGATGGAGCTCATAAAAAATTATGGGTGAAAAAAAAGATCAAAAATTAAACCTTCCTAATACAACCATTCCAATGAAGGCAAATCTTAACTTAAGGGAGCCAGAAATGTTGAAAGAATGGGATGAAAGGGGAGTCTATAAAAAAATTAGAGCCAAAAGAGAAGGTAGGGAAAAGTTTTTGCTTCATGATGGTCCACCATATGCTAATGGAAGCATTCATTTGGGACACGCAGTGAATAAGGTTTTAAAAGATGTCATTATTCGCTCAAAAACTCTAGAAGGATTTGATGCTCCATATGTACCGGGCTGGGACTGCCATGGACTGCCTATAGAACACCAAGTAGAAAAAAAGATTGGAAAAAAAAGAAGAGAAATAAGCCAATCAGAATTTAGGGAATTATGCAGAGAATTTGCAAAAGAGCAGATTATTCTTCAAAAGGATGATTTTGTCAGATTGGGAGTTTTCGGAGCTTGGGATGAGCGTTATGCTAGTTTAGATAAATCATTTGAAGGGCAGGCAATTAATGGCTTTGCTCGAATCTTTCATAATGGTCATGTCGAGAAAGGCTTTAAACCTGTTCATTGGTGTCTGGAATGTTCATCCTCTTTGGCAGAGGCAGAGGTTGAATACATTGATAAAAAATCAATCTCTATTGATGTGAAATTTGAGTTGAAAAGTGAGAGCGCTAAGAAGCTAGGGAAAACATTAGATATAGATTTTGAAAAAAAGGTTTTTGTTGTTATTTGGACAACTACACCTTGGACCATACCTGGAAACCAAGCAGTCTGTTGCAATCCTGAAATTGAATACAAAATATTGGAGTCAGACTATGAATATTATTTAGTTGCAAATGATTTGGTTGAGGAATGTATAGAGAGATGGAAAGAACTAGATCTAAAAGACCTTAACTTAAAGCTTAAAGGCTCAGATCTTGAAGAATATATGCTCTTACATCCTCTATACAAAAGAGATACACCAATGTTATTTGGCGAACATGTTACAACTGAAACCGGAACTGGTTTTGTACATACTGCACCAGCTCATGGAGTTGATGATTTTAATGTATGTTGTCAGAAAAAAATTGAAATTGAAAATCCAATTTCTATGAATGGTTGTTACAAAGATGATGTTGGCTTATTTGCAGGAACTCATGTAAGAAAAGTAGAACCGATGGTTATAGAAGAGCTAGAAAAAAATAATAGCCTTATGAATAAGGAAAATTATCATCATAGCTACCCTCATTGTTGGAGACATAAAACACCACTAATTTTTATGGCAACACCTCAGTGGTTTATCTCTATGACTAAATCAGGTTTATTGGACGGCGCTAATAGAGCAATTAATGATGTTAGCTTTATTCCAGATTGGGGCAAGGAGAGAATGCAAATTATGCTTAAAGATAGACCAGATTGGTGCATTTCTAGACAAAGAGATTGGGGCATTCCGATAACACTTTACTATCAAAGCGACACAGGCGAACTTCATCCTGATCAAGATGAAATATTTAATAAAGCTTCCAAGGCAATTAAAGAGGAAGGTATTGATTCTTGGAATACTCTAGATCTGGATTCGCAAGATATAGGTTTTGAAAAATCAAAAGATATTTTTGACGTGTGGTTTGATTCTGGTATTACGCATTATTGTGTTATGGATGAGATATTTGGACCAAACACACAATCTGATCTTTATTTAGAGGGAAGTGACCAGCATAGAGGTTGGTTCCAATCATCTTTACTTACTTCGATAGCAATGAAAGGCACAGCTCCTTACAAATCGGTACTAACACATGGATTTGTGGTGGATGAAGATGGAAGAAAAATGTCTAAATCAATTGGAAACGTAGTTACGCCACAAGAGGTTATTAAAGATTCAGGCGCAGATATCTTGCGTTATTGGATTGCTTCAACTGATTTCAGAGGTGAAATGGCCTTTTCAAAAGATATTTTTAATAGATCAATAGATGGATTTAGAAGAATTAGAAATACTTTGAGGTTTATGGTTTCAAATTTGTATGATTACCAAAAAGATTTCGATAAAGAACAATTACTTTTTCTTGATAAAGTAATACTGTCTAAAACCTATAAGCTTCAGGAAGATTTAAGGGAAAACTATAAAAATTATAATTTACATTTAATAATTTCTAGAATTTTAAATTTTTGTGTAAATGACTTAGGAGGCATGTATCTAGATATTATTAAAGACCGACTATACACAATGAAAGCAGATTCTATTGGAAGGAGATCTGCACAATATACCATCAATGAAATTGTAAACATCTTAATAAAGTCTATTTCGCCCATACTGCCATTTACTGCATATGAATTTAAAGAAAGTCTTAAGCCAGGCTGCGGCGATGAAGTGTTTTATGCAGAATTTGCCAAAAATGTTGAGCCAGCAAGTCAGGAGGATATCGATAGATTCGACTTTCTGATCTCCCTAAGATCTCGAGTATACCAAGCAATAGAAACTGAGAGACAAAAAGGAAATATCAAAAATGCTTTGGATTGTGATTTGCAAATTACTTTGCCAAAAAATGACTTTGAATCAATTTCTATATTTAAGGATGAAATTTCTAAATTTTTCATTAGTTCGAGTTGTAAGGTTGAAGAAGGTGATACAGAGGTAATTGTTGTTAAAAAATCAGAAAATGAAAAATGCTCTAGATGTTGGCACAGATCTGAAGAACTAGACCAAGAAAAAATATGCAAAAGGTGTGAGCTTAATATAAACGGTGATGGTGAGCTTAGGAGTTTCTTTTAATTGAATTATTTGTATTTATTTTTAGCAACTCTGATATGCGACCTAGGTGTGAAATATTTTTTAAATACTTCAAATATTGAGTCTATAACTTTGATCCCATATTTTTTGGATTATTTTCTTACAAAAAATACTGGTATAGCACTTAGTTTATTCAGCTCAGCAGGCGGCGCAGCACAAGTTTTCTTAACACTTGTTATTTTTGCAGCTCTTGTATTTTTGGGATTTACTTTTTTTAGTACGGAAGATAAGTATCAAAAGCTTGGGTTGGTATTTGTGCTTTCAGGAGGTTTTGGTAATTTCATAGAAAGATTATTTTATGGCTCCGTTACTGACTACCTTCACTTAAGAATTGGAACAAACTCTTTATTTGTTTTTAATCTTGCTGACTTTTTTATAACATTGGGGGCCATAATATTAATTTTTACCTGGTTGAAAAATGGAAAAAGTATCTAAAGAAATAGTTTTAGCTAATCCTAGAGGATTTTGTGCAGGGGTTGATCGTGCAATAGATATAGTTGAAAAATCTCTTGAGAAATATGATGAACCTGTTTTTGTAAGACATCAGGTAGTCCATAACAAAAAAGTTGTTGAAGATCTGGAAAAAAAAGGTGTTAAATTCGTAAAAGAAATAGATGAGATTCCTGATAATGCTGTAGCAATATTTAGTGCTCATGGAGTGAGTAAATCAGTCGAGGATGAGGCAAAAAATAGAAACTTTATGTATTTTGATGCCACATGTCCATTAGTAACAAAAGTACACCTTGAAGTTCAAAGACATGCAAGAAAAGGAAGAGATATTGTGCTCATAGGCCATAAGGGACATCCAGAAGTTATTGGTACACTTGGTCGCCATCCTGCCGATTCAGATACAAAAATTTACTTAGTTGAGGACCATGCAGATATTAAGCAATTAGAGATAAATTCAGCTGAAATAGCTTACGTCACTCAAACCACTCTATCTGTTGATGAAACAAAAGAATTAATAGAGGCCTTACAATCAAAATACCCGCAAATAATTGGTCCAAGTGCTGATGACATTTGTTATGCTACGCAAAACAGACAGGATGCAGTAAAGCAGCTCTCACTAGAGTGTGAAATTGTTTTGGTGATAGGTTCTAAAACTAGTTCAAACTCAAACAGATTAAAAGAGTTAGCTGAGAAATGTGGGACAAAGTCATTTCTTATTGATGATAAAACCGATATCAATATTGAAGAATTGAAGCATGCTTCCTCTGTTGGCATTACTGCAGGAGCTTCAGCACCAGAAGAGATAGTTCAGGAGGTAATTTCATTTCTATTTCCTCTAGGTTATAAAACTGTAAGGAATCTTTCAGAAAATAATGAAAGTATGACTTTTAAACTCCCTAAAGAGCTTGCAGATTAATCTACTGTCGTATTGTCCCCTTCGAAAGTTTAAAATCATAAAATGGATCTAGAGATTGAAAATAATCTTATCGTTGGAGCTAAACTTGAACTATCACCAAATAGTTCTGATAGATTTGATGAAATAGAACT
>CAJXFH010000002.1:0-117500 GCA_913052565.1 uncultured Gammaproteobacteria bacterium | reverse complement strand
CGAGGAGGTTTTTCACCCCCTTATTCGTTACTCATGTCAGCATTCGCACTTCTGATACCTCCAGCAAACCTCTCGGTTCACCTTCACAGGCTTACAGAACGCTCTCCTACCATCATCCGAAGATGATCCAAAGCTTCGGTTTATGATTTAGCCCCGGTAAATCTTCCGCGCAGACAAACTAGACTAGTGAGCTATTACGCTTTCTTTAAAGGATGGCTGCTTCTAAGCCAACCTCCTAGCTGTTTGTGCCTTCCCACATTGTTTCCCACTTAATCATAATTAGGGACCTTAGCTGACAGTCTGGGTTGTTTCCCTCTCGACTACGGACGTTAGCACCCGCAGTCTGTCTCCCATGCTCATACTCATTGGTATTCGGAGTTTGCATCGGTTTGGTAAGTCGGGATGACCCCCTAGCCGAAACAGTGCTCTACCCCCAAGAGTGATACACGAGGCGCTACCTAAATAGCTTTCGAGGAGAACCAGCTATCTCCGGACTTGATTAGCCTTTCACTCCTATCCACAGCTCATCCCCTCATTTTTCAACATAAGTGGGTTCGGGCCTCCAGTCAGTGTTACCTGACCTTCACCCTGGCCATGGATAGATCACCCGGTTTCGGGTCTAATTCCAGCAACTGAGCGCCCTATTAAGACTCGGTTTCCCTACGCCTCCCCTAAACGGTTAAGCTTGCTACTGAAATTAAGTCGTTGACCCATTATACAAAAGGTACGCCGTCACAGAACAAGTCTGCTCCGACTGCTTGTAAGCACAAGGTTTCAGGTTCTATTTCACTCCCCTCGCCGGGGTTCTTTTCGCCTTTCCCTCACGGTACTGGTTCACTATCGGTCAGCTGAGAGTATTTAGCCTTGGAGGATGGTCCCCCCATATTCAGTCAAGATTTCACGTGTCCCGACCTACTCGATTTCACTTAAATTAGTCTTTCACATACAGGGCTATCACCTACTATGGCTAAACTTTCCAGAATATTTTGCTGGACTAAAATAAGCTTAAGGGCTTTTCCGATTTCGCTCGCCGCTACTGCCGGAATCTCAATTGATTTCTTTTCCTCTAGGTACTTAGATGTTTCAGTTCCCTAGGTTTGCCTCATGTACCTATGTATTCAGTACAAGATAATATACTTATGTATATTGGGTTTTCCCATTCGGAAATCCTCGGATCAAAATTTGTTTACCAACTTCCCGAGGCTTATCGCAGGTTACCACGTCCTTCATCGCCTTATGCTGCCAAGGCATCCGCCTTGTGCTCTTCCTTTACTTGATCATATAACCTTAAAAAGGTTATTTAACATTTTGAGAGTACTTAATAAAATATTAACTACTTTTTAATTTGCAGTGATCTCATGTATACAAAATGTATACACTAGAAAATTACATACCATTTATTTTACATATCAAGGATCTTAAATATTTAGTTACTCGTGTGGGCGTTGAAAACACATTTTTCGTTAAGGAGGTGATCCAGCCACAGGTTCCCCTACGGCTACCTTGTTACGACTTCACCCCAGTCATGGACCACACCGTGGTGAGCGCCCTCCCGAAGGTTAGACTACCCACTTCTGGTGCAATACACTCCCATGGTGTGACGGGCGGTGTGTACAAGACCCGAGAACGTATTCACCGCGGCATGCTGATCCGCGATTACTAGCGATTCCGGCTTCATGCAGTCGAGTTCCAGACTGCAATTCGGACTACGAGAGACTTTATCGGATTAGCTCCAGCTCGCGCTTTGGCAACCGTTTGTATCTCCCATTGTAGCACGTGTGTAGCCCTACACGTAAGGGCCATGATGACTTGACGTCGTCCCCACCTTCCTCCGGCTTATTACCGGCAGTTCCCTTATAGTTCCCGGCCGAACCGCTGGCAAATAAGGGTAAGGGTTGCGCTCGTTATGGGACTTAACCCAACATCTCACGACACGAGCTGACGACAGCCATGCAGCACCTGTATCTCCGTTCCCGAAGGCACTAATCTATCTCTAGAAAATTCGAAGTATGTCAAGTGTAGGTAAGGTTTTTCGCGTTGCATCGAATTAAACCACATGCTCCACCGCTTGTGCGGGTCCCCGTCAATTCATTTGAGTTTTAGCCTTGCGGCCGTACTCCCCAGGCGGATAACTTAATGCGTTAGCTGCGCCACTGGATAAATCCAACGGCTAGTTATCATCGTTTACGGCGTGGACTACCAGGGTATCTAATCCTGTTTGCTCCCCACGCTTTCGCACCTCAGTGTCAGTATCTATCCAGAAAGTTGCCTTCGCCATTGGTATTCCTCTTAATATCTACGCATTCCACCGCTACACTAAGAATTCTACTTTCCTCTCTAGTACTCTAGCTTACCAGTTTTAGATGCAGTTCCGAGGTTAAGCCCCGGGATTTCACATCTAACTTAGTATGCCACCTACGCGCGCTTTACGCCCAGTAATTCCGATTAACGCTTGCACCATCCGTATTACCGCGGCTGCTGGCACGGATTTAGCCGGTGCTTATTCTGTAATTAACGTCATGGTTAGATGGTATTAACACCTAACTTTTCCTCGTTACCTAAAGTGCTTTACAACCCGAGGGCCGTCATCGCACACGCGGCATAGCTGGATCAAGCTTTCGCTCATTGTCCAATATTCCCTACTGCTGCCTTCCGTAGAAGTCCGGGCCGTGTCTCAGTCCCGATGTGGCTGGTCATCCTCTCAAACCAGCTAAAGATCGTTGCCTTGGTAGGCCATTACCCTACCAACAAGCTAATCTTGCATAGGCTCATCCGATGGCGAGAGCCGAAGCCCCCTTTACTCCATAGAGATTATGCGGTATTAATTCGAGTTTCCTCGAGCTATCCCCCTCCATTGGGTAGATTCCTATGTATTACTCACCCGTCCGCCACTTTACTCACATCCGAAGATGCTTTCTCGTTCGACTTGCATGTATGAGGCTTGCCGCCAGCGTTCAATCTGAGCCATGATCAAACTCTTCAAATAAACTGTTATCCATCAAAGATGGAAATTTTTTTTCACTTAAAGTGAAATTTTTTTGGGCACTCACACGAGTGACTAAATTGTTCTCAATTAGATCGACCCCATCTCTGTGGGGAATGACAAATTATAGACCTTTAAATCAAAAAGGAAAGGATTTTTTTAATTAAATTTCGATATATCAAAACCAAGCTATAGTTAAGTTACGAAGCGCTTTTTCTTTATCTCTTCGATAAGAAAAAAAATTGGTTTTTTCTTCGTAGGAACAAGGTGAATATTCATTGAAATTTTGAATTCCTAAATCTGTTAATTGAGCTTCACAAACTTTTCTCAAATTTAAAAAAATTTGATCATCAGCAGTTGAAAGGAATTCATTAATATCTTTCCCTAGAGAATGAAAATGGCTTATTAAGTCATTCTTAATCTCAAAATGTTTGGAACTTATGTGTGGCCCTATGAATGCATTCTGCAAAAAATTGCATTTTTCGTGCGTAAGTGCATTTTTGATTATGTCATTAGCAAGACCTTTCCAGCCGCAATGAAGGCCACATAAGGATTTTTTTTCATCATCCCACATTATAAGAGGTATACAGTCTGCGGTTTTAATGGCAAAAGCATGATTTTTCTGATTTGTATAAAAGCCATCATAATTTTTCACATTTTTATCAAGGCCATAAATATTATTTCCATGTTCTTGTTTGAAATCACGATAAGACTCAATACCAAAATGATTATTCAGAAATGAGGCTCTATCTTCTTGGCTGAGTTCACAAAAATTCTTTCTACCACTAACTGAAATATAGATATTTGGATCTTTCTGCATTTCAAAAAACCTGTATCCATCTATTAATATTTCATTCATATTGCTTTTAAAACTTCCGCAAAGTCTTCTGGAATTTTTGATTCAAAATTAAAATTCTTGCCTTCGAAGGTGAAACTTAGATTATAGGCATGCAAAGCTTGTCTATCTAAATTCTTGATTGCATTAATTTCTTCTTTTGTTGCGTCTTTCCAATTGGTAATTTGATTATAAGATTTGTCGCCTGCAATTGGGTGTCCTATATGTTTGAGATGAACTCTTATTTGATGAGTTCTTCCAGTCTCTAGTGCAATATCTAAGAGTGCAAAATTTTTAAATTTTTCTTTAACTTTGAAGTGTGTGATGGCTTTTCTTCCGCCATCTTTTACACAGAAGAGTAACCTGTTTTTTGGATGTCTTCCTATAGGCAGATCAATAGCTTTACCCGCTATGGGCAATCCATGTACTAACGCATAATAATTTCTACTGATTTGTTTAGATTGGATTAACTCGGTGAGCAAAGTATGTGATTCAAGGTTTTTGGCAAGAACCATCAAACCACTTGTATCTTTATCTAATCGATGAACAACACCATAGCGAGGGAGTTTTTTCTGCTTAGGTTGAATATTCAATAAACCATTTATTAAAGTGCCATCTTTTTGGCCTGCACCAGGGTGAACTGTTAAGCCTGCCTGTTTATTTATTATGTAAAAATCTTTATTTTCAAAAACTATATCGAGCTCAATATCCTCAGGCTTATCATCGCCTTCTTTTTCTAAGTCAATTTTTACATCAATTACATCTCCAATTTTGATGAGATAATTTCTTTTGACTGGCCCACCATTAACTTCGACTTTATTTTCCAGAATGAGTTGTTGAACTATTCCTCTAGATATTGAATCTAAACTTTGAGTTAAAAAAATATCAATGCGCTTGTTAGAATTATCTTCGTCAATTTGAAATCTTTTTGATATCATTGGTTTTTAGTTTAATGCAATTAAATATTTTTAATGAAAAATAAATATTCAGTCCTAATTATCCTACTTTTGATGTTCGGATGCTCAAGCATTGATGAAGAAGAGTCAGAACCTGCAGAAGTTATTCTTTATAAGCTTGCGCAAGACAGAATAAATGCAAATAATTTTGTTGGTGCAGTAGAATCCCTTTCAAGAATTGAGAGATTTTATCCCTATGGCGTATATGCAGAACAAGCTCGAGCAGATTTAATCTATGCTCATTACATGACAGGAGACTTTGATCAAGCATATGCTGCTTCAGAAAAATTTATAAAACTCTATCCACGGAATACTAATATTGATTATGCCTATTTTATGAAAGGAATGACTGGTTATTATTCAGATGAGAGCTTACTAGGCAGCATATTTAACCTCAGTTTAGCTAAGAGAGATACATCTGGCGCAATGCAATCTTATGCAGACTTAACTGAGTTTTTAATTCGCTATCCTGAAAGTGAATATATTGAATCAGCTAGGGAGAGATTAATATTTTTGAGAAATTTAATTGCAAGCAGTGAACTAGATGGTGCTGAATATTATCTCAAAAGGGGAGCCTATTTAGCTGCACTTAACAGAGCAAATTATGTGCTAAAAAATATTCCTAATACTACTGAAACAGCTAGAGCTCTCGAAATTATGAAGACCTCTTTTGAAGCCCTAGGTTATGACGACTACGCTAAGAAAATTACTAACGTAGCACTCGTTAATTAAATATGAATTTCATTGTTGTTGGGGTGCTAGCTCCAATTGCCTATTTTTTAATTCGTCTTTTAGTCAAAAAATTAGTCATTAATTTCATTCAAAATTTGAAGAGAAACTCTGGAGTGAAAGATATGACAAAGTGTGAAGTTTGCAATACCTATGTTGAAGATGATCAGTTGCAAAGCATAAATGGCAAGACTGTATGCAGCAAAACCAGTTGTAGAGAATAATGCCAAGTATCAAAATAGGTTCTGGAAAATTAGGAGGAAGAGTTCTCAAAACTCCAAAGAATAGAAATCTTAAACCTACACCTGCGAGAGTTAGAGAACAAATTTTTTCTTGGTTAAGACCAATAGATCATGATTGTAATTGTTTAGACCTATTTGCGGGCACTGGGTCATTAGGAATTGAAGCCTTATCAAATGGTGCGAGAAAAGTTACATTAGTTGAGCAAAATCAAGATATCTACAATCACATATATCTAAACTGCTCGGATTTAAAAATATTAAATGAAGTTCAAATTTTGAAACAAAGTGCAGAGAATTATATCCGAAGAACTAAAGAGGAAAGGTTTGATCTAATATTTCTTGATCCCCCCTATAACAAAAATTATTTAGCAAAATTGCTGCCTAAGATAATTGAAGATTTTTCAGTAAGGGGTACCCTTATCTACATAGAAGAATCAAATTTCAATTTTTCTGAATTTGATGATTCGCTAACATTAAAAAATGAAACAAAATCAGGAAATTCATTTGGAAGACTATTCGAGGTAATAAAATGAAGATAGCCACAAGATCCTCAAAATTAGCTCTACGCCAAGTGGAAATATTCCAGGAAAATCTTAATAATCCTGAAATTGACTATCAGGTAATAAAACAAATTACCGAAGGTGATAAAAGAAGTGCTTCTGGAGAGAACTTATTTGATAAGGCCTATTTTGTTGAAGATATTGAGAAATCATTGATAGAGAACAAAGCAGATATTGCGATTCATTCCTTAAAAGATATGCCGTCAAAAGATACAAATAATCTAGAGGTATTTGCTGGCATTATGCACAACAATAGATCTGACATCTTGTTGTATGCAGATGAGAATATTCTTAAAAATATTCACAAAGTGAAAATTGGCACTTCAAGTTTACGCAGAAAACGTCAATGCAAATACTTTTTGGAAAACAATAATGTAAGTGAGATTCGTGGAAATATAGATACAAGAATTGAAAAATTATATGCAGGAGAAGTAGATGCACTAATTCTTGCAAAAGCGGGTGTAGATAGGCTTGGTTTGAAAGACAATTATATTGAATTAGATTTTTTGCCAGCAGTCGGCCAAGGTATCATTGCTGTCCAATGCCGTTCAGATGATCACGAAACAAAAAGTCTAATCAGCAACATAAGAGATGAGCAAATAATGAAACAGATTGAAATAGAGAGGCTTGTAGTAAGCAAGCTGGATGCTGATTGCCATTCAGCACTTTCAGTTTTAAGTGAGATAAAAGATCAAAAATTTAAACTTAAAGTTGAAATTTATGGTGAAGAAAACTTCATTAGTGAATCATGTGAAGCAGAATTGAATATTTATCAGAAAAAAGTAGATGAATTTGTTGATCATTTAGTTAAGATCGGAGGGAAAAAAATTCTTCATGATCATTGATACTCGACCTTCAGGCCAATCCAGATTTCCAGATTTGACTGAAAACATCCCTTTATATGATATTGAATACCTACCACATGAAATCGAGTTATCTGGGTTTGATTGTCTCATTTTTCAAAGTCCAAATGCTGTAAAAAACTTTTCAGCTATATCAAAAATTAGTAGTGAAAAAATTGTTGCAATGGGTGTTGGAACAAAAGCTGAGCTAAGTAAGCACAACGTATCATCACTTGTTCCTCAAGATTTTTCATCTGAGGGAGTGATTAAAATGATGGAGCTAATTCCTTCATCAAGTGTCTTAATTATTAAAGGAGAGAAGGGTTTATCAAAAATTGCAGATGAACTTAAAACAACTATTGCAAATGTAGAGCAAATCAACTCTTATAAAAGAAGATTATTTAGTGATTATTCAAATTTAATTGAAACATTTTCTTCTTCAGAAGCAATAATCTTTACAAGCAATTTAGCTGTAGAAATATATTTCAAAGAGATTTATTCAAAAAGTTCTGGAGCTAAACTATTCGCCATTTCGGAGAGGATTGCAAAAAAAATCCGTTCTTTCGGTTGTGAAACTACAGTTATAGATTATTTTGCTGAAGATTTAGTGAAACAACTTCGTATTACTTAGCTTTTGATTTTGTCATTGAAGCAAAGAATTCTTCATTGGTTTTGCTATTCTTCAACTTTGAAATAAGAAATTCTGTTGCTGCTACTTCTTCCATTTCGCTCAAAACTTTTCTGAGCAAATGCATTCTTGTTAATTCATCTTTATCAGTTAACAGATCATCCCTTCTGGTCCCAGATCTGAGGATATTTATAGCAGGAAAAACTCTTCTTTCGGCAATTTTTCTTTCAAGGTGAACTTCCATATTACCAGTACCTTTAAATTCTTC
This sequence comes from uncultured Gammaproteobacteria bacterium, assembly GCA_913052565.1. Lineage (GTDB taxonomy): Bacteria > Pseudomonadota > Gammaproteobacteria > Magnimaribacterales > TMED112 > TMED112. The sequence goes on along the minus strand of CAJXFH010000002.1, from coordinate 109,457 downwards.
ATATATGACATCATCCATTTTTGATCCTGTTTCAACTAGGGCCGTAGCTATAATCGTTAGACTTCCACCTTCTTCAATGTTTCTTGCTGCACCATAAAATCTTTTTGGTCTTTCAAGAGCGTTAGAATCAACCCCACCCGAAAGTATTTTTCCACTCGCTGGCTGAACAGTATTGTATGCACGACCCAATCTAGTAATTGAATCGAGCAAAATTACTACATCTTTTTTGTGCTCAACAAGTCTTTTGGCTTTTTCAATTACAAGGTCAGCTACTTGTACGTGTCTTTGTGGTGACTCATCAAAAGTACTAGCAACAACTTCAGCATCTACTGTTCTCTGCATATCTGTAACCTCTTCTGGCCTTTCATCTATCAGCAAAACAATTACATGTGTATCTGGATTATTTTTTGTTATTGACTGTGCAATATTCTGTAGGAGTAGGGTTTTACCAGCTTTTGGCGGAGAAACAATTAGGCCTCTTTGCCCCTTTCCTATAGGAGCTACTAAATCAATAATCCTTGCAGATATATCTTCTGAACTTCCAGAGCCTGTCTCAAGTCTGAATCGATCATCTGGAAAAAGAGGTGTTAAATTCTCAAAAGCAATTTTTTCTTGTGTTTTAGAAGGCTCATTATCGTTGATTGACTCCACCTGCACTAATGCAAAATATCTCTCTTGTTCTCTTGGTGGTCTTATGTTGCCGATAACAAAATCTCCTGTTCGAAGATTGAATTTCCTTATTTGGCTTGGGGAAACATAAACATCATCAGGGCCAGCTAGGTAAGAGCCCCAAGGTGATCTAAGGAAACCAAAGCCATCAGGCAAAGTTTCTAAAATCCCACCACCCAATAAATCCTTTTTATCTTTAGATACGGTTTTTAATATATTGAAAATGATGTCAGCTTTCTTTTGTCGGGATACATGTTTTAATCCATGATCTTCAGCAATTTTTAGAAGCTCTTTTGTGCTTTTTTGTTTTAATTCTAATGTATTCATAGTTTTAAATTTAATTGAAATTTGTGACGGGATGAGTTGACCGAATATTTATACTAATGCATTTCCGGTGGTTTTAGAAGTTTCTTGTAACCAAATCTTCTAACTCCTCTAAGCCTACAGCACCAATTAAACTATCGACCATTTCCCCGTTCTTAAAAATCATTAATGAAGGAATGCTCCTAACATTATATTGCAGAGCTAGTTCTCTGTTTGAATCTACATCAATCTTACATACTGATAAGTTCTCAGAATATTTTTCAGCTAATTCCTCTAAAGTGGGTGCTATTTGCTTACAAGGCCCACACCATTCTGCCCAGAAATCTACCAAAACCAATTTTGATTGCTGTAGAACTTCTGTATCAAAAGAATCTTTATTTACTGATATTGTCATAATTTTCTGCAACCCACTTAGCGAAATATGTAATAACGGAAGTTGAGCCTGCTCTGAAGAAACTAATTAAAGTCTCAGGGATAACATTATGTTCAAATAATTTTTTGTCAATACCCATCTGTAACATGGAGTACTCACCACTCACCTGATAAGTGAAAACTGGTACTGAAACATTCGATGAAATTTCTTTAACAACATCAAGGTACGGCATCCCAGGTTTTACCATCAAAATATCAGCCCCTTCATTAATATCTAAGTTTGCTTCTTTAACAGCCTCACGTAAATTTTTTTTGTCCATTTGATATGTGTCTTTAGTGATCCCTGTATTCTGTTTCGATCCTACAGCATCACGAAACGGCCCATAGAAACCAGAAGAGTATTTAGCCGAGTAACTTAAGATAATTGTTTCTTTTTGATTATTGTCTTCTAAAGTCTGTCTTATCGATCCAATCCTTCCGTCCATCATATCGGATGGAGCAATGATATCAGCACCTGATTGAGAAAGATTTAATGACATCTTATTCAGTGCCTCAAGAGTAAGATCGTTGTCAATTTGCCCATCACGCTCTATACCATCATGGCCTGTAATTGTGTAAGGGTCTAAAGCGACATCCGTTATTAAGACAGCAGATGGAAACCTAGATTTAATTTGCATTACTTGTTTGCAAATAAAATTGTCCGCATTAACTGCTTCAGTACCATCAATATCTTTTTTTGAATTATCTATATTTGGAAAAAGAGCAAAGGAAGATATGCCCTTGCTTAATAGGTATTCAATTTCAAAAAATATGTCATCTTTCGAAAAAATATATTGGTTTGGCATTGTTTCAATGAGCTTTTTCTCTTTAATTGAATCAGAAACAAACAGAGGCTGAATTAGTTTTGACTTTGACAAAACTGTTTCAGAAACAAGATCACGAATTACTTTGTTCTTTCTAAGTCTTCGAGGTCTTACTTTTGGAAATAGACTAAACATAATAAAATAATGGGAATTAAGTATAACCTACTTGAATTTTTTCAATGTTATTTGTAAATATATTTAAATTGTTTAATTCATTTTAAGAAATTAAGTTTCTTTAAAATGTAGTTAAAATCATTGAAAATGTATCTATTTTCTCTTAAAATTCGAAAAATGAAAGTTTTAATAATAAATGGCGTTAATCTAAATATGTTGGGAAAAAGAGAAACTGATATATATGGAAACGAGTCTTTGACAGACTTAGAAAATCGATTATCAGCATTAAATCTTGATGTTTCACTGGAGTTTTTTCAAAGCAACTCTGAGAAAGAAATCATAGAGAAAATTCATTCTCAAAAAAAGGAACAGTATGATTTCGGAATTTTTAATTTTGGAGCACATACTCACACTAATCTAGCTATAAGAGACGCCATACTCTCGGTAAACTTTCCTTTCTATGAAGTGCATATATCAAACGTATTTGCCAGAGAAGAATTTAGACATACATCATTTTTCAGTGACATTGCAGAAGGGTGCATTGTAGGGTGTGGTTTTGAAGGTTATGAATATGCACTTGATAAAATTTTGAGGAGGTAAAATGGATCTAAGAAAAATAAAGAAACTCATAGAAATGCTGCAAGAATCAGATTTAAATGAGATAGAGGTTAAAGAAGGTGAAGAAAGCGTAAGAATTAACAGAAAAAAGGAAAGTTCAGTTCAACCAAATCTGTCATCTTTTAATGTACCAGTTCAACAGACTACATCTCAAGAAATTCAGCAAGAAGAAAGTGTAGATAATGAGCACCTCAATCACATAACTTCTCCTATGGTTGGAACTTTCTATAGAAAGCCGTCTCCAGAGAAAGAACCATTTGTAGAAGTAGGTCAAAATATAAGAAAAGGCGATACCGTTTGCATTATTGAAGCAATGAAAATGATGAATCAGGTGAAATCAGAATTCGATGGTAAAATTGTCGCAATAAATGTTGGCGACGGCGAACCTGTAGAGTTCGGTCAAGAATTAATATCAATTGAAGAATCCTAAAAAAATCTTAATTGCTAACAGAGGAGTGATAGCAATTAGAGCATTGCGAGCAGCTAAGGAACTTGGTTATCAAGTAGCCTCGGTCTATTCGACTGTTGATAAAGATCAAAAACACTTAAAACTTTCTGATGAAGCAATATGTATTGGCCCTGCTATTTCTAAAGATAGTTATCTTAATGAAGCAGCTATTATTTCTGCAGCTGAACTAGTTGGTGCTGATGCTATTTATCCTGGATATGGTTTCCTTGCGGAAAATTCAGCATTTGCTGAGAAATGCAACGAAAGTGGTTTTAAATTTATTGGCCCTGATCCAAAAGTTATAGAAATAATGGGTGACAAGATAAGAGCTAAAGAACTAATTGAATCTCTTGGAGTTCCTGTTGTTCCAGGATATACGGGAAAGATAGATTCACAAGATCAGATTGAAAAAGTAGTAAACGATATTGGTTATCCAGTAATTGTAAAGGCTACTGCAGGTGGTGGTGGCAAAGGTATGAGAGTTGTGAATGAGGAAAATGAGCTTTGGGATTCAGTTGTCAGTGCTCAAAATGAGGCTCAAAGAGCTTTTGGAAATGGAGAAGTATTTATAGAGAAATATCTTAAAAAACCAAGGCACATAGAAATTCAAGTTTTTGGTGATGGTCATGGAAAAGTCGTTCATTTGTATTCAAGAGATTGTTCACTACAAAGGAGATATCAAAAAATTATAGAAGAAGCGCCAGCAAAAAACCTACCAAGTGACAAATTAGAGGAAATTCAGCAAATATGCGTGAAAGCTTGTTCTGAACTTAAATATGAGGGTGCTGGCACTTTGGAATTTTTATATGAAAATAATGAATTTTATTTCATCGAGATGAATACGAGAATTCAAGTTGAACATACCGTTACAGAAATGATCACTGGAGTTGATTTAGTGCAAGCACAATTAGAGCTAGGCCTTGAAAATAAATTTTCTTTAAAACAGGAGGATTTAAGAATAAATGGACATGCGATGCAGTGCAGGATTAATGCTGAAGATCCTGAAACTTTTATACCTTCTCCTGGAAAAATAACTACTGTTCATAGGCCAGGAGGTTATCATGTTAGATTTGAATCACAGATTTACAGTGGCTATGAAGTTCCATCAAATTATGATTCTCTTATTGCTGAAGTAATAGTTAAAGATGGAGATAGAGAGAATACCATTAATAAAATGAGAATGGCTCTTACTGAGCTTGTTATAGAGGGGATAAAAACAAATCAACCTTTACATTTAAAAATATTGGAAGACGAAGGTTTCCAGAATATAAATTACTACATTAAGTACTTGGAAGAAGAGATTATTAAATGAATGAAGAATATAACCACAGTTCAATTGAGAATGAGGTTCAGTCTAATTGGGAGAAAGACAAACCCTTTGAAGCGAACATAAATTGCTCTAAAGAAAAATTTTATTGTCTTTCAATGCTGCCCTACCCTTCAGGAAATCTTCATATGGGCCATGTCAGGAACTATTCAATTGGTGATGCTGTATCAAGATATAAAAGGTTGAAAGGATTCAATGTGCTTCAACCGATGGGTTGGGATGCTTTTGGTCTTCCTGCTGAAAATGCAGCTATCAATAATAATGTTCACCCTAATGAATGGACTGAAAAAAATATCTCGCATATGAAATCACAACTAAAATCTCTAGGGTTTGGATATGACTGGACAAAAGAAATCAATACTTCTGATAAGTCCTATTATAGGTTTGAGCAAGAACTTTTTCTTAAATTTTATGAGAAAGGATTAGCGTATAAAAAGAAGTCTTATGTAAATTGGGATCCTGTTGACAAAACAGTCTTAGCTAATGAACAAGTAATTGATGGTAAAGGTTGGCGTACAGGTGCTGATGTTGAACTGAAAGAAATAGAAACTTGGTTCTTAAAAATAACTGATTATGCAGATGAACTAGTATCCGGCCTAGATGATATTGATTGGCCCGAGAATGTTAAAAACATGCAAATAAATTGGATTGGAAAATCAAAAGGTACAGAAATTGATTTTGACACTGACAATGGAAAAATACTTAAAGCTTTTACCACTCGACCTGACACATTATTTGGTGTTACTTTTTTTGGCATCTCTCCTAATCATCCTCTCGTAGACGAAATTATCAAAGATGACAATGAATTAAAAATTTTTCTTAAGGAAGTGAAGAAAATCTCATCTGCTGAAGCAGATATGGCTAAGGCCGAAAAGCTTGGTTATAAGACAAACATAAATATTATTAATCCATTAACAAATGAAATGATACCAGTTTGGATAATTAATTATGTTTTGATGGATTATGGTACAGGAGCAATTATGGGGGTGCCTGGTCATGATGAAAGAGACTTTGAGTTCGCAACCAAATATAAAATTCCAATAAAACAAGTTATTGAAACAGATGAAAGCTTACCGTTTTCAGGCGTAGGTAATTTAATTAACTCTTCAGAGTTTAATGGGTTGAGTTCAGATCAAGCTTTTGAAGATATTTCAAACAAGCTAAAAGATATAGGTAAAGCAAAAATTCTTGATCAGTATAGGTTGAGAGATTGGGGGATTAGTAGACAAAGATATTGGGGATGCCCTATACCAATTGAATATGTTGATGGAGAGGCTATGCCAGCACAGGAACTGCCTGTTACCTTACCAATAGATAAAGGTGGTACTTATGAACCTCTGCACTTGAATGAGGAATTCACAAATCCAAGACCAAATATTAGAAGAGAAACTGATACGTTTGACACTTTTATGGAATCTTCCTGGTATTTTGCAAGATATACGTCTGCACAGAATAATGAAAAAGCCTTTGATGAGAATACAGATTATTGGCTTCCTGTTGACTTATATATTGGCGGGGTTGAGCATGCAATTTTGCACTTACTATATTCACGTTTTTTTCACAAAGCTTTAAGAGATATGGGCTTAGTGAAAGGTGATGAACCTTTCAAAAAACTTTTAACGCAGGGCATGGTGTTAAAAGATGGTGCAAAAATGTCAAAATCAAAAGGCAATACTGTTGACCCTCAAAGTTATATAGAAAATTATGGCGCTGACGCGATTAGAACGTTCATGATTTTTGCTAGCCCACCTGAACAATCACTTGAATGGTCAGATAATGGTCTAGAGGGTTGCTACAAGTTTCTAAAAAGACTTTGGGCTCTTTCATTTAAATTAAATCAAATTGAAGAATCACAATTCATAGATAGCAAGAGTTCCTTATGCGAAGAATGCAAAGATTTATTTATTAAGATTAATGATGATTATGAAAAAAGGTTAAATCTCAATACTGTAGTATCCTCTTGCATGGAAATTTTAAATAACATCAATAAAAGAATTGATGATGAAAAAGTAAATGCTTCAAGAAGCGACATTTTTGAAACATATGAGTTTCTTTTAACTGCGCTTAATCCTATCGCTCCTCATATAACAGAGAATCTATTTCAAAATATACTCAAGAAAAATCCACAGGACATATCATGGCCAGCAGATAGTTTTTTCGTCAAAAAATCATCAGATACAAATTTCCTAGTACAAGTTAATGGAAAGGTAAGAGCTAATATTGTAGTGAAAACAGGATTAGAGGAAATTGCTATAAAAGAGATTGCGATGAAAAATGAAAATGTAGCAAGACATTTAGAAAAGAAGGATATAATCAAAGTTATATTTATAAAGGATAAGTTAATTAATTTTGTTCATTCGTAGCTTTCTAGCAATTCTTCTTGTAAGTTCTTGTACTAATCTTTCGATAAAATCTGATCATGTTTCTTTTGATGATTCATTTTCCAGTGAAGAGAAATTTTTATTTAAGAAATGTCTTATGAACAAGGATTCTACAATCGAGCTCACTAATTTAACCTTCGAAGGTTTCGCTGAAAATATTAATGATCGAGGTTTGGAATTTAATACTAAATACATACTAAAGGTATCTGCAAAAAATGATGATGCAAAGCCTAGGATGCTAATGTCAATGCAAATGAATACTAACAACTATATCTCAAGCAACATGGCTGATTCAGAAAGAAAAAGAATAAAATCAATTTTGATCGAAAAAGTCTGCAAGTTATTTGAATAGTGATCACTAAAGCTATAAATTTCCTACTCAATGAGCCACCAAGCTTAAATAAATTTTTTATCTTTGGTGATGAACATATATTGAATCAAAAGGCTAGGTCCCATTTTTTAAAAGATATGGATTTAAAGATGCTCGAGAAAGTTGCCCTTGATCTAGAAAATGAAAATTTTTTAAATGAATTTGAACAATGCCTAATTACTAATAGCCTATTTAATGAAAAGAAAATTGTTTCAATCAATTTATCAAAAAACAGATTGAATAAAGATTTAAAAGAATCATTCTCAAAAATATTCAGTTTTGAAACAGAAAATATATTAGTTGTAGAAACACAAAATCTTACAAAAAAAACAATTGAAAAAGAGCTGCTCCCTCTTATTGATTCAAATGTTTGTGTCATAGATTGTTTTGCTCCGTATGATTCAGAAATCACATCATATTTGAAAAATAATCTGCCTAAAAACTTATCTGGTTCGGAATACATTCAGAATTTATTAGAAATGTATGAGAATAACTTTAGTGCGCTAATAAATGATCTCGAGATCTTAGAAATTCTGAATATTCAAAATGAGTCAGAGGCAATCAATGTCTTTAGTAACAGTGGTTCCAAAAATAATTATAAGTTGATCGAGTATTTGAGTAAGGGCAATGCATCTTCTGCATTGGAGATTGTTATTTCAATGAAGAACAATGATAGAAACTCAATTGCTCTATTAATTTGGATCTTAGCTAGAGATTTAAGTGCTCTTAAATATTTGAAACAAAATAAAAATTTAAAAACTCTGGGCATTTGGGACAGTCAAGTAAAATGGTACATGGCAATATCAAAAAAAGTTTCAAACTTTAAACTTGAAGAGCTTTCAAATCAGCTTGATTCAGCAGATAAAAAATTTAAGGGCTACGTAAAAGGTGACCCATGGCTTGATGCGAAAAATATTGTGTTGGAGCTTGCTGTTTAATTAAAAAGAGATTGAATCCAGTTCCATATAATAGCCAGCAGTCTTTGAAAGAAACCTAATTCTTCTACTGACTCTAGAAAGACTATTTCTGTTTCAACTAAAACATTGTTTTCACTATCTAAAACTTTTAATGTTCCAGCAGTTGTCATTGCTTCTATTGGTGCCAATGTTTGTGATCCTACTGAAACTTCATATCTTATATTGTCTCTCAGATCTTTCTGTAGGGTTAAAATTATGTCATCTTTTGTTCCAACTTTTACAGTTTCAGACTTGCCAGCTACAACCTTCACATCTTGAATTGGTTCTTCTTTTGAAAATAACTTCTCTGTTGTGAAATATCTGAAGCCATAAGTCATCAAAAGAGAGACATCATTAAATCTTTTATCATCTTCGCTCCCTAGTACTACTGCAACAAGACGCATATCTCCTCTGATGGCCGAACCGACAAGACAATACCCAGCAGACTGGGTATAACCTGTTTTTACACCGTCAAAAATTTCATCACGCCATAAAAGCCTGTTTCTATTTGACTGTTTAATTCCATTGTAAGTAAAAGATTTTTGAGAATAATATTTATAGTGCTCTGGAAAATCATTTATAAGTGCGCTTGTTAATAAAGCTAAGTCATAAGCAGAAGTAACATTTAATGGGTCTGGTAGTCCAGTCGCATTATTAAAAGATGTATTTGCCATTCCCAACTCAGAAGCATACTCATTCATCAAATAAGCAAAATTATCCTCACTACCTGCTACATGTTCTGCTAAAGCTACGCTTGCATCATTACCAGATTGAATGATCATTCCTTTAATAAGGTCTGAAACTCTTACATTTGTACCCTCTCTAATGAACATTCTAGAACCTTTAGTTTTCCAAGCTTTAACCGAGATTTTTGGTTCGTCAGTTATATTAATAAAATCTTCCTTTAAGTAATCAGCAACAACGTAACTAGTCATTAACTTTGTTAAGCTTGCCGGCTCTACAGGTTCATCAGAGTTGTAACTCACTAATATTTTTTTTGTATTTGGTTCGTAAAGAATATAGCTGCCGACACCAAGATCAGGTGGATTTGGAATAGCCAATAACGAAGTAGCTAAAAATAATAATATGTAAATTTTAATTTTATTCATCAAATCTCTTCGAAATTTCCATTGCAAGCTGGTGAACTGCTAAAGCATACTTGCTACTTCGATTATATTTAGTTATTACCCTGAAATTGTCAAATCCTAAAAATAATTTTGTTTGGCCTTGCTCATAGACTAACAAGGGCGAAATATCATCATAATCACCAATAAAATCAAAACCTTCTGATTTCATTGTCTTAGAACTGATAATGGTCCTAAAATTATTGAGCTCAAAAGAAAAATCCAAATCTATAATGTCTTCATCTTCAAGTCCTTGATATTTTTCGTTAACAGCTCTCTGGATTATGGCTTTTTCATCTGACTGCCAACCATTTTCTTTTAAATAGTTTGCTACGCTAGCAATTCCATCTTTCCTTGAGTTATACATATCTATAAAACCATCTCCATCATAATCCACGCCATAAAAGTTATAACTAGATGGAATAAATTGGCCTAAACCTAAAGCTCCTGACCAAGAACTTTTAATTTTTTTAGGGTCTAATTTATATTTTTTAGATAATAAGAATAGCTGGATGAGTTCTTTTTGCCAGAATTTACTATTTGGCTCAAATGCTCTTGTGAAAATTGTGTCTAAAGGATTATAGGTACCATAATAATTTCCGTAATTTGTCTCACACCCAATTATTGAAGCGATGTAAAATCTTGAAACACCAAAATCTTTTTCTACTTCATCAAAAATTTTTTCGTGTTCTTTCAAAAATTTAACACCATTATTTATTCTGGATGATGTTAAGTATCTATTTCTATATCTTTGCCACGTTGCTTTAACTTCTGGTTGATTACTTCTTGCAGTAACAGCTCTCTCTGAGGTCTCTGCATTTTGGAGAAAAGTAATAATTTCCTGTTCAGTAAGCTCACTAGTAGCCTCAGCCATTTTAATAAATTCTTTAATATCTTCTCTATCTAGATCTGCAGGATAAAAGTTTAGAGAAATGAATAACGTTAAAAGAATTTTTTTCATTTTAAGAAACCTCTTGAAGAAAATATTAGACCAATCATTATAGAAAAGCATAACAAAGATGAGCCTCCCTTAGTAAAAAAAGGTAATGGGAGACCAACAACTGGAATTAAACCACTCACCATAAGAATATTAAGCAAAAAACTAAAACCAATAACTAAGGTGCAATATGTGCCAATATAGTACGGAGACAAATCACTTGTAAGTCTTTTTTCTGTCATGGTAAAGAGAGTCGTAAAAAATATAAAACAACCAAGCATTAAAAAAATTATAAATACTCCTATAAAACCGAATTGCTCGGCATATATTGAAAAAATAAAGTCTGTATCAGCTTCTGGTAGGAAATTAAACTCATTTTGCTTACTATTCAAAAAACCTTCACCAAATAAACCTCCTGAACCAATACTTATTTCTGACTGTAAAATGTTCCACTTCTCAGACAAATTTTGGTCAGACGAGAACCAACTAATAATTCTGCCCTTCTGATAAGTTGTTAATCCAAATGAATAAATAATCGGAGAAAGCAATATCCCAAATACTCCCATTGCTATGAAGTAATTCTTATTCATTCCACAAATGAATAAAAACATAAGTCCAAGCATTATATATACCAAACCAGTACCGAGATCAGGCTGAATTATTATTGGGATAGCTGAAATGAATAAGACCAAAATTAAGAAAAGTGTCCTAAGCTGTGTAAATTTGTAGTTATAAAATCGCAAATACTGAATCGCAAAAAGTGCAAATGTGATTTTCATAAATTCTGAAGGTTGAAGGCTCAAAAAACCAAAATCCAGCCATCTTTTTGACCCATTAATTTCAGCTCCAAAAATTTCTACACTTAAAACAAGCAATATATTCAATAAAAATGCTAACCAACCAAATGAAAGTATTCTATTTAGGTTTAATTGATTAAACAGAATTGCGACTAACAAGATTACAAAAATACTAATTAGCAGAAACCTTATGAAATAGTTAATATCGATAGAAGTAACTGAGTAAATAGTTAAAGCGCCAGTTAATATGATAATTATTAGCGAGAATATGATTATGAAATTTCTTAAGTTAAAAACCATCTAAAAGTTCCTCAATTACTTTCTTTGCAATTGGCCCAGCAGTTCTACCCCCACTTTCACCATTTTCAACAATTACTGCTATCGAATAACGAGGGTTGTCATAAGGTGCAAAGCCTATGAAAACTGCATGATCTCTTAATAATGGATTCTTTCGAACTTCGTCATATTCTTCTCTTGAAGATATATCTACAACTTGTGCTGTACCACTTTTTCCGGCTAAATTTAATTCTCCAGCATTTATACGATATCCGGTTCCGTTAGGTGAATAGATTACGTCGACTAAAGCATTATGAACTTTGCTCCAATCCTCTTCACTTAAATCTTTATTTAATTTCAGAATAGTCTCATTTTTTTTGACTATATGTGGAAGTTGATAAGTACCTTTTTTAGCAAGAATGCCAGCTATTAAAGATAGGTGCAAGGGAGTAGTAAGCATATAACCCTGGCCAACTCCAAGATTTATAAAATCACCTTTAAATAACTCTTTACCAAAGTTTTTAAATTTCCAACTGTCATCTATAAGAGGGCTAAATTGATGAGGATAACAATCTTCACAGAGCTTAGAACCAAAACTTGAGGACCTTAAAAAATTAACAAACTCTTCTTTTTCATATCTTATTGAGAGGTTCATAAAGAATGGGTTTGAGCTCTCAACAAGCGCCTTTTTTAAATCAGTTATGCCATGTCCTCCTTCTCTCCATGCATTGAAAACTCTTTGTTCTTCTTCAAATGTAAAGAATCCGTCGTCTAATATGGTTTCATCCCAATCCGTATATTTATTACTCAGTGCAAGTACCGTCAACAAAGGTTTAATAGTTGATGCTGGAGGGTACAAGCCCATAAATGCTCGATTAAATAATGGTCTTGAAGGATCATTTAATAAATCTTGGTATTGGGCAGTAGAGATATCTTTCAAATCATTTGCACTTATAGATGGCGTGCTTATAGCAACAGGAATACTGAAATCTTCTAAATCAATAACTACAACAGAACCCTTTCTTTCCTGCATTAACTCAAAAGCTAATTTTTGCGCTGAAAAATTTATTGAGATTTCTAGCTCATCCCCTTCTTGAAAAGGCGCAAGGTTGGTAGTGACTCTTCTATCGCCTCGAGCGTTTCTCTGAAAAAATCTTTTTCCATGATTCCCTTGCAGTTTTTCCTCATAGACTCTCTCAATTCCTGATTTACCAACCTTTTGCCATAGTTTCGGATTAAAGTTTTCAATTTTAGGTGTAAAGTAGCTTATATCTGGTTCGTTGATATAGCCCATATGTCCGAGTACATGAAAAATAGATGGATGCGAATTATATTCTCTCTCATACCCTTCTATAATTGAAAATCCTCGAATCTCCCTGCTTCTCACAAGAATTTTTGCTAAATCTGCTTGTTCAATTTTCTCTAGAATTATTTGTGATTTTCTATATCTCAAGGATTCTGAGACCTTATTTCTAAGCTCATCTAAATCAAGCCTTTTAGGAAAAAGTTTTGTCAGCAAGATTAATGCTTCTTCACTTGGTTTCTGCTCTAAATCAACTGCAAGTGAGAAAATTTTTCTATCTTCTGCTAGAACAACATTATCACTAGAAAGAATTCTTCCTCTTTTGGGGTAAATATATTCAAATGTATTAATATTTTGTTCTCTTAATTCCCTCAAATCATTCCCCTCAATAATTTGAAGATAAAAGAATCTAGTTAGGGCTATAAATAAAAGAGAAATAAATAGGCCCAGAAGAATTTTTGTTCTGTCTCTGTAGATTTGTATTTTATTGTCTTTCAATTTTGATGATATGGGTGGTTATAGAAGATACAATTAGCTCTATATATTTGTTCAAGCAACATTACACGAAAAACTTCATGTGAAAACTCCATATCAGAGAACGAAATTACCTTATTAGCCATTTTTTTTAAGTCTTCTGAAAGACCAAACGCACCGCCAATAATCAAATTAATTTTTCTACCTTCCTGATAAATTATTTTAGAAAATTTTTCTGAACTCATAGTTTCGCCTGATTTGTCAAAACAGATTAGTTCTTCTTTATGCTTAAGTTTTTTCTCGATTGCCTTGCCCTCTTCTTCTATTTGCAGTGCTCTGGAATTAAATTTTTTTTTAATGCTTATAGGTATCATTTTGATTGAATTATTTTTTTCGAGCTTATTCAGAAAGTGTTGTTCAAAAGTTTCCGCATTATTTGACTTATTTTGTTTGATATAGATAACTGAAATATTCACTTGTTATCCCTATTCCATAATGATTCTAAATCAAAATGCTCTCTGGATTCTTCTGACATAATATTTACTAAAACATCGCCAGCATCAATAAGAATCCAATCTTTAGAATCCTTTCCTTCTGTACCCAATATTTGAATACTCTCTTCTTTAAGATTTTCTGTAACCTTATCTGCTATAGACTGAATATGACGACTAGAAGTTCCTGAGGCAATAAGAATAAATGAAGTGAAAGAAGATATTTTTTCAACTTCAAAAGAACATATGTCAAGTGCCTTTAACTCTTCTAGTGATTTCTTGCAGTTTTTGACAATGCTTTTAGGTGTTTTGATTTTAGATGGCATCTACGGAAATTATAAACTTTTAGTGAGCATATCAAGTATAAGTTTTTGAAAACCTTGAAAATTTTTGTTTCCACACATAAGTATCAGCTTACGTTCAGCATGAATAGATAAAATCTTAGAGATATCTTCCTGTTGCAATTCTTTTGCTACGTCTTTGAATTTTTCTTTCTGCTCATTACTGGCATTAATAGTGTATGTCTCACAGCTCGCAAAAATTGATTTAAGTTTTTGATCATGTATTCCGCTTCTCATTGAATTTGATCCAAGTTCAATTATCTGAACTATATTTGATGACTCATTTTTAGCAATCTTTTGTGTTTCTGCTATTGCTGTTGGATGATGGGCAAAATCATCAATTAATTTGAAATTATCATCTTCATACAAGGTTTGATATCTTCTTTTGACGCCCTTATAGCTTCCAAGGAATTTATTAACATCATCATCTGGAATTATTTGTTTTAATACGCTAACTGTAGCGCATAAATTCTCAGCATTTATATTCTGCGCTTCGCTTTTAAAAAATTTAATATTTGCCTTAATTTTTTGACTTTTTAATATCAGATCCTTAAATCTTGCAGAAACTTTATATTCATTTATGTGTGCTACATCTTTATTACTCATTTTTTCCAAAAGAGAAATGAAATTATCCTCGATCATCTCAAGATTTTCATAAATATCAGCATGATCAAATTCAATATTATTAATTAAAAGAATGTTCGGTCTGTAATGAAAAAATTTAGGTCCTTTATCAAAATATGCTGTGTCATATTCATCTGCTTCAATCACAAAATAGTTGCTTTTGCTAATTGACCAGGATTTTTGACTATTTAATGGCACTCCTGCAATTAAATAACCTGGAGCATAACCAGCCTTATCCAAAATATGAGAAATCATGGAAGTTACTGTAGTTTTGCCATGTGTGCCCGATACGGCAATGACTTCTTTTTCTTTAAGAACATTATGATAAAGCCAGTCAGGTCCTGAGATAATCTCATTATTTTCAGTCAAAATTTTTTGTAATAAGTGGTTATTTTTAGAGATTGTATTGCCAATTATGTATAAATCTGCGGGTTGATAATTTTCCTCAACATAACCCTCCGAAAAAACTATACCTGCTTCTAATAGCGCATGCGACATCGGTGGGTAAACTTTTTCATCACAGCCTGAAACTTCGTGTCCTAGATGGCAAGCCATTTGGGCAAGATTACCCATAAATGTTCCTGAGATGCCTAAGAAAAATATTTTCATACTTTTAGTTATATTAAATGGAGTATAAGATAAGTGTGATGAAAAATGCATTCTATGCGCAATCTGGAGGTGTGACTTCTGTAATTAATTCCTCGGCATATGGATTGATTACTAAATTTAATAAAAGTTTTTCTGGAGCAAACTTATATGCTGGTAAGAACGGTATAGTTGGCTTGCTTGAAGGTGAGGTTTACGATTTAAGTAAGACTCAAAAACCTTTTGAGTTACTTCTTGAGTCGCCTGGCGGAGTTTTTGGTTCTTGCAGATATAAACTTCCTGAAATTGACGACGAGAAATTCTACTCTAGTTTATTTCAACAATTGGAAAAATTATTCATTGGTTACTTCTTCTATAATGGCGGCAATGATTCTGCTGATACTTGTCTTAAAGTTTCTGAAGCAGCTAAAAAATATGGTTACGATCTGAAGGCAATTGCTATTCCTAAAACTATAGATAATGACCTTGTTAAAACAGATAACTGTCCAGGTTTTGGCTCTGTTGCAAAGTATATTGCAACATCGGCGAAAGAAGCATCTCTAGATATAAAATCGATGTGCAAAACGTCAACTAAAGTTTTTGTTTTAGAGGTAATGGGAAGACATGCTGGCTGGATAGCAGCATCTGCAGAATTAGCCAATGACGAAAATAATACCTATGTACACAAAATCTTATTACCAGAAGTTAAATTTGATGAAAAAAGTTTCTTGAAAGGTGTTGATTCAGATGTCAAAAATTATGGTTATGCAGTAATAGTTGCATCAGAAGGCTTAAAATCATCTGATGGTGAGCTCTATACAACTTCTTCAAATAAAGATTCATTTGGACACAGTCAGTTAGGTGGGTTAGCACCTAAAATTGCGAATTTAATAACTGATAATCTCGGTTATAAACACCACTGGGCAGTATCTGACTACTTGCAAAGAAGTGCTCGTCACTTGGCATCACAAATTGATATTAATCAGGCAATTGCTCTGGGAAAAGCTGCAGTAAATTATGCTGCTGAAGGAAAATCGGGAATCATGCCTATAATTGAAAGAACCAATCAGAACCCATATGAATGGAAGGTATCGATAGGGGATTTAAAAGAGATAGCAAACAAGGAAAAAACCCTACCTGATGATTACATATCCAAAGACGGTTTCAGGATAACTAAAGAAGGAGTAGACTACCTGGCTCCTTTAGTTGAAGGCGAAAATTATCCTACATTTATTAATGGTATACCTAAGTATGAATCGCTGGATTTGCACCTAAGAAACATTTAGCTCTAATACTTTCTTTTTAAGCTCATCTATAAGCATATCTTTATCTTCTTCATTCAAAAAAGATCCAATTTCTACCTTATCTTTATTAGTGCTTATGAATACTTTCTTCACATTATTTGCTTCAATGATTGAAAATTTTGCTAAAAAACGGTCGAAAACCATGTGCTTATTTCCTTTTTTTAGCTTTACATATAGCTTGCTCAAGAGAATTTCTTCGCTTTGATTTAGCCAAACTCTATTAGCTCTCAAAACTAAGATTAATATAATTATTTCTAGTCCTGCAAAAGGAAGAATCATTGTTGCTCCTAAAACAAAAAAACCAACGCCAAATGTCAAACAGAGAATTGAAAGAAATCCAAAAAAAATGAAATTCTCATTTATCGATGATGATTTGTTAGGAATCAAGGTTAATGCAAGTTCGTCATTCTTGTCTTTTTTCGTAATCATAAATTTATTTTTGAATTAGATTCTTTTATGTCTCAAAATTTATCGTTGTTTAAATTGCACTAATATTGCAGAATACTGTCTTACTAGAAGAATGAAAAATTATATCAAAATATTATTAATTTCATTATCATTTGAAGTTTTTTCAAATGATCTTTTATCTATATATAAAGAAGCACTAGAGAAAGATCCTGATTTTAATTCTAAAAAAGCTGATCTAGAAATTTCTAAGGAATTTTTAAAACAATCAAGATCAAACCTACTTCCACAGTTAAGGGCAAGTGCAGGCACAAACTGGAATGAGTACTATCAAGATAGGTCATTACAAAATGACTATAATACTTTTTCCTATGGTCTGAATTTTAGTCAACCTCTCTTTAGGCTAGACAAATGGTTTGCTAACAAACAAGCGAAAGAGAATCTTCAAGCCGCTGAGGCAAGATTTGCTTACCAACAACAAGATTTAATAATTAAGGTAACTGGTGCATATTTCAATGTCCTCTCTGCGAAAGCAACCCTTGAAGCAAAAGTAGCTACAGAAAAGGCTCTTCGTAATCAATACGATTCAGTCCAGCAAAGATTTGAGTCTGGATCAGTATCAAGAATTGATTTAGCTGAGGCGAAGGCTGCGCTTAATAGAGCTGAATCTGATCGTGTTCAAGCTGAAGGAAATGTTGATATAAGTTTCGAGGAATTAAATTCAATTGTTGGAAGACAAGTTAAACTAATAACACCTTTAAATTCTGAATTAGATTTCAAAGCTCCAAGAACAAATGTGCAAGACGAAGTCAATAAAGGTTTAATAACAAATTATTTGATCATAGAAGCTAAAAATAGATTAGAAGCTGCTGATGCAAATACAAAATCTAAATCTTCCAACTTTTTACCCAAGATTGATCTTAATGCAAATGCAAATAGAAGGACTTCCAAACAATACACATTCGATGGTGTAGATTCAAACATAGATTTACCATTTTCAATTCCAGAAGAAACTGAAAATAGAATTTTTTCAATTCAATTTTCGGTTCCTCTCTTTACTTCTGGGCTAAATAATTCACAACGAAGGCAAGCTTTGCTTCAGGAAGTAAAAACCGAAGAACAGCTAGTCCTAGTCGAAAGAGGTATTGTTCAACAAATCCGAAGTCTGCATACAGCTCTCAGAACAGCTGAGTTGAATATATCTTCACTTCGAGCAGCAGTAGACAGTTCGAAGGATGCACTAGAGGCAACTAAACTAGGCTATGAGTTAAGTTCCCGAAATCTTATCGACCTTCTGCAAGCTGAAAAAAATTACTCAGAATCAAAAAACGCACTTTCACAAGCAACTTATGGGTTCATAATTACTTCACTGCAATATAAGCAAGCCATTGGTAATTTGAAGCCCGGTGACGTTGTTGAGCTTAATAAACAATTTAAATAAGTGCCAGAATTACCTGAAGTTGAAACCACTAAGAGAGGGATAGAACCATATCTCACTGATAAGAATTTTAAATCGATAGAGATCAGAAATAATAAACTTAGAATACCTTTTAATGTTGACCTTTTAGACTTCATTACGAAAAAGAAAATTATAGAGATTCAAAGACGTGCTAAGTACATAACTATCGAATTTTCAAATGGGTATTCTCTTCTCATACACCTAGGCATGACTGGCAATTTGAGAGTGACTAAATCAAAGAATTTTCAAAAACATGATCATTTAATATTTAAATTGAGCTCTGGTAATTCCTTAGTGTTCAATGACGTAAGAAGATTTGGTTTAGCTCAAATTTTTAAGAAAAGGGATGGTTTCTATCTTTTAGATAATAATGGTCCTGATCCTTTTGAAAATGCAGCTACTAACCAGTACTTTTATAATAAGGTGAGAACATCGTCAGCTAACATCAAATCTATTCTACTTAATCATAAAATTATTTCGGGAATTGGGAATATATATGCGTCAGAAATACTTTTTAGTTCATGTATCTCCCCTTTAAGAACAGGCAAAAAGATATCAAAACCTGAATGTAGCAAAATTCTTACCAATAGTAGAAAGATTCTTAAAAGAGCTATTAAGGCTGGTGGAACAACATTAAATGATTATTATAATGCTGATTCAAAGCCAGGATATTTCAAAATAAAATTGAATGTTTATGACTGCGAGGGACAAAATTGCAAGAAATGTAAAACAAAAATTAAACGGATTGTTCAGAGCAATAGAAGTACTTATTTCTGTCCGAAATGTCAAAAGATTTAAGAATTAGATATTTTCTTCATTAAAGCGACGGCCACACTCTCATCTACAAATGCACTTATATCTCCATTGTATGAAGCCAATTCTTTAACCATGCTTGAAGATATAAATGTAAGACTCTCATCAGGAGTAAAAAAAACGCTTTCAACTTCAGAGTTTTGTGATCTATTAATACTTGCTATCTGAAATTCATACTCGAAATCAGATACAGCTCTCAAACCTCTTATAATTCCCTTTGCGCCCAGCTCATCAGCAAGATCAACAGTAAGTTTTGATTCAAGACCAATGCATTCGATAGCATCATTCTTATGAAATAATTGATCAATCATTGCGACTCTTTCATCTAACGAAAAAAGATATTTTTTTGAGGAGTTTTTTACAACCGCAATATATACTTTATCGAATATTTTTAAAGCTCTATTTAATATGTCTTTGTGACCATTTGTGAAAGGATCAAAAGATCCAGGATAAATCGCAATCTTCATAGTGATAACTTACAAAATTTAAAATTATAAGCAAATTTTCACAATTAAATATTTAATGAATTTAAAGGAAAATTATTGAAAAATTTTTAGTCGTATCTAAACTTTAAGTAGGTTTTAAAATTTTAATAGGAAGGTAAAAATGAGCGATGAGGCTAAATGCCCCGTTATTCACGGTGCAAACACAAAAACAGCCGGTACACATTCAAATGTCAATTGGTGGCCACAACAGTTAAATCTAAACATACTACATCAGCATGATTCTAAGACTGATCCAATGGATGAAGGATTTAGTTACAGAGAAGAGTTTAAAAAAATTAATTATGAAGCTCTAAAAAAAGACCTCTATGACCTTATGACTGATTCTCAGGAATGGTGGCCAGCAGATTATGGGCACTATGGTCCATTCTTTGTCAGATTAACTTGGCATGCTGCAGGTACATATAGAATTGGTGATGGGAGAGGTGGTGCAGGCACAGGCGCACAAAGATTTTCACCACTGAATTCTTGGCCTGATAATGGAAACTTAGATAAGGCTAGAAGGCTGTTATGGCCAATCAAACAAAAATATGGCAAAAATCTCAGTTGGGCTGATTTGTTAGTCCTGGCTGGGAACGCTGCCATAGAATCAATGGGTGGTAAAACATTTGGTTTTGGGGGCGGAAGGCCAGACATCTGGCATCCAGAAGAAGACATTTATTGGGGTCCAGAAGAAGAAATGCTTGGAAATAATAGATATGTTGGTGAAAGACTTCTAAATAATCCATTGGCAGCAGTTCAAATGGGTTTAATTTATGTTAATCCGCAAGGTCCTGATGGAAATCCAGATCCATTGAAAAGTGCTCATGATATTAGAGAAACATTTGGTCGTATGGCTATGAATGATTATGAAACTGTTGCGTTAATTGCAGGCGGACATACTTTTGGAAAGTGTCATGGTGCAGGTGATGATGGACTAGTTGGCGTAGGGCCAGAAGATGCTCCAATGGAACAGCAGCAATTTGGATGGAAAAGTGGTCATGGTAAGGGCAAAGGGAGAGATACTATTACAAGTGGTCTTGAAGGGCCTTGGACTTCTAATCCTGCCCAATGGGACAACGGTTACTTTGAAAATCTTTTTAAATATGAGTATGAATTAGTTAAAAGTCCTGCGGGAGCATTTCAATGGCATCCAAAAGACCTAGAAGATGAAAATTATGCTCCAGATGTTGAAGATGCAAATCAAAAAGTCACAACCATAATGTTAACTTCAGACTTAGCACTCAGGGAAGATCCAGAATATCGAAAAATTTCATTAAATTTTAAAAATAATCCTGAAGAATTTGCCGATGCATTTGCTCGAGCTTGGTTCAAACTATTGCACAGAGATATGGGGCCTAAAAATAGATATTTGGGTCCTGAAGTTCCAGATGAAGATCTTATCTGGCAAGATCCAATCCCAGCAGGAAATAGCGATTATGATATTGAAAAAGCAAAAGAGCTGATAAGAGCTAGTGGCTTATCAATTCAAGAGATGGTTGAATCTGCATGGTCCAGTGCCTCAACATTTAGAAATTCAGATTTAAGGGGCGGTGCTAATGGAGCAAGAATAAGATTTGAACCAATGAGAAGCTGGAAATCAAATAATAAAGAGCAATTAGATAAAGTTATCAATTCGCTTTCAGGCATTGCAACAGAGGTTGGTGCCTCAGTTGCAGACATGATTGTTTTGGCTGGTAACGTTGCAATTGAAGAAGCCTCAGGCTTGGAAGTTCCTTTCCTAGCTGGCAGAGGCGATGCATTGGAAGAAAAAACTGATTCAGAATCATTTAAAGTCTTAGAGCCATTAGCAGATGGTTTTAGAAATTATCAAAAGACTGAATATTCTGTAAGTCCTGAAGAAATGTTGGTTGATAAAGCCCAACTTCTTGGACTTACAGCTCCTGAAATGACTGTTCTGGTCGGTGGCATGAGATCACTCGGCATTTCAAAAGATAACATGGGAGTTTTTTCAAGCAATATTAATAAACTTGATAATGACTTTTTCAAAACATTGTTAGATATGAATGTTTCATGGCGACCGTCTGGAAATAATGCCTATGAAGGTGTTGATAAACAAACTGGAGATGTTGTTAGAACTGCTTCTCGAGTAGATTTAGTATTTGGTTCTAATTCACAACTCAGATCAATTGCTGAAGTTTATGCAGCTAATGATGCAGAAAATAAATTTAAAACTGATTTTATTAATGCTTGGAATAAGGTCATGAATGCTGACAGATTTGATTTAGACGTTTGATTTTAAGAAATATTAAATCATGTATTAAATAAAAGCTTTTTTGTATATAATTCAAAACATGAGATACCTATCAAGTTTATTTTTATTATTCTCTCTAGCGCTTTTCCCAGCAAGTGATGAAGGTAGTATTACTGTTAACGGTGAAGTAATAGAAGTTTCAGTTGAAAGGATATATTCACCATCTGCAGATTACCCAAGATCAGCACTTAGACGTGGTACTGAGGGATTTGTTGTAGTTGAGTTTGATGTTTCACCTGAAGGTGAAGTTGTTGATCCTTATGTCACAGATACTGACCAACCAGGTTATTTTGAAAGAAGTGTAATGAGAACGATTAGAAGGTGGGCTTATGAACCTTACGTCTATAATGGAGTTCCTGTAACTGTTAATGATGTAACGGCTCGTTTCACATTCAAGTTAGCAGACGAATAATTTTTCAAAATGCTTGTAAGAACCCAAATCCTTATATTTGGTCTAATAGGCAATATTATTATTGCTGGCACATTGCTATATATGAATGTTCAGAATCAGAGCATTCAAGAAAAATCATCTAACAGTCAATATACAAGCATTGTAGAATCAGCATGGGTTCAGTCCATAGATAACAGTTTTTCAAATATGAACTCTTGGGGGCCAAATGGAGAGAAAGGTGAGCAATACTGGAATCCTTACGTTGAAATTGGTCTATTCACAGAAATTGGTATAGAAGGTTTTGACTACGCGAATGCATTAATTGAATCTTTCGATCAAGAGCTTCGAGGCGATCTTTTTATTTTAGTGGATGAAATGTTCTTAGACGAAATTGATGAAGGGAACATAAGCTTTATAAAACTTTTCAATGAGAATAATGAAGAGCTTACTTGTCTTTATGCCTTTGACTGGGCAGATGTAGGTAATTCAATAGATGTTTGTGGCGATTCAAATGATCTTAATTTTCTTAGAGACGATTCAACAGGAGCATTCCTAGAAAAAATCAGAAGCAGGATGAGCGTTACAAACGAGGTAATTTATGCTCAAGCTCCAAATGGAAATATAAATTTGCATCAAATCGTAGCTTTTCCAATCTACTTAAAAAATGAGTTTGGATTCAATACCAATAAACTTTTAGGATCAGTGATACTCGGTCGAGATCTTAGGCAGTCAATGACAGTATTTGAAAGTGATCTTGGTGTTCGTACTGGAATTGTAAGTCAAAACAAAATTATTGATGCAGTTTTTACTGATGGCCTATCTCAAGACGACTCACTTGGCATTAATCAAGTTAGTTTTAATTATATTAAAAACGATATTCTAAAAAATGGTCTCGAAAACATGAATTCCAAAAATTTTGAGGCACTTGGACTTTCATTAACTTCAGTACCTGTTGCATCAACTGTTAACCCTGACTTTGCTTTATTTTTTGTAATCAAGAATGTTGCCAACGATCTTAAAGAACTAAGAGACTCAACATTAAATTCTATTATTTTCACATTTGGCGTGATCATTCTTATAGTTTTAGCAATTTGGTGGGTGCAAGATGGTGCTTTTAGTAGAATTGCGCAAGCTATTGAAGTCCTCGAGGCACTTACAAAAGGAGATACCAAAAAAACCATCCCGTCTAATAAAGGTTTTCTGTCCTCAGAAACTAATGAAGTTGGGCAATTATCTAACGCACTAGCGAGATACAGAAATCACTTACTTGAAATGGATTCAGTTAGACAAGATAGAGCTGAGCGTAGAAAACAAAGAGATGAAGTGATCATTAAAAAGATGAGCATATTATCTGAAAAATTAGAAGGCGAAGCCAAAACTCTTATTCAAAAAGATGTTCAGAATATGAAGAATCTTGTAAATGAAGCTTCTGATGAAAAAGCTGAGGAAGCATCAGTTGAAATGATGGAGCTTGCGTTTTCAAGAATGTCAGATGAAGTTAATGCTTTGATTGATCTCAAAACAAAAGAAATGGCAACTGCACGAGACGAAGCCCGTGAAGCGAGTTCGGCAAAATCTAGATTCTTCGCAAATATGTCGCATGAGCTTAGAACACCGCTAAACGCTATTATTGGATATAGTGAAATGCTTTTAGAGGATTGCGAGGATTTAGGCAATGATGACATGGTACCGGATCTTAAAAGAATTACTAATTCAAGCAAACACCTTCTATCTCTTATTAATAATGTTCTTGATTTATCGAAGATAGAAGCAGGAAAAATGGATATGTATTTCACTCCATTCAATATAGATGTGATGATTGAAACAATTAAAGATGTGTCGAATCCTTTAGCTGCTAAGAATAATAATGAATTTATTATCAAAAATAATATTGGTGGTGAAATGACAAGTGATGAGACAAAGCTTCGACAATGTATCGTAAATTTCTTGAGTAACGCTTTTAAATTTACAGAGAATGGACAAGTTGCATTAGTCATTACCTCTAAAGATGTTGATGGTAAAGAATTTGTTAACTTTGATATTAAAGATACAGGTATTGGAATGTCAGAAGAACAATTAGGTAAATTATTTGACACATATACTCAGGCTGAAAGGTCTACAAGCGCAAAGTATGGTGGTACCGGTCTCGGATTATCGATATCAAAGCATTTTGCTGAAATGATGGGCGGGGGTGTAGAAGTATCAAGCAAAGTTGGAGAAGGAAGTACATTCAGCATATATGTACCCCGCGTTTCAATAGATGAGGAAACAGTTGAAGATGAGGATTTTGAAAATCCAGATATTAAAGACGGTGATGAATATATTCTTTTGGTAGATGATGATAAAGCTACTCACGATGTTGTAAAAAGGGCAATCAAAAAAGAGGGTCATACAGTCTTTAGTTGTTTTGATGGAGATGAAGGGATAGAACAAGCAAGGAAAAATACTCCTAAGCTCATATTGCTTGACGTTTTAATGCCTGGAAGAGATGGTTGGTCTGTCTTAAAAGAGTTAAAAAAAGACAAAAAACTAAAAGATATCCCTGTAGTAATTACATCAGTTTTAAATGAAGAGAGTCTTGCGACTTCACTTGGTGCTGATGATTATATGAAGAAGCCAATTGATAGAACTTTTTTCCTCAATATCGTTAAAAGATATATAACAGAAAAAAATCAGAAAGTATTAATTGTTGATGATGATGAAAATACAAGAGACCTTTTAAACAAAATTCTAAATAATGAGGGTTATCTTTCAATTGATGCCAAAAATGGTGAAGATGCATTAGAAAGAGTTAAGGAGAAACCAGACCTCATTGTTTTAGACCTAGATATGCCAAAAATGGATGGCTTCGAATTTATTGAGCGAACTCAAGAGGATGGAATTAAAATTCCTATTGTTGTTTTTTCAGGAAAGGATATTACAGCAGTTGAAGAAAAAATGTTAAGCAAATTCACTGAGGGCATTGTTAAGAAAGAGTCAAAAGTTCAAACGTTGGTTAATGAAGTGAATCAGATTTTAAAGGGCGAAGACTCTAAATAAATTTACCTATTTTTTCTAGCAATCTCTTTATATCGACTGGCTTGGTATCAAAATCATCTGCACCTGCTGCTAGAGCTTTTTGTCTATCTGTTTCTAAAGCATGAGCTGTTAGAGCAATAATAGGTATATCTTTGAGTTCAGGATCCTCTTTAGCTTGGGACGTAGCTTGCCAACCATCTAATACAGGTAAGCCCATATCCATTAAAACCAAATCAGGTTTTCTTGCTCTCATACTATCCAGACCTTCTTGGCCATCGAGAGCAAATTGAATTTCAAACCCTCTTCTCTCAAGCCTTCTACCGAGCATATCTCTGTTCATCTCATTATCTTCAACAATTAAAATGTAAGCCATTACGTTTCCTCACTTAAATAGAATCTATTTCTGCCATTTTTCTTGGCAAGGTAGAGTCTTTCATCAGCTTTGTTTACCAAATCAGAAACACTGGTGCTTTCATCACTAAAGCAAACACCGCCGCTTATTGTTACTCTTATTTTTTGATTATCAAATAAAGTTTCTTCATTCTCAATACTTGTTCTTATTTTTTCACAAATTTGTTCTAGATGATTCTTAGAATTGTTATAAACCACAGCTAAAAATTCTTCGCCGCCTATTCTTCCAAATATATCAGGAGCTGTTACAACTGAAGTAGCAATATTACTGACCTTCTTGATTATTTCATCTCCAGCGGCATGACCGTAAGTATCATTCACATGCTTGAAATGATCAATATCGAATATTGCTGCTGCAAAATGTTCCTTTGAATTTTTTTCTATGTCATCAAAACTTTTCTCTAAATGATCAAAAACATATCTTCTATTCGGAATACCCGTCATTTCGTCAGTAATGGCTTGCCTATGCAGCTCTGATAGAAGCTGTTCTTCTCTTTCTCTTAATGATTTTCTTTCAAGTGTCGAAGCCACCTTTTGTGTGAGAATTGTCGAATTTACAGGTTTTGACAAGTAATCTGACGCCCCAAGCTGAATGCATTTCGAGATGCTTTCAACATCATCAAATGAAGAAACCATTATTACGGGTAATTTATCTGCTGAATATTGTTCTCGAATCTTTATTAACACCTCTAAACCATTAACCTCAGGCATAAGTACATCCAGAAGGACAAGATCATATTTATTATTTGAAATTTGCTCCAAAGCGTCTTTGCCTGACATGCTAACATCAACTTTAAATTCAAAACTTTCAAGTCTTCTTTTTAGAACATCACAATTTGTTTTTATATCATCGACAACAAGTATTTTTGCTTCCTTAATTTCATCAATAATTTCAAGCTTGTACTCAATTTTCCCAAGTGAACTAAATAAGTTTTCGGCACTATCATCATCTGATTGTTCTTCAGCATCTTTTTCAGCTCCACCTTTAAGAAAATCGACAAATCTTGAAATTGCTCCCTCAACTTCTTTTGCTAAATCAATTATGTGGTTTAAATCTTGATTATGTTTTTCGTCTATGTCGTCTTCATAATCTTCTATCAGAATTTCACTGTATCCTATTATTCCATTAAGAGGTGTACGGAGATCATGCCTAAGGATAGATGCTTCCTCGTCATTTGCGATTGTTTTCTTTTTAAGCTCAGCATACTCAGAAAATGCCTCATTAAAATTAACTCTTAAAGTCCTAGAAGATTTTCTTATATTTTCAAATTCATCTGATATTTCATCTTCATAAATATCTGAGCTATCTATTATGAGGTTTATATAATCAGAAATTGCATCAACAGGGGTAGTAAAATCTTGTTTAATTTGTGTAAGAATTATCTTTTCTTTCTTATTCATTATTTAGGTCATCAAGGCTACATGGCTTATGAAGGAAATACCCCTGCCCGCGCTCACAGCCTAAAGAAATGGCTTTCTCAATCTGCCATTCTTCTTCCAACCCTTCACAAATAAATTCCATAGATAATGAATCAGCCATGAGCTTTGCAATCTGAATTAAGCTTTGATTGTGTGCCTCAGCCATTTCATTGGTAAAACTTTTGTCAAGCTTGAGAAGGTCTATAGGTAAGTCCTTTAAATATCTTAGAGCTGAGTAGCCAGCCCCAAAATCATCTAATGCTATTGAAACACCAAGATTCTTAATACTTGATAATCTCAAAGATGCTAAAGATAAATTATTCAGTTCTGCTGTTTCAGTAACTTCAATACCAAAATCACCTTTCTTTATTCCAGAGCTATTTATGAATTCTTTAAATATTGATAAAAAGTCTTTATGCAGAACTGTGTGTGCAGAAACATTAAAATATAAAGTTGTTCCGTCAAGACCCTTTTCCTTTCTCGCATCAAAAAACTCTTTTACTAGATTCATGGAAGAAGTAACCACAAGAGAAAAAATACTTTCCCCTTCGATATAAGGAATAATCTTGTCATTAGGAATAATTGAGCCATCCTCATTGAAAAACCTAATCAGCGCTTCAACACCTGTGACTTCTTTTTTACCAGTAAGCCTGTACTGCTTTTGATAATACATACCTATTCGATCATTTTCTAAACAAGATATAACAGTTTTTAAGGCGAAGAGATTTTCTTTTGAGTTTGAAACAAATTCAACCAAATAATAATTTTCATCTTCTACAGGTATTACATGTAAAAGCACACGCATATAGAGACTTTGTGCCCTTAAATTTATTTTTAAAAATACATCGAATGAGTCTGCTATATCTGAATCAAACTTAGCTTTATCTAAGTCTTTTTTATCAACAAAGATAAGATCAAGCTTGTCATTATCTTCCATTGAAAAGATGTATTTTCCAGCGTTATTAATCCAAAGAACATCTCCATCTGTCTTTGTAATAAGAAATGGTCTTTGATGCATAAGCAAAGCTTTTGAGATGAATTTTAGTTGGGTTTTGTCGCTCATTTTTTAAAGGTATCCTTTCTCATTTCTATTTCTTCGTCAACTATACGGACAAACTCAGGATTAAAAGTTGATTTACTTTTACTCCAAATATCCAGATTTAGTGTGTTATCGATAAATAACGTTCCTAGTGCTTTTCTCATGGTTTTCCATTCTTCGTCATCTAACATGCCCATCTTATGTTGATAAAAGTGATTTTCTCTTGCTCTTAAAATTGCTGTCATATGTATTCTTAAACCAACTTCTTCATCAATAGATAACTCTTCTTTTTTTATAAGTTTCAATTTGGCTCTCATTAAAAGTGGGTCAAGGCCTGCAAGAGTAACTTCCTGATGTGCTTCTGCAATTGATTGACGAGATGCTGCCTTACCGACTTTAATTTGAGTTTGTATTTGCGCAACAAGAAACCAGACACTAAAGATCACCGCTGGCCCTGTGATTATATTCACTATTTTGTTTACCAATTCAATCCAATATTCAAACTCCATCAAGCTACTCCGAAAATAGATTTTAACAGTACAAAAAAGATTATTGAAAGAATTGCACCACCAGGAATTGTTATGAGCCAAGATGCTCCGATTTGAATCACGGAATTATAATTGACCTTATTGCTACTAAAAACACCTATTCCAATTACTGCTCCAACTAATGTGTGTGTTGTTGAAAGAGGAATTCCAGCCACACTTCCCACTACAACAACAATAGCAGTTGCCATTTCGGCAGCAAAACCTTTACTTGGTTTGAGCTTAGTAATTTTTTCTCCAACAGTTCTTATAACCTTATAACCAAGCGTAAGCATACCAATTACTATTCCTATTGCTCCCGTGAGTAAGATCCATTCAGGTATCACTGCAACAGTATTTATCTGACCAAGGTTCTCAATAGTGGCAACTACTGCTGCCATTGGTCCTACAGCATTTGCGACATCATTAGAACCATGAGCAAAAGCAATTGAGGATGCAGTGAATATCATCAATATTGCAAACTTACCTTCAACATTTGGATTATCAGATTTGCTTACATAATGTGATAAAAGAAATCTTGAAATGGCATAACAAAGAAGCGCAACAAATAATGCAATACCAAATATTGTTGCTATCAAATCATAACCCGCGAAATACTCAGAAATTAAAATTGGTACTTGTGTATTAGTTAGTCCTTTGTTGAGAGTTATAGCCGCTATACTAAAACCCACCAAACCGGCATACATTGGTATGAATTGTCGTGCTGCTTCAATTGGCTTTTCAGCAGTAAGCACAAGTTTTTTCGCACTGTAATAAAGCAAACCTGAAAGTACAGCTGCAAGAAATGGTGTTATGAGCCATGAAAATGTAACGCCTAAAATATAAGTCCAGCTGACTGATGCCCAACCAATGTAGTAGATTGAAAATCCAGCAATGGCTCCAATAATTGCATGTGTTGTAGATACAGGAAGGCCAAAAGTCGTTGAAATTAATAGCCAAGCACCTGCTGCAAGCAAACTTGCCATCATGCCAAGAACAAAGACATCTGGTGAATCATCATAAAGGCTTGGATCAACAATGTTCTCTCTAATTGTTGCGGTTACAGATGCTCCTGCAAAATATGCTCCTAAGAATTCAAATATTGCAGCAATCACTAAAGCCTGGGTAAGTGTTAAAGCTTTGCTACCAACAGAGGTTCCCATGGCATTAGCAACATCATTTGCGCCTATTCCATATGCCATAAAAAAGCCAAAAATAATACTTGAGGCTAAAATTAAATAAAAATTTTCTATTATGAATTCCATAAATATTTAGATAACTTAATACTATATGAATGCATCGTTCATGCAACAAAAAAGAATTGTTAAAAGTTTGAATTTTAGGGGCTCAGATTCAAAGGCATAGAGAATGAAGATTTTTTTTTAGTAAACAGCCATAAATACCATTTATATTGTCGTACTATAAATATCAATTATAGTTATTATAACTTCCAATTATATTGTGATATAGTATCATTTTTAATAATTGTTAATTTTAAGTTAACAGAGGAGCAAAAATGAACAGCATTATAGGAATTAGAAATTTCTTTATGAGAATTGGGTATCAAATTTTACGCCCAGTTATTTTTTTAATGGATCCAGAGGAAGCCCATTATTCACTCAAAAGAGTTGGTGTTTTTTTAGGAAGTAATTTTTTTACAAGAGCACTTACAAGCTTATTTTTTAAATACGAGAATAAGAGCCTCAACACTGAAGTCGATGGAGTTGAATATAAAAACCCAATTGGATTATCAGCTGGTTTTGATAAAGACGGTGAATTAACGAAGATTTATCCTTCTCTTGGATTTGGTCTTGCAGAACTAGGATCGTTCACTGGAGAAGTTTGCCCTGGTAACCCAGGAAAAAGACTATTTCGAATGGTTAAATCAAAAGCAATAGTTGTTTGGTATGGCCTCAATAATGAAGGTGCTGAGAAAATTTCTAAGAGATTGGAAAATGAAGACTTTGGAGAGTTACGTGTCGGCATTAATGCAGCGAACTCAAATCTAACACCTGAGTTTCAATTAGAAACCTCAATTGAGGACTATCTCAAGACTATGACTCTATTTAAAGATATAGGTGACTACTTCACTGTAAATATAAGCTGTCCAAATACACAAGATGGTGAGCCTTTTGTTGATAAAGGCAATCTTGATGCCTTGCTTACAGCAATTAATAAAAGGATTCGTCCTATTACAGATAAACCAATATATGTGAAGCTTGCTGCTGACATGACGATTGAAGAGATAAATACAATTGTTGATGCCTGCGTCGAATTTGGAATAGATGGTGTGGTTTGCACAAACCTTGCTAAACCAGAATTCAATACTGAACATCGACCAGAAGAATACCCTACTGCAAAGGGATTGCTGCCAAAAGGAAAAGGTGCAATGAGTGGACTTCCATTACAAAGAATTGCCACTAATGTAGTAAGGCATGTATATAGAAGAACCAGAGGAAAATTAACAATCATTGGTGTTGGTGGAATCTTTAGTGCAAAGGATGCATATGAAAAAATAACTTCAGGTGCGAGCTTGTGCCACATGATTACAACTATGATTTTTGATGGCCCTCAAAATATTAATGAAATCAACAGAGGTTTAGTAAAGCTCCTGAAAGCTGATGGATTCAATTCAATTTCTGAGGCTGTTGGGTCTCGAAATCCTTTACCAGTTGAAAAGGTGACTGATGAAATAAAATCAGTGGCTTAATATTTAGATTCTTGATTGAAGGCCCCTTTATGGGGCCTTTTTTTTACTAGAATGAACAATATTCCGTTAGCATGTTTTTGTCTTTTCAAATATGCTGTTTATATGAAAAATAATTTTACTTTTTTTATTAAGCCAGCAATCCTAAAAGTGGCTTTTTTTATCTTTTCATTCTTTTCTTTTCAATCATCTCAGATCATTGCAGAAGAGAATATAAATTTATTTGATCCAATGGATGTCTTCGAGCTTGAATGGGCTTCTGATCCGCAAGTATCTCCAGATGGCCAAACAATAGTGTATGTGCGACGTTCGAATGATGTGATGAAAGATCGTGTTAAATCAAATCTTTGGCGTATTCAAAAAGACGGAGATGGGCATAGACCTTTGCATTCAGGTTTAAGTAATTCATCTTCTCCACGCTGGTCACCAGATAATAAAAAAATTGCTTTTGTCTCTAATGGTTCTGGTTCTACACAAATTCATATGCATTGGGTGGACACAGGTGAAACAACGGTCATAACACAACTACAAGAATCACCTTCAAGTCTTTCATGGTCACCTGATGGAAAATGGTTGGCATTCACAATGAATGTAAAAGGAGAAAATGTTTCATTTGTAGAACAAAGAGATAAACCAAAAGGGGCTTCATGGGCAAAGGAGCCGATTGTAGTGACAACTACCAGATACCAATACGACGGTCGAGGTATTGTTGAGCCATCTTATCGACATATATTTGTCGTACCTGCTGATGGGGGTTCTGCTCGACAATTAACAAGCGGTAATTTCAATCACTATGGTGCTATTTCATGGTCAGGAGATAGTAATAGCATCTACTTTTCTGCCCATAGATCACCAAACTGGGAACTAATTAGTGGTGAAGCTGATATTTACAAAATTGATGTATCAGATAAAAAGCTAACCCAAATTACAGACCAAGTGGGTGAAGAAAGATCACCAGCTATATCTCCTAATGGGCAAATGATGGCCTTTTATGTAAAAGAAAGACGTCCACTTGCCTATACCCCAAGCAGGATTGCTGTGATGAATCTGGATACTAAAAAAATTCAGATTATATCTAATGACTTAGATGATGATGCTGATAGTCTTTATTGGTCCGAAGATAATGCATCGATCTATTTTGCTTTTGATCAAAGAGGTGAAAGAAAACTTAGACAAATCGATTTAATTGGAAATTTAACTGATATTGCAGGCAATGTTGGAGGCACCACAATTGGAAGGCCCTACATATCAGGAGACTTTCATACAAGTAATGGGACTATTGCATTCACATATGGAAAGACTGACAGACCTGCTGACATAGCTATTGTTGAGAATAGAAAAACTAGAGTTCTAACACAGTTGAATGAAGATATTCTTGGCCATCGTAACTTAGGCAAAGTTAATGAAATCACTTATAAATCTTCTTTTGACAATCAAGAAATCCAGGGCTGGTATATTACGCCCCCTGATTTTGATCCAAGTAAGAAATACCCTTTAATCTTAGAAATTCATGGAGGACCTCATCTTGCTTATGGTCCTCACTTCTCAGCTGAACTGCAGATAATGGCTTCTGCTGGATACATTGTTTTTTACGATAACTATAGAGGCAGCTCTTCTTACGGAGAAGACTTTGCTCTTTTACTTCAATATAAGTACTCAAGCCCGGAGGATTTTGCTGACCATATGTCAGGCATTGATGCACTTATTAATAAAGGCATGGTTGATGAAAGAAATCTATTTATTGCTGGAGGAAGTGCTGGGGGAATAGCAACAGCATATGCAGTAGGTCTTACTGATAGATTTAATGCTGCTGTGTCTTCAAAGCCAGTAATTAACTGGTTAAGTAAACCATTGACTGCTGATTCGATGGTGGGACAAATTTATCATCAGTTTCCAGGACCTCCATGGGAACACCTTGAGCATTATTGGGAACGATCTCCATTATCATTAGTTGGTAACGTAACTACTCCAACTATGCTTATAACTGGTGAACAAGATAGAAGAACCCCAATATCTGAAACAGAACAATTTTATCAGGCATTAAGGCTTAGAGAAATTGATAGTGCAATGATACGAATTCCTAATACTTCTCATGGAATTGCAAGCAGGCCATCAAACTTAATCACAAAAGTTGATCATATACTTGCTTGGTTCGAAAAATATAAAACGAAGTGAGATAAATTAAAAAGTGGTGGGCCCGGGAGGACTCGAACCTCCGACCAATGGATTATGAGTCCACTGCTCTAACCAACTGAGCTACAGGCCCGCCAGAAAATGTAGTCTATAACTTTTTTGAATTTTTAAAAAGGATTTATTCGTGCAAGAAACTCTTCAAGACATCAGATCTAGTTGGATGTCT
This sequence comes from uncultured Gammaproteobacteria bacterium, assembly GCA_913052565.1. Classification (GTDB taxonomy): domain Bacteria; phylum Pseudomonadota; class Gammaproteobacteria; order Magnimaribacterales; family TMED112; genus TMED112. The sequence goes on along the minus strand of CAJXFH010000002.1, from coordinate 75,457 downwards.
TAGCTTTCTGAGTGCCTTAGCTTCGATCTGTCTGATTCTCTCTCTTGTTACATCAAACTGTTTGCCTACTTCTTCAAGTGTATGGTCATTATTCATACCAATACCAAATCTCATTCGTAAAACTTTTGCTTCTCTAGCAGTTAATGAAGCAAGTATTTCATCTGTCGCATCTTTAAGACCTCGAATTGATGCATCATCAATAGGCGAATTGATTGAAGAGTCTTCGAGGAAATCACCCAAGTTAGAATCCTCATCGTCACCAATTGGAGTCTCCATTGAGATAGGCTCTTTCGCAATTTTCATAACCTTGCGCATTTTATCTTCTGGAATATCAAGCCTTTTTGACATTTCTTCTGGAGTTGGTTCTCTTCCTATTTCTTGCATCATTTGACGTGATAGGCGATTCAATTTATTTATTGTTTCAATCATATGGACTGGGATCCTGATTGTTCTAGCTTGATCAGCAATAGATCTGGTAATAGCTTGTCTTATCCACCACGTAGCATAAGTTGAGAATTTATAGCCTCTCCTATATTCAAACTTATCAACTGCTTTCATAAGTCCAATATTTCCCTCTTGAATCAAATCTAAAAATTGTAAACCTCTATTCGTATATTTTTTAGCGATAGAAATTACCAATCTTAAGTTTGCCTCAATCATTTCTTTTTTAGCTCTTAAAAGGCCTCTATAAGCTTTATTAATTCTTTTATTTAAAGAAATAATCTGTGTTACTGGCATCAAATTGTTTTCATCTATTTTTATTAGGTCTTTTTGAATTCTAATGAATGTTGGTTTGACCTCATCAATTGCTTTTTTCTTGAACCTTTTGTCTTTTGATAATTTTGTCAGTAGTCGAATATTTATAAGGTTTTCATCGATCAATACTCTAGCTTCTTTATTTGGTACTCCAATTGACTTAACAAGAAGTTTTTTTAGCTCTCTCTCGAAACCGCCAACTAAGGATTTTTTCTCTGCTGGTATTTGAACCAATGTATCAAAAACTTTGGAATTAAACTTAATATTTTGAAATTCTGCTTTTAACTTATCTAGCGCTTTCTGACCTTTTTCATCTAGCTTGTCATTACTTAATGATTTGAGATATTTGTTATATTCTCTTTTTATAATTTTAATTTTTGCTTCGCACTCTTCAAAAGAAATAACATTAGCTTCTTCTTCTTCGCTTTCTTCAACTTGTTTATCTTCTGTATTTTCGAACTCTTGCTCTACAATTTCTTCTTCTGGTTCATCAAGCATAAAGCCAGATATTAAATCTTGTGTTTTTTTCTCGCCAATTTTAATTCTGTTAAAGAAATCAAGAACATATTCAATGCAGAGGGGGTACTCAGCACATAAAGACAAAACTTCTTTCATTGCTGCTTCAATTCTCTTTGCAATGCCAATTTCACCTGTTTTGGTCAACAGATCAACACTTCCCATTTCCCTCATATACATACGAACAGGATCAGTTGTTCTGCCTGATTCAATTTCTGTTTGAGATAGAGCTGCTACAGCATCTTCTGCGGCTAATTCATCGGTATCTTCATCTTCGCCCAACATTAATTCATCTTCGTCAGGTGTGTCCTCAAAGACTTTTATACCCATATCCCTGAGAACTTGAGTAATTTCCTCAAAGTTATCAGCATCAGTTGATCCATCAGGTAAAGTGTCAGTAATATCTGCATGTGTAAGATAGCCCTGATCTCTACCTAGCTGAATTAGTTGGGCAATATCATTAGCAGGGCTGACTTGGGGTGTTGAGCTAGGTTTATCTGACATGATTTCTATATGTTTGTGAAAATCCAAAATTCAACTATTTGTTGAGATTTCGGATTAGTTCCTCTTCCTGAGTTGAGATATTATCTCTTAAATTAAGCAATTTTTGCAGATTTTCTTTTCTTTCAGCTGTTAATTCGTCAGTTTTTACAAGATTTTTGAGAAATTCTATAAATGTCTCATCATTTTGGAGGCGAATAGCATCTGAAGCTCTATTGAATTCATTTATCGCCTCTTCAGCTGTTAATTCAAAATTTATCATCATTGCTTTTGCATAGAATGGCATTTCTTTATGATTTTTTTGATTATTTAACATGCTATCAATTACTTCTCTGAGTTCTTTTAACTCTTCAACTGAAGATCTTTGAAGGAAAGAATTAAATTCTTTTGCAGATTCGATTACGGAAGTCATAAATGTTTCCATGAGATAGACAATCAATAATGACTCTTTTTCAAAAGTATTATTTGTTTTCTCAATTACAGGCTTTTTGATAGGTTTTTTTTGTGAGTCATCAGCTTTGATGAGTAGGTCTTTGCTAATTTCAAGTTCCTTTGAAAACTTGAGGAGAAGTGTCTCCCTCAGAGTTTCAGATTTTACTGTGGGTAGAAGCTTTTTAAGCTCAAAAATAATTTGTCTTATATCTTCAGGTGAATCCAAATTTCTCCCTCTTTTAAGAAATTGAAAAACAAATGTTTCGATCACCATTGCTCTATCAATTTTCTTTAAAAATTCGTTTGCACCCTTTTCTTTCACAAAAGAATCTGGATCATAGCCTTCAGGAAGGAAAAGAAATCTTACAGTCTTGTCATCAAAAACATTTTTTAAAGATATTTGCAGTGCTCTCCATGCCGCAGCTAATCCCGCTTCATCTGAGTCAAAACAAAATATAACTTTTCTTTTTGTTTTGAATAATAAATTTAAATGATTTTGAGAAAATGCTGTGCCTAAGGATGCCACCGCATTAGTTATTCCATATTCATGCAACATAACTACATCCATGTAACCTTCAGTTACAACAAAATAATCATTTTTATGATCCTTTTTTGCTTCACTATACCCATATAGCTCTCTAGCTTTATTAAAAAATTTGCTGTCTTTTGAATTGAGGTACTTTGGCATAGCATCATCAATGACTCTTCCACCAAAACCTATATTTTTGCCTGCAGAATTAAGTATTGGGAATATTAAGCGTTTCCTGAAAAAAGGATATATTCCTTTTTCATTTTTAAGAAAACAACCGCTATCTAAAATGTCTTTTTCATCAAATCTTTTTTGCAATTTGGCAAGAAGATCATTTTGATTGAAATCAGCAAAACCAAGTTTGAAATGTTTAGCTGTCTTACCGCTTATGCCTCTTCCTTTTAAGTAAGAAACAATGTGTTCTGATGATTTATTTGAAAGTTCTTCATAATAATGTTCAGAAACAATCTGATTAATTTCAATTGACTTGCTATGATCATTTCGGAAACCTGAAGATGTTTTAGGCACAGTAACATTATTTAGTTCTGCTAACTTCTCTACTGCTTCGACAAAATTTAACCCCTCGTAATCTTTAATGAATGTGATTACATTGCCGCCTTTACCGCAACCAAAGCAGTGATAAATTGATTTTTGAGGACTAACAACAAACGAAGGTGTTTTCTCATCGTGGAAGGGACAACAACATGTAAAATTATTCCCCTTTTTTGTTAGATTTAGATAGTGGCTCAAGACAGCAACTACGTCAGAGTCTTCGACAAGTCTATCGATAAAATCCCTTGGTATTGATTCAGCCATAATTTTTATTAAACCAATCTTGAAAAATTATTTCAGCAGATAAAGAATCTTTCATTTCAGAAGGTTTCTTATGATCAACTGCTTGTGATGTATAGTCTTCATCTACAACTAATAATTTTTCTTGGAATATCTCCTCAAAATCTATTTTAAATTGTGATAAGTTTTTTGAAAAACTAGCACTAGGGTTTGGCGGGCTCCCAATTAAGTAGAGGTCTGGTTGCCATTCACCAATGATTTTTTTGATATTATCCAAAAGTTTCTCATCGTTTTTTATAATCTTTAAAGGTTTTGTTTGGCCAGTAAAAGTTTCAGCAATACATAAGCCAATTTTTTGTGTTCCAAAATCTATGCTTAAAACTACTTTTGCTTCTTTCTTCAATAGTTATAACTCAACTCTTTCTTAAATTGTCCCAAAATATTTTTGCGGGATCTAGATCCGAATTTTTATGGATTTCTTGAAGACATGTTGGTGAAGTGAGGTTAATTTCTGAAAGCTTTCCACCCAAAAGATCTGCACCAGCAAAATAAATATTATTTTCCTTGAGATAAGGAATTATTGCTTCACCTAACTTAATGTCATCTTCAGTCACAGATTCAATCTTAGACTTAGCTCCGGCCGCAAGATTCCCTCTGAAATCTTTATCTGACGGCATTCTCACTACTTTTTTTGGAAGAAGCTCATAGTTTATAAATGAAAGCCTATTATCACCGAGCTTTGCTTCTTCTATATACTCTTGTACAACAAAATGCTTTTTCCCTCTCTGGCTTATTGTTTCCCAAATGACATTTAAATTTTTATCGCCCTTAGAAATAAAAAATATTGATTTCCCCCCCATACCATCAAGAGGCTTTATTACAATTTTTTCAATCTTTTCTTGGTTAAGAACGTCCTCAATTTCTTCTAGTGAGTTGGTAACCTTTGTATAGGGAATAAGTTCTGGGAAATTAAGTATTATAAGTTTTTCGTTATTCTCTCTTAATGCTTTAGCCGGATTGATACAGTCAACACCAGATATTTCAAGCAACTGTGTTAAATATAAATATTCTTTGTTAAAAGGTGGGTTTAATCTATTTATTACGAATGAAAAATCTTTTACTTCTAAAGATATTTTTGCACTTACTGTGAAAGTGAGGTCATTTGCATTGTTAAACAGAATTTTTTTACAGTTAGCATATAGAGAATTATTTTTATGCGTTACATCAAGTGCATCAAAAGCATAAATCTCATTTCCCCGATTTTGTGCTTCTCTCATAAGGTAAACAGATGTATCTTTTTCAAGATTCATCGAATGTAAATCATTAATAATAAAACCAATTTTCATATTTAAATGTTTATCCTTGAGAGGGCGGCAACTGGTGCAGTTTCAGCTCTTAATATATTTTCACCTAAGTTAAGATAATTTACCTTATTTTTCCCAATAATATCTCTCTCATTTTGATCAAAACCAAATTCTCCACCAGAAATTATTAATTCAGCATCCAAACCTGGCTGCAGAGATTCATGAGCTTCTTGATCCAACACTACAATTTTTTGAAATTTTGAAAAATCAAAATGAAAAATAGACTCATAAATGTCAATCTGTGGTAAATGAAAATTCTCTGACTGCAAAAAGGCAGATTTAATAATTTCTCTATACCTTTCGATTTTTTTTAGCTCCGAACCAAATGAATATTTTTCTTTGTTTTTCTCTGATATGTAACAAAAAATTTTATTTACCCCTATTTCAACTGATTTCTGTAGCAAATATTCGAATGGATTTTTCTTCAGTACTGGAACAAGAATTGAACTTACAAAGACTTTATTCCTTTTTTCAATATCAAAAACTTTTAGAGATTTAATTCCATCAAACTTTGCAAGATATTTTGAACCTTCACCATTGAAAATATTTACTTGTTCATCCTCCCTAACTTTCAATACGTTTTTCAAGTAATGTAATTGACTATTGTCTAAAAAATGATCAATATTTTTATCTAGTTTTTTTTTGAGAAAAATTGAAGCTATTTTCATTTTGAAAAGCAATTATATCATTTAGATGTCTACCAAGTTTAATACCAACAAACGCAGCCTAAGGGGCGAAGTAAAAAGAGCAATTAAAAGGTATTATCGAAACCTTGATGGGGAGAATCCAATTGAGCTTTATAATTTAACCATTAGCCAAATCGAACCACCACTTTTAGAAGTAGTGTTAAAGAAATGCAAAGGTAATCAATCTGAAGCAAGCAAGATCTTAGGCCTAAATAGAGGCACACTTAGGAAAAAAATGGCTAAATATGGGCTGCTTTAATGATTAAGATAAAAACTGCCCTGATAAGTGTTTTTGATAAAACTGGCATCCTTGACCTCGCAGAAAAACTAGCCTCTAACAATGTAGAAATAATCTCCTCAGGTGGCACAGCAAAATATCTTAAAGAAAACGGATTTGATGTCACAGAAGTATCAGATTATACAGCTTCCCCAGAAGTCTTTGATGGAAGAGTAAAGACTCTTCACCCAAAGATACATGCAGGAATTTTGGCTAGGGGCCAGAAGGATAGTGTTGAACTCAAAATGCTAGGGGCAAAAAAAATTGATTTAGTTGTTGTGAATCTTTATCCATTCTCTGAAGAAGTTGCGAAAAATAGTAGCGATCAAGAAATAATTGAAAAAATCGATATTGGAGGTCCTGCGATGTTAAGAGCAGCAGCAAAAAATTTTCAACATACGGTTGTTTTATGTAGCCCTGAACAATATGACGGTTTAAAAGTTGATTCTGTTAGCTTAGAGCAATCAAAAGAATATGCAGGTTATGTGTTTAGTCAAACACATGAGTACGATTTAACAATTGCAGAATGGCTCTCTGCCCATAATAAACAATTAATAACCAAAGAACTCAGATATGGTGAAAACCCACATCAAGAAGCAAAACTTTTAACTGATGATGAAGCGCCAATTGATTTTCTAAACCCATTACAAGGCAAGGAAATATCTTATAACAATGTTGCTGATTCAATTGCATCTTGGGCGTGTGTTTCTGAGTTTGAAGAGCCTTCAATTTGTATAGTTAAACATACAAATCCATGTGGTGTAGCCTCTGACGAAAAAATACTCGAAGCCTATAGGAAAGCATTTAAAACTGATCCTACTTCTGCTTTTGGGGGGGTAATTGCTTCAAATATAGAACTAGATGAAAGCACTGTTGAAGAAATGCTTAACAACCAATTTATTGAGGTATTAATAGCTCCCAACTATTCGACCAAAGCTTTGGAAATGCTAAAAAGCAAACCCAACATAAGAGTCTTGCGTTCAAGAAATGTTCCAATTGATGTTCATGAGAGCAAGCATCTGTATGGGGTTGGTCTTATGCAATCTACAGATATTTATGATTTAAACGAAATAAAGTTAGATGTAGTTACAAATAATATGCCTAAAGATAGTGAAAAAGAAGATTTGATCTTTGCTATGAAAGTTGCAAAACATGTGAAGTCAAACGCCATTGTGTTGGCTAAAAATAAAATGACACTAGGAATAGGAGCAGGCCAAATGAGCAGAGTAGTAAGCACAAAGATTGCTTTTATGAAAGCAGAAGAAGAAGGTCTCAATGTAGAAGATTGCGTATTAGCTTCTGATGCATTTTTCCCTTTCAGAGACAATATTGATCTAGCTGCTGAGAAGGGAGCAAAACATATCATTCAGCCAGGCGGTTCTGTTAAAGATAATGAGGTTATAAGTGCTGCAAACGAACATAAATTAACAATGGCATTAACGGGCGTAAGGCATTTTAAACACTGATGAATATTTTAGTAGTTGGTCAAGGAGGCAGAGAGCATGCAATTGCATGGAAATTAAGTCAATCTGAATTAACCAAGAAAGTTTTTATTGCACCTGGCAATGGCGGCACTGAAACTGAATACAAATGTGAAAATCTGAATATAGGATCGAATGATTTTGAAAATATCAAAAAAGTTATTACTGAAAAAAATATTGATCTCGTTGTAATTGGTCCCGAAGATCCTCTCGTTGGCGGCCTTACTAATTATCTAAACAAAGAGAATGTAAAAGTGTTTGGTCCAACTTCTGAAGGAGCAATGTTAGAGGGCTCAAAGATTTTCTCAAAAAAATTTCTTTTCGAAAATTCCATACCTACTGGGGAGGCAGAATTTTTTTCCTCCAGCAGCATAGCAAAAGAATATCTACAGAGTGCAAGTTTTCCTATCGTTCTTAAAGCTGATGGACTAGCAGCAGGAAAAGGTGTTTTAGTTGCGACAAATCAAAAAGAAGCTGTGGAGTGGGTTGATGAAGTTATGAATAATTCAATCTTTGGTGATGCTGGAAATAATATTTTAATTGAGGAATGCTTATTTGGAACTGAGCTTAGTTTTATGGGAATTCTTACTCCAGATAATTTTTATCCATTTGAGACAAGTGTTGATTACAAGCCACTAAAGTTAGGAAACAAAGGACCAAATACAGGTGGTATGGGTTGTATATCACCCTCGCCTTTCATGAATAATGCTTTAAAAAATAAAATCTCAGAAAAAGTTGTGCAGCCCACAATTGATGGGTTAAGAAAAATGGGTATAAATTATTATGGCTTTATGTATTTTGGCTTGATGGTAAAAAATAATGAACCAAAAGTTTTAGAATTTAATTGTCGTCTAGGTGATCCAGAAACTCAGTGCTTAATGATGCAGATGGAATCAGATTTATTGAAGAATATTCTACAAGCTTTAAACAATGACCCAGTAGAACTCGAATGGAAAAAAGGAGCTGCAATGGGTGTTGTTATTGCTTCAAATGGTTATCCAGGAAAGTACGAAATTGATAAACCAATCAGACTGCCTAGTTTTGAGAGCCTCAAAGTTTTTCATGCTGGAACAAAATTAGTCGATGGCAAATTACAAACTTCGGGAGGGCGAGTATTTTCAGTTAATTATCAAGCTGAAAGCCTAGAAAAATGCTCAAACTACATTTATAAAATCATTGATGAAATCAATTTTGATGGCACTATATATAGAAGTGATATAGGAAAAATTTATGAATCTTAGAGATAAAATTGCAACTGAATTAAATCATTTTTTAAAAACAATCACATACTCCAACAAAGGTAAATTGGACGAAACACTTACAGATGAAGAAAGACAAAAATCTATATCTTTAATGCGAGTAAATGCTTCTGGTGAGGTGTCTGCTCAGGCGCTGTATAGGGGCCAGGCTTTTTTTTCAAATACTCCTGAAGTAAAAAAACATTTAATAAAAGCAGGTGATGAAGAGTTTGCTCACCTTGAGTGGTGTAGCAAAAGATTAGACGAGCTGGGCGGAAAAAAATCTCTTATGGATCCTTTATATTATGCTGGCTCTTTTACGTTAGGTTCAGTAGCTGCTTTAATTGGTGATGCTACAAGTCTTGGGTTTGTTGAGGAAACTGAAAAACAAGTTGTTGAACATCTCAAAAGACATTTGAAAGAAATGTCGCCTAAAGATACAAAAAGTAGAGAAATTCTACAAAAGATGCTTGAAGAGGAAGAAATCCATGGTCAAGAAGCTAAAGATCACGGAAGCCAAGAGCTGCCTCCTCCAGTCAAGGGCATGATGACAGCTACGTCAAAGATAATGACTACGCTAAGCAGGTATTTCTAAAGAAACCTTACAGCTGATCCTCGAAAAACTTTATTTTCCTTGAACCAATCTTTATTCATTTCAATAGCAGCTATTACATTCCTGTCGCTAGAACACACAGATTCTAGATTCCCAGCTTGAAGATTTTTAATTTCAGTAATTTTTTTATCATTTGTAATAAAGGCTACTGATAAATCAATTAAAGTATCTTTCATCCACATGCATTTCTTTGAGGCATTTGGCCAGAGAAAGATCATACCGCTATCAGCCTCAAGTTCTTTTATACCCATTAAGCCTTTTTTTCTCAGTGATTGTGTATCTGCTACTGAAAGATAAACCTTTTGATTAGCAATAATTGCTTCAATTTTTTTAACGTCTGCTTCAAGCGATATTGTTGCGAAGAGCAGAAATAGTATCCGAGTAATCATCTGTATTAAAAATTGCTGAGCCCAAGACAAACGTATCAGCTCCAGCTACGCAAACCTCATTAATATTATCAACATTTATGCCACCATCTACTTCTAGATGGACATTATTTTTTGACTGATCAATGAAGCTTCTCATCATTTTTATTTTCTCCAAGACTGGTTCAATAAATTTTTGACCACCAAATCCTGGATTTACAGACATAAGTAAAACAAGATCAATATCTTCTATATACTTTTTTGCAATTGAAATGTCTTCTTCTGGATTAACTGCTATGCCAGCCTTACAGCCTGAATCTTTAATCAGTTTTAATGTTGCATCCAAATCATCCGTTGCTTCAGGATGGAATGAAATTAGGTCAGCTCCTGAATCAATGAACATTTTTATCAAAGGATCAACAGGTTTAACCATTAAATGGACATCAATAAATTCATCAATTCCATAGTTTCTAAGGGACTTGCATACCATAGGTCCTATTGTGAGGTTTGGAACATAATGATTGTCCATGACATCAAAATGAACCCAATCAGCACCAGCATCCAATACTGCTCTGACCTCTTCACCCAACCTAGAAAAATCTGCTGATAAAATGGAAGGGGCAATAATTTTACTCACGATTCTTTATTTAAATAATTCAGGACATCAATGCTTCCAACATCATACCAATTTATATTAAGTATTTCTGCTTCAAGCATATTACTGGCTGCATGAATTTTTAAACAATCTTCCCAGTAATGAAATTTTTCTTTTTGGCAGCTCATAATAATATCTCTATTAATTACGCTGAATCCTGTCCAAGTAAAATCTTTTTTCTCACCAAGCATTACTGTTCCATCCTTAACGGTGAAATCACCTGAGTTATTGTCATTTGGAACAACAAATACTTTCGTTGAAGATTTATTTTTAAATTTTGAATAGTCATAATCTGAGTAAATATCTGAATTAATAACAACAAAATCTTCTGAACCAAAATTTTTTGTTGCATTTAAGATCCCTCCTCCTGTGCCAAGAATTTCTTTCTCATAAACAATTGAAATGTCTGCTGAATCAGAATATTTGCTTGTGACATGGTTTGCTATTTGCTCAGCTAGATAATGAGTATTAATTGTGATTTGTTTGATCTTTGCAAAAAGGAGTTTCTCTATGTGGTGATCAATCAGACACTTGCCCTGTACTTGTACAAGCGGTTTTGGTTTATTCTCTGTAATATCTCCAAGCCTTTTCCCAAAACCTGCAGCTAGAATCATGGCTTTCATAAAATCTTTTTTATTATTATTGCTGAATTATTCTTATCAAGGTACTCCAGACTCAAGATAATTCTTTGTAAAAAATTTTTTATATCCTTCTGTCTATTTAAAGCAATACCTTTTTTAAAATATTCATTAAAAGTTCCGACGATTCTCATCGAACGATGAGCAAGAGCTTGCATAATATGGCGCTTTAATTCATCAATACTTATTTGAAAGCCGTTTGAATTTATATGTTTACTTAATAATTTTGAAATAGTTTCATCTTCGTAATTGAAATTATGTTCGAATAGTATTGAAGCCAAATCTATACCTATGGGAGCTATATTTAGATCCTGAAAATCAATAACATATATCTCCTCGTTGTGATAAATTAAGTTTCTTCTTTCAAAATCATTGTGAGTAGGAACAAATTGTTGACCCATGAGGTTTTGCACTAAATCTTCTCTTAGGTTGTTAATTAAATTTATATCTTCTTCGTCTAAATTTTGTTCATTGCAAAAAGTAATGAATTTTTTTGTTTGTGCTAAAAGATCATTTTCTGAGAATGATTTAAGAACATCTTGTTCTGAAAATTTAATTAGGCTTAATTGTATCAAGGCTTCATTTAGGACCTTCTCATGTGATTGTGATTTATTTATATCTAACGTTTGGTCACCAAGGTCCTCTAATAAAATAAAACGCAAAGATTCTGAAAAACCTAGTATTTCTGGTACATTTACTGAGTTTTTTTGAAGGATTTTTGTGGCATATAAATATTTTGCCGGCACTTCTTTTTCATCGAAATTATCACACAATACAAATGAATTTTTCTCTGATCTGACTCTAAAATATGCTCTTTGACTTGCTTCTTTTCTTAATGGTTCGATATTGAAATTTTTTGTGCCTATTATGCTGCTTAGCCACTCAGATGCTTCAGCTATGTTCTTCAACTCTCTTTGACTATTTTTGGAACAGGATAGCCTTCTGCAGGCACAAAGAAATCTGGCATTAATTCATCAAAAGGAAAATCTGCATATTGTTTAAAGTCAGTTTCACCATTTTCAGCCAAAAGGCTATCATCAATTAAAAAGTTTCCAGTAAAACTTTTATGGTCTTTATTCATTATTATGTAAGCTGCATCTGCCATAATTTCTGGATTCCTCGACTTTTCATACATTTCCGTGCCACCTAGAACATTTGCTACTGCTGCTGTTTTAATTGCTGTTCTTGGCCAAAGTGCGTTTACCCCTATTTGACCTTGATATTCTGCGGCCATACCTAAGACACACATGCTCATATTATATTTAGCCATGGTGTATGCTAATGAGCCTTGAAACCAAACTGGATTCATATCAAGTGGTGGAGCTAGATTTATAATGTGTGGATTAGAAGAATTAAGCAGATGAGGAATACATATCTTGCTTGTAAGAAATGTACCTCTTCCATTAATGCTATGCATTAGATCATATCTTTTCATATCTGTTTGAAGAGTTGGTGTTAGGCTTATTGCTGATGCATTGTTAATACATATATCTATTCCACCAAATGCTTCAACTGTCTTTTTAACTGCTTCATTTACACTCTCTTCAAACCGAATGTCACATTGAACTGGCAATGCTCTGCCTCCAGCTTTTTCTATTTCTTCTGCAGCTGTAAAAATTGTTCCTTCAAGCTTTGGGTGTGGCTCAACTGTTTTAGCAGCAATTGCAACATTTGCACCATCTTTTGCGGCTTTTAAGGCAATAGCCAAGCCAATGCCTCTGCTGCCCCCTGTCATGAAAATTACTTTATCTTTAAGGCTCATAAAACTTTTTTTATTTGTATAAGTCCTATAATACAAGGATATGCCAAAAGTTAATAATCTGTTTTTGTTATTTCTCTTTCTTTGTTCATTTTTCGCAAAGCCTGAGTGTCATGAAGGCGACAGTAAAGCAAATTTTGAAATAAATCAGGGAGAATTATCAGTTACAGATTCAATTGATCTAAGTTTTGAGAGAGCAGTAAGCACAGATGATTTGCTCGAGCTTGAAAAAGTTAAGGTTACCTCATGTAAAAATAGTTCTGTTTGGGATTTAACTGCTGAACAAGCTGAGCTGAATGGTGAAAGTCTTACAATTAAAAATACAAAACTTCGTATTTTTGGCCTACCAATATTCTGGTTAGGCGAAGTAAGCATTAATGAAGAAGATAATTTTAATATTCCAAATCTTGGAGTTACTGATTCAAATTTAGATATAAGTTATAAATTTAAAACAAAAACTGAAAATTCGGTCTTCACTATAGAGCCTATTTACACAAATTCATCTTTTGGCCTTTCTATGGATTTTGGATTTGATGATGGTCTGAATAATTTCAACTTTAAAAGCCTTGCTCTGGATGACGAAAATAGTTCATGGGTGTATGACATTGATTCCATAATAAATCTAAATGAATCAGTATCTTTAACCCTCGATTATTCAGACCTTAGTGGTAATTCACTTATACAAAATTATGGTTACAAATATCTAGATATAAATAGAAGAAGCCTGGATTTAAAACAATCAATAGGTATTTCAGTTTTGAAAGACAATAGAAATTTATCTATTTTTGCAGATAACTTTGTAAATATTGGTGCATTGCGGCCTGTTTCTCACTCAAAAGATTATATTCTTTACGAAAGATACTTTGTATTTGGCAATTGGGGCATTGATGTTAATACTGAGTTTGCAAAATTTGAGAATAACTCGCCTTTTGAACTAATGATGCCCTATGAAGTGGTACAAGAGGCAGAAAGAGTATCCAGGGATATTTATGTAAATAGGAATATAAAATTTAATTCAGCAACTTATTCAAGCCAATATTTGATTAGTCACAGAGAATATGAATTCATAAAAAAAGAAGACATTGTCTTGGATCAAAATCGTGAAAGAACATCTACAAATTTTTCAACGAGACAAATGTTTTCCCTATTACAGGACAACAGCTTAAAAATTGGTGTTATTTGGTCAACATTTGAAGATGAAAAAGATCTACCAATACTAGATTCATACCCCTTAAACCCCTCTCCTGAATCTAATATGTCTCTTATGCCATGGGTAGGAAAAGATAGAACAGCAAATTCCAGAAAGCTTTTCATTTCAAAAAATTGGATGACTGATGGAATGAATTTTTCGATATCTACAAATCTTTATGAAAAGTATAACTTTGCCAATGAGAGTATGATCTTTAAGAAATTTTATGACAAAGATCCAATTTTCTTTTCTTTGACAACTAAAAATTCAAATTTTAATTTTTTTGCGAAAGGTAACTATAGTTATGAAAAGAGCGATTTTCTAGCTCTTATGGCTGGTGTAAGTTTCAAAAATGATTCTACATTTTTTTCTTTTCAAAAAAATAACCTAATACCTTCAAGCTATCCATTGAAACCAATTGATAATTACATGCTTAAATTTAAAAAGGATTTTCAAAAATTTAAAGTATTTTCAAGAGCCCAATATTCAAGAGATAAAGATACTGTTAATGAAAATATTCTTGGTATTGAATGGGAATATGATTGTCTAAGACTGAGATTGAGTGCTGAAAGAGCACGATTTTTTCCTTTTATTGACCCAAATTATGCTGAAACAACTTATTTTGATCTTGTAAATTTGACTAATCCTAAAGTAAAAAATAACCTTAGCTTTGAATTTGAGTTAGTAGGACTTACAAATATACTCACTCCAATAGATAATATTATTAATAATGGTTTATTTAATTAGATACTTGGTACTTTTTCTTTTGCCTTTGAGCATAATGTCGCAAGAATTGGACAGGGTTGCGGTAATTGTAAATGACGGTGTAGTTTTGGAATCAGATATTTTACAAAGAATGTCTGAATTCAAAAAAAACGCGACACTTAATGGAGATAGAATCCCTTCAGATGAAGAACTGCGAGAAACCATCGTTGACGATCTAATCATCGCTGAGATCCAACTACAAATTGCAGATAAAGTCGGTATAAAGATAAGTGATGAAGAGCTCAATGTAACAGTTAAAAGACTTGCTCAACAAAATAATCTCGACATCGAAGAATTTATCAAAGTTGTTGAAGATAGAGGTGATTCATATTCAGATCTCAGAGAAGAAATCAGAAAAAATCTTAAAATCAATCGGGTTCAACAGGGAAGAATACAAAACAAAATCTCTATAAGCAGAGAAGAATTAGATAATTTTCTAAATACTGAAGAAGCTCAGAACCAATTGGGTCCTGAACTAAAAGTAAGACAAATCTTAATAAGAACTAGCTCAGAAAAAAATTCAGATGATGTTTATGAAGAAGTTTTAAATGGTTTAGCAGAAGGGAAAAATATAGACAACTACATAACAGAGTTCTCAGAAGGTGCTGGTGATCTTGGATGGAGAAAGCTTCCTGGATTCCCAGATCTTTTCACAGATACTTTGAAAGAAATGAAGATTGGGGAGCTAGCTATGCCAATTAGAAGTGGTGCTGGTGATCATATACTTTATCTTGAAGACAAAAGAGGAAATACTGTAACTTTTGAAAAACAATGGGATGTAAGACATATATTACTGATTCCTAATCGAATTAGGCCTGACGAAGCCAGTGAAGAACTCATTACAGAATTGAGAAAAAGAATACTAGACGGTGAAAGTTTTGATGAACTCGCATCTATATATTCTGATGATCCGGGGTCTAAGCAAGAAGGCGGTAATCTTGGTTGGGCTGGTGAAGGTGTATATGATCCAGAATTTGAAAGACAAATGATGAAATCTGATTTAAATGTAATAACCGAGCCTTTTTTAAGTCAATTTGGGTGGCACATACTTGAGGTATTGGGAACAAGAGTTGAAGACAAAACAAATGAAAGAGTTGAAGACAGGGCTTTTTCATATCTTTTTAATAGAAAATTTGATGAAGAGCTAGAATCTGACCTTCAAGAGTTAAAAGCAGAAGCTTTTATAGAAATTAAATAATTTGATAAGCGTGCCAGTTTTTGTATCTCTAGGCGACCCTGCCGGAATAGGTCCAGAAGTATTTATAAAGTCACTAAAAGATAATGTCATACATTCAAAATTAGATTCAATAATCGTTGTCTGTTCTCGAAAAGTAATAGCTAATATGCTTTCGCGTATGAATAATGAGATTCCAATAAATATAATTAGCGAGGGTAATGAAGCTCTTAAATATCACATCAATTTGATAGATGTTGATGGGTGTGCTGATTATGTTTTAGGCTCACCAAATAAAGATAATGCAAAGTATGTAATTGATTGTTTAAAAATTGCAAGTGATGCCGCGAACGAACAATCTGGCTATCTAGTAACTGGACCAATCAAAAAAAGTGTTATTCAGGACCATATTAAAAATTTTATGGGTCACACTGAGTTCTTGAAAGAGAGGTTTTCATCTAGTGAAGTATTAATGCTGTTAACTAATGGCAAGTTAAACATAGGTGTTGCTACTACTCATGTTGCTTTGAGAGAAGTGCCTAATTTAATTAAAAAAGAATTAGTTAAAACAAAATTTAAACTTCTGTGTCATGGAATAGAAAATATATATGGCAAACAAAATCCAAAAATTGGTGTTTTAGGATTAAATCCACATGCTGGTGAGTCTGGTTCTTTTGGAAATGAAGAACAGAATGAAATCATTCCTGCAATCAATGAACTAAAAAGTGATGGTTATGATGCAATAGGTCCAATCCCTGCTGATACAGCATTTTCACATGAAAAGTATGACGGCATTCTCTCAATGTATCACGATCAAGCTTTACCAGTTCTTAAAACACTTGATTTTGAAAATACTGTAAATATTACTCTTGGATTACCATTTATGAGAGTTTCTGTTGATCATGGAACTGCAGAAGGAATTGCTGATAAGTTAATCGCCAATTACAAAAGTATGGCTAAAGCACTTAAAATTTCAATTGCATCAAATGAAACTTAAAAAATCTTTAGGACAAAATTTTTTACAAGATGCTGTTTTTTTAGAAAAAATATATAAAAGTTCTGGTATCAACAGTAAGTCTGAAGTCATAGAAATTGGCCCTGGTGATGGTGCTTTAACAAAATTAATCGTTGAACAAGCAAAAGATACTTTGGCTTTTGAAATAGATGAAAGATTTGCTACAAAACTCACAAAAGATTTTGAAAAAAAAGCTTTCCAAGTTAAATGCGCTGACTTTCTTAGTGTCAACTTGAAAGAACTAAAATTTTTAAACCCAATAATAGTAGGAAACCTTCCTTACAATGTTTCCTCACAAATTATTCTAAAAATAATCGAATCTAATATTAATTTTGAAAGTTGTATTTTCTTAATTCAAAAAGAGCTGGCTAATAGATTTGTGCCTGAAAATAAATCTACAAAAATATCAATACAGAGCAAAATTTTCACAGAAATTGAAAAGTTGTTTGATATTCCTCCTGGAGCATTTGATCCAGAACCGAAAGTTTTTTCAACACTTATAAAGATAACTCCAAACAAAAAGTATGAAGAATTTTATAACTCTTATCCTAGCTTTAAAAAAATATTATCTAGATGTTTTCAAAATCCAAGAAAGCAGATTAAACACGCTCTTAAGCAAATGAACTTGGATGAGAAAGTTTATTCGTTTGATGAAACCTCAAGAGCTGAAGATCTTGAGATAAATCATTATTTTGAAATACTTAAATATTATGAAAACGAAATCTAAATTCGTAATTGGCGATATTCAGGGCTGCTATAAAGAATTTAGAAATCTTATAAAACTTATTGATCCAAATAAAGAAAATAAAATCTTTTGTGTTGGAGACCTAGTAAATAGAGGGCCTGAGTCAGAGAAAATGATCGACTATGTCTTAGAAAATAATATACAGAGTGTTTATGGCAATCATGACTTACATCTTATGGCGATATTACTTGGACAGAGAAAGCATGGAAAAAAGGACACCCTAAAAAAAGTAATAAGTAAAAATAAACAAATTGAGATCATAGAACATTTCCTCGGCTTTTCTTTTGCAAAGCTTATGTCATACAAAAATAAAAAAACCTTAGTAGTACATGCTGGTGTTCTTCCTTCATGGAGTGATATAGACATTCAAGCATCAAATGATGAACTCATGCATGATCTCAGGAAAGACCCAGAAGAATTTTTTTCAACCATGTATAGTGACAGAAGTAAGGCTATATCGAAATCAACAAACAAAAAAAATAGAAGAAGATACCTTGTAAATGTATTCACTCGCATGAGATTTATATCTGATAAAAACAAACTTGATCTTCAAACAAAATTAAAAAAATCTGGTTCAAAAAAATTTAAGCCATGGTTTGCATTTGAGCATAGATGCTTAAAAGACATAGAAAATATAATTTTTGGCCATTGGGCAGCACTCAATGGAGTAACTAATCATAATAGAATTAAAGGAATTGATCTTGGATGTGTTTGGGGAGGGTCATTGGCTGCAATTAATATAGATGATAAGTCAATAATTACTGTAGACTCGGTTAAATGAAAATTTATAAAGTTGGTGGTGCTGTTAGAGACTCATTGCTAGGGATTGATAGCAAGGATAAGGACTGGGTTGTAATTGGTTCAACAGTCGAAGAAATGTTGTCTAAAGGTTTTAAGAAAGTTGGAAAGAATTTTCCTGTTTTTTTGCACCCAATCACAAACGAAGAATACGCACTTGCTAGAACTGAAAGGAAATCTGGAAAAGGGTACAAAGGCTTTGATTTTTTATTTACACCGGATATAACGCTTGAAGAAGACCTAATGCGAAGAGATTTAACAATTAATGCAATAGCTGAAGACGAAGATGGGAAAATAATAGATCCATTTAACGGTCAAGCTGATCTAAAAAATAAAACTTTGAAACACGTTTCAGATGCTTTCTATGAAGATCCTTTAAGAGCATTAAGAATAGCAAGATTCTCTGCACAACTCGATGACTTTAAAATTCATGATGATACTAAAAAGGCATTGAAAAAAATATCTGATGGAGATGAATTAAAAGATTTGTCGCGTGAAAGAGTTTGGGAAGAAACAATAAAAGCTAGCAAATACAATCTAATTCGATATCTAACAGTTATTATCGAGCATGGTTTAAGTAGCCCATGGTTTGATACTTTAAAAGCTCTACCAGAGGAGCTCGACCAAAATCTAGAAATTGCATGGTGTCAAATATCAGAATTAAATAATTTTAAATTTGGAGAAAAACTTAATAGCTCAGAGTCAATTGCAAAAAGACTTGTTTTTTGGAAGCAATTTTCAGAATTTGATATAAATGAGGATATTAATTATAAGCTTAAATTTTTTAAAAATTTTTCTCAAAATAACAATAAATTTGTTTCTGAGATATTGGTTTTTTTCCCGGAAATCAAAAATTATTGTTCATCTATAATAAATGAATATACACAATTAAATTTTGGAGCACTTGCAGAACAAATTTCTGAAAATATTGAAACTGTTAAAATAAATAAACTAAAAACTATTATTGAAAACCATGAATAGAAAAATACTCATTACAGGCGGTGCTCAAAGAATTGGTAAGGCTTTAGTTAATCACTTTCATGAACAGGGTTGGGACATAATTTTTCAATACAGATCATCTAAGGCTTCGGCTGACGAAATAAGCAAGCATCTCAATTCCATCAGAGCAAATTCATGTGAAACCTTGCAAGCTGACTTTGATGATAAAAATTCTTCAGCAGAGTTCTATAAAAAACTTGAAGAGAAGATTAATGGACTGAAGGCCCTTATCAATAATGCATCTACTTTTTATCCAAAAAAATTGTCAGAAAGCACTGACGAAGATTGGACTAAACTCACATCTTCTAATTTATATCAGCCGATATTTATTTCCAAAATATGTTCAGAAGAACTTGTAAAAAATAATGGCCATATAGTTAACTTAACTGATATACATGCAGAACAAGGGCTTAAAGAGTATTCAATTTATACTGCTGCAAAAGCTGGCCTACTTAACTTTACAAAATCATTAGCGAAAGAGTTAGCTCCAAATGTTTTAGTAAATTCAGTTGGTCCGGGAGCTATTTTATGGGATGTAAATGAACCATCGGATGAGAAAAAAAATAAAATAATTGAAAGCATACCTATGAAACGGATTGGATGTGAAAAAGATATAGTCTCAATAATTGATTATCTTATTAATAAGAACACTTATATGACTGGTAGAAATATTAATGTGGATGGAGGGAAATCACTGGGATGAATGAACAAAGAGTTGAGCTGTTCTTAAATGACAGGAAATTTTCTTTTATGATTCCTTACAGTGATTATGTGCCTTTTAAAAAAGCAGAGAAAAAAATACTGGGCCTGATCGAACAAATTGATCACACAAATGAACAACTTGATGATGCTATCGTTTATTCTGCTCTTCAATTAGCAATAGAGAATGAGAAACTGAAAACTAAGACAGAAGAGGATAGTAATGAATCTTCACAGGATATTGCTGATCTAATAAATAAAATAGAAATATTTCTTAACCAATAACTCCAAAAATATCGAAAATAGTTATATATTTAAATTGTCTGAATCATCGGTTTTCGGAATTTACTCTAGAACCGATAATGTAAATTAAGGGAAACAGATTTTATTTAGCTGTGCGTTACTTAAACAAGGAGGCCTTACTAGGTAAAAGAGTTGCCCACCTGACCTTTGGGTTCAGGGTGACTGGAAACAATGATTCAGATGTCTAAATTATTTTATAGATCAGATCTACTTAAAAAACGTGAAAGCTTAGATATTGGTCAGGTATTAGAGCTATCAAAAAAAATAAATCATAACCTTCGATTAGTTAGTGAATACCACGAAGCTAAAACTATTGGATGCTATCAGTCTTTTAAAAACGAACCTCATATTCATATAGATATAAATAAAAAATATTTCTTACCAAAAATTACAAATGATCATCTTAATTTTTACGAAGATAATGGTGTTTATATAAAAAATAGATTTGGCATTAATGAGCCAAGAGACTCAAAAAAAATAAATACTGGAAATCTTGATATTATTCTTATTCCCCTGCTAGCTTTTAATGTAGCGCTTTTTCGAATTGGTTTTGGAAAGGGGTTTTATGATAAAACTTTCTTTAAACTTACAAAAAAACAGAATCGACCAAGCCTAATTGGAATAGGATATGAATTTCAGCTAATAGAAGATAATTTTCAAGAAGACTTTGATGTAAGATTAGATAAGATTGTAACAGACAGCCAAATTTATGAATCAGAAATATAATTCTGCTTTGGGAGCTTTTGAAATATTATCAAATGTTCCTGGCCCCTTTAATATTGGCATTGGAACAGGAAGCACAACAGACTTTTTTACTAAAGAGTTCTTACCAAATATAAAAAATTCATTATCAGATATTTATTCAAGCTCAATTAGAACGACCAATCTTTTGAATGAATTGGGTTTTGTGGTTAAAGAGCTAGGTGAAGATTCTATTGTAGATTTCTATATTGATGGCGCAGATGAAGTAGATAAAACACTAGCACTTATTAAGGGTGGGGGTGGAGCACACACTAGTGAAAAAAGAATAGCTAAAAAGGCTAAGAAATTTATTTGCATTGTTGACGAAACAAAAATCGTTTCTGATCTAGGAGAATTTCCTTTGCCTATTGAAATACAAGATAGCCACAAAACACAAATTATAGAAAGTCTTAAAAACCTAACAAATAAAATCACAGTTAGAGAATATAAAAGCGATCTTAATAATACTATTATCGACTTACATCACTTAGTTATTAATAATCCTGATGCGCTAGAAGCCGATATACTAAGCATTAAAGGTGTTATTGACGTGGGTATATTTGCCGTTGACAGGCCAAACATAGTAATTGTTGGGCAAGATAGTGGTTATAGATTAATTGAATCTTGAATTGCAGCAAGGATTTCTGGATCTTCTGGATCCATTCTATGAGAAAAGCTTTTTATTTCTCCATTCGGTGTAATTAAATATTTATGAAAGTTCCATGCTGGTCTGGCATATGTCTTCTTGAATAGTTTTTTAAAAAATGGGTGTTTTGTTGTAGCACTAACATTTGCTATTGAAAACAATGGAAAAGTTACATCAAATTTTGCTTTACAAAACTCGCTTACTTTAGCCTCATCACTGTATTCTTGACCCATAAAATTTCTAGATGGGAATCCAAGCACAACAAAGCCTTGATCCTTAAATCTTCTTTGGAGTGATTCTAATTGCTCATATTGATATGTGAAGCCACATTTACTTGCTGTATTTACGACAAGTATTGTTTTGTCCTTATATTCGCATAAGTTTCTATACTCTTTCTCATTAAGTACCTTGACGTCTGTATTTAATAGATCGCTACAACTTAATGCCTCAAAACTAATGAAAGCAACTAATGTGATAAGGGCTTTTTTAAACATAGGGTGTGATTTTAACAGCTAGACACTGGAAATTCCTAACAACAATACTGCAAATATTGTGAAAAGTATTACTAGTTCTATGTTGTCTGCAAATTTATCCATAATTTCTCTTAAATGCTTGGGGCCGAAGCCCCTAGCTTGTCAGTCGTGGGGGAGAGGAGAGACTGACTAAAAGATATATAATAAATATTTATTTTATAATATCAATACTTTTTATGAATAAATAATGGTTATTTTAAAAGATAATTGCTATTTATTAATTCTAACTAAAGTGCCTTTTTGCACATAATCAAAGAGTTCTATAACATCCTTATTGGCCATTCTAATACAGCCTTTCGAGCCCTTTTTGCCTAATAACCACTCCTCAGGGGTTCCATGTATGTAAATATACCGGCTATAAGAGTCTATTCCTTCGCCTTTATTGATTCCTTGTTCAAGACCATCAAGCCACATAATTCTCGACTGAACTACGTCATCATCCACTTTGATTTTCTCAGATGAATATATTGGGTAAATTTCTGATGGCACTCTTCCTATGAATCTTGTACCTAGTGCTTCATCAGCACCTATTAGTTCCTTTATTTCATGTAAACCAAGAGGAGTTTTAAAAGAGTTTGCTTCCGACCCTTCTCCATATTTCGATGAAGAAATTTTATAGATTTTAATAGTTTTTGAATTTTCAATTAAAGATAGTGTTTGATTTTCAATTGAGATACTTATTTCCATACCCATTAAAGATTGCGTTAAAAGAATTAAAATTAAAAGCTTATTTTTCATTTCTTCTATTTTTTAATCCAATCAGTAAGAAAACGAATGATATTATTAATAAGGGCAAGTCACCATATTTGACGTAAGCAGTATCTATATAATTCAGATAAATTGTTTTTGTTATTGAGCCCTGAACTCCTCTTTCAAGCTTAGCGGATGATTCTTCACTTCTTGGGCTAATAAATTGTGAAATACCATCTAATGTAGACCTTACAACCCACTTATTGGATTCGACTGCTCTGGCTTTTGCATGTTTTAAGTGTTGTCTTGGCATACTTTCGCCATACCACTTATCATTGCTCATGTGAATAATATAACCAGACCCTTTAACTCTTTTTGTAAAGGTGTCGTTGAATACAAGCTCCCAACAAATCAAAGCAGACCAATCTGCTTTATCTTGAATTGAATTTCCTACTTTTAAATTTGAATTTGGAATATTGAAGAATTTATTAAAAGAACTAAGCATATTACCAAGTGGCTGAAATTCTCCAAAGGGAACTAAATTTTCTTTATCAAAATAGTGTCCTGTTTCTAGGTTGATGGCAGAGGTATAGAAATCTTTTCCTTGTTTACGAAAAAAACCGCCTATTACATTCTTATTATTAATTTTTGCTAATAAATTTTGATCATAGGAAGCAACAGCTTCAGGCCAAATTACCAAGTTAGATTCTGCGTCATTTGTCATTTTTATAATCTGACTTAAATTAGTGTCTAAAGGCTGAATAATTGTTAAATCTAAAGTGTCTTGACCGCTTTTTTGGTAGTGGCCTGGGCCAAACAATAAAAATACTAAAATTAATCCTGCTGCGCCTCTATTTAGAAGTGTGTGTTTGTTCTCAAATAATAATGAAATAATTAATACTATAAGAAATGATGTTCCTGAAACACCTATCATTGGAAGTGCACCCCATAGATATTCACTTAACATACCAAGATTTAGCCAAGGGAAGCCAGTGATTACCCATGATCTGAACCACTCTAAAATGAAAAATGTGCTTGCAAATATAAAGGGCCTATAATTTGAGTTTCTAAAAAATTTCAACGCCACCAAAAATAGTCCAAAATAAATAGAAACGTAACCAACAAGCAAAAAACTAATAGTTAAGCTTAAAGCTGTACCTGCACCATAGTAGTTTACGGCGTCAAAAATCCAAGATATTGAGTAGGCCCAAAAAATTGCAGCTAAAGCCCATCCTAAAATAAATACTTTAGTCAATTTTTCTTACGGTAATTTTTTTTATTTTTCGTTGGTCTGCAGATGTTACTGTAAGTTCAAGCTTTCCTGTTGAAACTTTTTCTCCAACTTTAGGCAAGTGTCCAACTTCTTTTAATACAAAGCCCCCCAAGCTTTCAACTTCAGGGCAATTCAGTTGATGATCAAAAAATTCTTCAAATTTTTCTTTTTCGATGGTTGAAGAGACAATAAATTCCTCTTCATTAATTTTTATGATCTCATTATTCTTTTCTTCATAGAATTCATCTTCTATTTCACCAACTATCTCTTCCAGTATGTCTTCAATTGTTATTAAGCCAGCAATAGTACTGTACTCATCAAGCACTATTGCTAAATGAACACGATCCTTTTTAAAATCTTCAAGTAATGAAGTGACAGATTGTGACTCTGGGATATGCTTTACTTCTCTTAAAATATCCTGAATTGAGAACTCTCCGTTATTCTCAACTCCAAGAAGATCTTTTACATGCAGTATCCCAACAACTTTTTCTGCGTCTTGAGCAAATACTGGATATCTTGAGTGCTTGGTATTATTTACTATCTCATATATTTCTGACAAAGAATTATTTTCATTTATTGATGAAATATTAACTTTTGGGATCATTATTTCTTTAACAATTGAGTCTTGTATGTTTAAGACGTTCTCGATTAGTTCTTCAATTCTCTCATCGTCTGGTTGAATATTTTTAACTGAATTAGTTAAATTCTTTGAACCAAAAAATAAGTTTTTTAATTTTGAAAAAATAGATAACGAGGGCTCTTCAGTCATTATTTATACGGGTCAGATATTCCAATTTTAGATAAAAATTCAATTTCTTTTCTTTCCATTAATATAGCATCATTTTCAATCTCATGCCCAAAACCCATAATATGCAAAAACGAATGTATTAGCAGATGCAAAAAGTGATTGATAGGTTTTTTCCCGCTCTCTTGCGCTTCTTGAAGTAAAACTTTTTCACAGATAAGCATTTCGCCAACACAGATATTGCTTATTTCATTATTCTCTTCGTCTGGAAAAGACAAAACATTAGTTGCTGATTCTTTTCCTCTAAATTTTTTGTTAATTTTTTCAATATCTTTTTCATCTATAAAACTTATTTCTACATCAATCTTTTTAACATCAAACTCTATTTGGAATTGATGAATAATTTTTTCTAAATTTTTTTCAAAGGTCTTAACGAAATCTGGTGGGTTATAAATTTTTATATTTAGCTTCTCATTCGTAATTATCATATGCTTCTACAATATCTTGCACTAATGAGTGTCTTACTACGTCTCTTGCAGTAAATTTAGTAAATTTTATTGATTCAACGTTTTTCAAAACTTCTATTGCATGTTTTAACCCAGATGTAGTGCTTTTAGGCAGGTCTATTTGACTTAAATCTCCATTTACAACTGCTTTAGATCCAAAACCTAATCGTGTAAGGAACATCTTCATTTGTTCAATGGTGGTATTCTGTCCTTCATCCATTATTATGAATGCCTCTCTCAGGGTTCTTCCTCTCATGTAAGCAAGAGGTGCAATTTCAATAATATCCCTCTCTACTAAACGGTTTACTCGTTCCGCTCCTAGCATGTCATGCAGAGCATCATATAAAGGTCTCAGGTAAGGATCTATTTTGGAACTCAAGTCTCCGGGTAAAAAGCCCAATTTTTCACCTGCTTCTACAGCTGGTCTAACAAGGACAATTTTTCTAATCTTTTCTTTAATTAAATCATCTACTGCACATGCAACTGCTAGAAATGTTTTACCAGTACCAGATGGCCCAACTCCAAAGGTTAAATCTGAATTTCTGATATGTGATAAATATTCATTCTGATTTTTCCCTCGCGCTGTTACAGACACCCTGGGTGTCTTGATGTGCACTTTATTGTTTTCATTTTTATCTCCATCAGCAAATTTAGCTGTATGTAAACTCAAGTGAACTATATCTGGTGTTATTACAGAATTTGTTTCTAATTTTTGCTTTAAATCGCACAGAGCTGTAACACCTAATTCAACATCTGACTGTGTCCCGGTAATATTAAATTCTGTACCATTTTGCTTAACTTTTATTTTTAGGGCTTTCTCAATCTGTTTCAAATTTTTATTGAGCTCACCACACAACAACATTAATTGCTCAGGCGGTAAGTTTGAAAAATTTAGCTGATGGTTATACAAGATTATTAATTTTGAAGCGTTCCTCTGAGTGAATTTGGCAGTGCATCATTAATTCGAATATTAATCAATTGTCCAACTAAATCAATACTATCTGACCTAAAATTTACAACTCTGTCACATATAGTTCGAGCTTGTAGTTGTCCAGGATCTCTCTTTGAGACACCCATTACAAGACATTTTTGATTTGTTCCTACCATTTTTCTGCTATACCCATATGCTAATTGATTCAGTCTGTTTTGAAGTATTTCAAGCCTTTCCTTTTTTTCTTCTTGCGAGACATCGTCTTGCATGTTTGCAGCAGGAGTATCAGGCCTCGCGCTGTATATAAAACTATATGACTCATCAAACTTGACCGCATTAATTATGTTCATTGTATCTTTGAAGTCTTGTCTTGTTTCGCCTGGAAAACCAATTATAAAATCTGATGAGAATCTCATATCAGGCCTTACCTTTTTTAGCTTATCAATGAGCATTAAATATTTTTCTGCAGTGTATCTTCTTCTCATTAACTTGAGTATTCTGTCTGAACCGCTCTGGACAGGTAAATGAACATGACTTACAAGCTGAGGTACTTTTGCATATGCTTCGACAAGATCATCTTTGAATTCATGTGGATGGCTAGTTGTAAACCGTATACGTTCGATGTTTTCTATTTTTGCTGTTAATTCTATTAATTTAGCGAGTGAAGATTTCTCTCCTTTGTACAATCCCTTAAAATTATTTACATTCTGACCCAAGAAATGTATTTCCTTTGTTCCTTTCTCTGCAAGAATAGTGACTTCATGCAAGATATCCTCTACAGTTCTCGATACTTCATGGCCCCGTGTTTTAGGAACCACACAAAACGAACAATACTTATTGCAGCCCTCAACAATTGAAACAAATGAGGACGGCTGCCCTTTTTCTGGATCTGGTATATGATCGAATTTTTCAAGCTTAGGAAAAGATATATCAACTTGTGATTTTTTTGTTTTTTCTTTTTCGTTGTAAAGGCTAGGTAGTTTATGGAGCGATTGAGGACCAAAAACAATATCAACAGCTGGTGCTCTCTTTACGATTTTTTCACCTTCTTGTGAAGCAACACAACCACCTATAGCTATCTTTAAGTTGGGGTTTTTATCTTTTATTTTTCTCCATCTACCAATTTGATGAAAAACTCTTTCCTGTGCTTTTTCTCTTATAGAGCAAGTATTTAAAATAAGTAGGTCGGCTTGGTCTTCAGATTCTGCCATTTCGAAATCTTCCTCTGCCTTTAACAAATCAATCATTTTCGCAGAATCATATTCATTCATCTGGCAACCATGGGTTTTTACAAAAAGTTTTTTTGGCATTTTAGTTTGGTGTTATTTGAAAAATTTTTCTCTATAAAACTTTAACTCATTTACAGATTCTTTAATATCATCCATTGCCCTGTGAGATGATTTTTTTTGGAATTCTTCTGCACCAGGGCTCCATCTTTTTATTACTTCTTTGAATGAACTCACATCAATGTGCCGATAATGGAAATGGTTAGCTAATCTAGGCATATGTTTTATTAGAAATCTTCTATCATGTGACACGCTGCTACCACAAAGTGGAGATTTATGCTGTTTTATATGTTTTTTAAAAAAATCTAATGTCATTTTTTCTGCTTCAGACAAAACAATAGAGCTATCTTTAATTTTTTTTACCAATCCTGATGACGTATGTTGATTTACATTCCAGTCATTCATTAACGAAAGGACACTATCAGTCTGAGAAACTGCAATTTCTGGCCCCTCTTCAACTATGTTGAGATCTGAATCGGTAACAAGGCTTGCTATTTCAATTATATGGTGCTTCTCAGGGTCTAAGCCTGTCATTTCAAGATCTATCCAAGCTAGTAAATTTGTATTTGTCATTTATACTTTTTCTCTCAACACAATAATACTATATGAGCGATAAAGATAATCAAAAAGTATTCTTTGGAGACAAGAAAGTTTCCAAGGGGCAAAAGAAGACTGGAGTAGAGGATATATTTTCCAGAGTTTCAGATAATTATGATCTTATGAATGATTTGATGTCAGTGGGCATGCATAGATTATGGAAATCCTCTTATGTTAATTCTGCAGCGGTTGAAAGAAATCATAAATGTTTGGATTTGGCTGCAGGAACAGGAGATATTTCAAAAATTTTGTCAAAAAAAGTTAAAGGTAAAACTGTGTATTTGTGTGATCAAAATTCAGATATGATTGATCAAGCTAAAGAAAGATCAGTAAATGAAGGGTTTATTAATAAATGTCATTTTGCTGTGTCAAGTGCTGAAAAGCTACCATATTCAGATAGTTTCTTTGATCATGTATTCATATCTTTTGGTTTCAGAAACTTTTCAGACAAACCAAAGGCATTGAAAGAAATAATGAGAGTTCTTAAAGAAGGCGGTCAATTGCAAATTCTTGAATTTTCAAAGCCTGAGGGAGAATCATTCAATAAGCTTTATGACTTTTATAGCTTTAATGTAATTCCAACTTTAGGAGAGCTAGTTTCCGGTGATAAAGCCAGTTATGAATATCTGGTAAAGTCTATAAGAACTCATGAGAATCAAGAAGAGCTCGTGAAACTTTTCAATGAAGCAGGATTCAGTTCAGTCAGTTATGAAAATATTTTTAAAGGAATAGTGTCAATTCATAAAGGAATAAAATGAAAATATTAAGGCTTCTTGAAATCTTCTTTACACTAAGATCAAGTGGAATATTTCATCTTTTTGTTGATGGATTCAATCCCTTTTTAAAACAGTTTGCAAGACCTAAAGATATTGAAAATAAATTTAAGAAATCGCTTGAGAATCTTGGGCCCGTATTTATAAAACTTGGGCAACTGCTTTCAACCAGGACTGACCTTATTAGTCAAGAACTAGCTAGCAATCTTAAAGAGCTCACTGATAGCTGCGAGCCTATAGATTTTTCGTACATCAAGGAGGAATTGAAAAGAAATCTTGGTCAACGAGCAGATACCTTACTAAAGAATATTGATGCGGTGCCCTTAGCATCTGCTTCGCTAGCTCAAGTTCATAGAGTAACACTGAACAATGAAGAATTAGTTGTAAAAGTTCAAAGGCCTGGTCTTGAAAAACAGATTCAAAGAGATATTGATGCTTTGCGATTTGCTGTGAAAGCATTGAGATTCTTTTATAAGGGATATCCACGTGTAGATCTAAATCTTGTTGTAAATGACTATGAAAAAGTAATAACAAATGAGCTTGATTTCAGGCTTGAAGCTGCAAATGCAAAAAAGACTTTTAGTAATTTTGCTCACAGTTCATTTCTATATGTACCAAGAATTCATGATGAATTTACCACTAAAAAAACTTTAGTAATGGAATACATAGACGGAGAACCAATTACAAATGTTTCAAATCTCCGAGCTTATGGGCTTGATTTAAAAAAACTATCGGAAAATGGTGTTCAGATTTTCTTAAAGCAAGTTTTTGAGGATAATTTTTTCCATGCAGACATGCATCCAGGAAATATCTTTGCAGCCAAAGATAAACCAAATGATCCTTATTATTATGCTGTTGATTATGCAATATGTGGATCACTCACAGAATCAAACCAGATCCTTTTAGCACAAATGATTTCATGTTTGCTTGATAGAGATTTCTTTTCACTTGCTCAATTATTTATTTTTGCTGAGTGGGTAGACGAAAAAACAAAAACAGAGGACCTTGAGGCTGTACTCCGTGCAAATTGCGAAAGCTTACTTGATAAACCACTTAATGAAATTTTATTCGGTGAATTACTCTTAAACTTATTTGACGGAATGAAACAGTTTGATTTATTTCTGGATAATGACCTTATTCTGCTAGTGAAAACTTTAATTCATATTGAAGGTATGGGTAGGCAAATCTACCCTGATCTAGACTTTTGGTCAGTTGCAGATCCTTTCATAAAAAAATGGCTCAAAGACAAGTATAGTGTCAAAGGTTTAATTAAGTATCTTGTCTCAAAAAAACATATACTTACATATATGATTCTGAAAAAAATTGAAGAATCAAAATATAAGTTTTCAGAGGAAACAGGAGAAGAGATATGAGTATAGGTTTTTGGCAAATTTTAGTTGTTTTATTAATTATTGTGCTCATCTTTGGAACCTCACGCATGAAATCAATGGGCTCTGACCTGGGCAAAGCGCTTAAAGGCTTTAAAAAAGAAATAAAAGAAGAAGATGATCCAAATAGGGATTCCTGAACTTTTAATAATACTTCTTGTAGCTTTTTTTTCTGTGAAGCCAGAAAAAATTCAGGGATATATTAAAACGATCTATAAGTTTTTCATTCAACTCCAAAATTTTGCTACTTCAACAAAAGAAGACTTAGAGAAAGAGCTTAATGTGCAAGAGTTAAAACAAGATATTTTTAATGAAACCAAAATGAGGGAATTTGAAAAAGAAAAAAATGAGTAATATTGGAGATCATTTTGTTGAGCTTAGAAGAAGACTACTTTACATGTTAATTTTTTTTATTCTAAGTTTCTTGTGCATTTATCCTTTTAATAATTTTTTCTTTGAGACAATTACTGGATATTTAAATAACTTTACAAGCATTCAGTTGATTGCAGTTGAGGTTGCTTCTCCATTCATAGTACCTCTTAAACTTTCAGCCTATCTAGCTGCTATGGCGAGTATGCCTTTTTGGCTATATCAAGTACTTAAGTACATGTCGCCTGGCTTATATCCAAATGAAAAATCAATCATTTTTACTCGTGCAATTTTTGGTGCAATACTATTTTTTTTAGGGATTACATTCTGTTTTTTAGTTGTTTTGCCTAATGTTTTAAATTTTTTTCAATCGGTAGGTCCTGAATCAATTACTGTAAGTACAGATATTTCAAATTTTCTTAGTTTTGTTTTAACAATTTTAATTGGGTTCGGAATTGCGTTTCAGGTTCCTGTGTTTGTAAATGCGCTTATATTGCTAAATATTATTGGAAAAAAGAAGCTTAAAGATTACAGAGGGGTAGTTCTTGTAATTTGCTTTGTTTTTGGAATGCTTTTTACACCACCTGATGTGATATCACAATTCTTGATGGCAGTTCCAATGTATTTGCTTTTTGAAATAGGAATCATTTTCAGTAATGAAAAAAAAGAAGCGTAATCCATTAGTTAAAGACTTAAGGACACCAAAATATAAACATAAAATTGAACCTGATAAAAAGAAGTATTCAAGAAAGAAAAAGCACAACGCCAATATCTCTGAAGCAAAAGAAAACAACTAATTTTCTTATTCAACATTTAAATTACAATAATGTGACAGAAATGTGACAATCTGTTAATATAAAGCTATGAAAAAATTTTTATTGGTCATTGGGTTCACTTTGTTGTCCTGTATTGCTCACTCTAATGCTGATTTCAAAAGCGCTGACATTACAGACATAAGTTTCACTAATAATAATCAGATAATTTTTCAGTTATCCAGCGGTAAAACACTTGTTGGCAATGTTTTAACGAAAAATAGCTGCCCTACAAACCGATTATTCCATAAGATCTATTTTGAAAATGAGAAAATTGCAAACTCCTTTAAAGTAGAAAGTGCAAGCGGCATTAAAACTTGCAAATGGGACGGGCTAAAACAAATTTAATACCTCTCAATTGATGCGGCTTTTGCCGTGTCAGTTGATCTCGCTATTTTTTTGAATCTATCAGCTGCTGAACAATATTTGGATCTGCTAATGTAGTCACATCACCTAGGTTATCAGTATCATCATTAGCAATTTTTCTAAGAATTCTACGCATGATTTTTCCCGATCTTGTTTTCGGAAGATCCTTTGTAAAATGTATTTTTTCTGGCTTAGCTATTTTTCCAATAACTTTTGATACGATTTCGACAATTTCAACTTCAAGGTCATCTAATTTTTTTTCAGTATCCTTTAAGATTACGTATGCATAAATAGCTTGACCTTTAATTGGGTGTTCTATCCCAACAACTGCTGATTCAGCTACATCTTTATGTGTGACAATAGCGCTTTCTACCTCTGCTGTTCCAATTCTGTGTCCTGATACATTTAACACATCATCAACCCTGCCAGTCACCCAATAATATCCATCTGCATCTCGTCTAGCTCCATCACCAGTAAAATATTTGCCGTGATATTGAGAAAAATATGTATCTACCATTCTTTGATGATCTCCATATACCGTTCTTATCTGACTTGGCCAGCTTTGATTGATACATAGATTGCCTTTTACATCCCCTTTCTGTTCAACACCATCTGTATTCACAAGCGATGGAAGAACCCCAAAAAATGGTAGTGTAGCTGATCCTGGTTTTTTTGGCGTAATGCCAGCAATAGGTGAAATGAGAACTGAACCTGTTTCAGTTTGCCACCATGTATCAACCACCTCACAACGTGAATTTCCAACTTTTGAAAAATACCACTCCCAAACCTCGGGATTTATTGGTTCACCTACAGTGCCCAATACTTTAAGGCTTGATCTAGTTGATGAAGACAAAAATTTTTCCCCTTTTGCTATTAATGCTCTAATGGCAGTTGGAGCTGTATAAAAAATATTTACATTATGTTGATCACAAACCTCCCAAAATCGTGAGGGATCTGGATAAGTTGGAATGCCCTCAAACATCAAAGTCGTAGCACCATTACAAAGGGGACCATAAAGTATATAGGTATGTCCTGTAATCCAGCCGACATCTGCAGTACACCAGTAAATGTCTTTTTCGGAGTAACCAAAAATATACTTAAAAGATAAACAGGCTCCTAATAAATAACCGCCTGTAGTATGCATAACACCTTTTGGTTTTCCTGTGGAGCCAGATGTATAAAGTATAAAAGATGGATCCTCAGAGCCTAAAGATTCACATTCACAAAAGTCCTCTTCACCCTCTGTAATTGTCTTATAGTCAAGATCTCTTTCCTCGTCCCAAAAAATATCTGTATTTGTGTAGCGATAAACAATGCAGTGTTTGACATCAGGACATTTCTCTAAAGCTTGGTCTACGCTGTTTTTTAGGGGTATTTTTTTTCCTCCCCTTATGCCTTCATCAGCTGTAATAACATATCTACAATCTGAATCTAATATCCTTGAACTAATTGCCTCTGGAGAAAAACCACCAAATACAACTGAATGAACTGCGCCAAGCCGCATACATGCAAACATTGCATAAGCTGCTTGAGGAATCATTGGCATATAAATGCAAATACGATCGCCTTTTTTTACACCAATTTTTTTCAAAGCATTAGCGAGCCTAGATACTTCTGCCAATAACTCAGAAAAAGATATTTTGTTTGAACTATCCTTATCGTCGCCCTGCCAAATAATAGCTGTATCATTAGGCCTACTTTCACAATGTCTATCAATACAGTTATAAGAAATATTTAACTTTCCGTCTTCAAACCAGGCTGGTTTTTCAAATGAGCCAGATGAGCCTTTTGTTGGTCTTTGAAACCAAGAAATATGCTTATTTGCCTGCTCTAGGAAAAATTTATCAGGCTCATTTATTGAGCGTTCATACATTTCTTTATACTCTGCAAAATCCTTAATGCTTGGATTCTGGAAATCTTTAATGTCAAAATTCATTTTTCTCTATCCTATTTTGTAGATCGTTTATTGTCTCAGATACAA
This sequence comes from uncultured Gammaproteobacteria bacterium, assembly GCA_913052565.1. Taxonomy (GTDB): domain Bacteria; phylum Pseudomonadota; class Gammaproteobacteria; order Magnimaribacterales; family TMED112; genus TMED112. The sequence continues at coordinate 41,531 of CAJXFH010000002.1, read as the reverse complement.
ATAAACCATCTGGCTTATTTTTTAACATGTTTAGTTCAACATTTTTATCTATCCATTTAAGCAAATCAGTCCAGCAATCATCTTTGTTAAACACATATATATTCTTATTTTCTAAACCAAGGCAAAGATGATTAAAAATATCAAAAAACTCATCAGCAGTGCCAACTCCTCCAGGGAAGATTACAAAAAAATCAGACTTATCAATCATGCTTTTTTTTCTTAAGTAGAAATTTTCTTCGGTGGTTAGTTGGTCTAAATAATCGGGTGTAACTCCCATATCGTCGAACATAGGCAAAGTTATTCCAATTGTTTTCCCTCCATTGTCGAACACAGATTTTGATAGTTTTCCCATCAAACCACACTTTCCTCCACCATACATAAGTTTTAAGTTATTTTTTGAAATAAAAGATGCAAAATTTTTTATATCTTCATCTAATTCAATTTTTGGTTCACGCGAAGATAAAAACACACAGGCTGTTTTCACTTAACCCTCTAATGATTTTGACCATTCACCCAAAGCTGCTAACTTATTCATGTGTGCTCTGTGAGAAAAAGCGTTTTGTGCTGCGGCCATATTTTCATCTTTTCCAAGCCATGCATTTAATGCAGACTGTTGAAGCGCTCTGCCATAAGAGAAACTAAGTTTCCACGGCAACTCTTCGAGTTTATTCATGGCATCAAGATGCTCGGTAGATTCAATTTCTGTTTGGCCACCAGAAAGAAATGTAATACCGGGAAGATCAGATGGGACATTTTCTTTTAAGCATTTAAGAGTATATTCAGCAACCTCCTCCACAGATGACTTGTTGCTATGATCAGCGCCTGCAGTAATCATATTCGGCTTAAGAAGAGTTCCTTTTACATCTACATCATAGCTATCAAGGTAATCAAATAAAGCTTTGATTGACCTTGAGGTAGCATTAAAACAATCATCTATGGAATGATTGCCATTGATTAGAATTTCAGGTTCAACTATAGGAACCATTTTATTTTCTTGAGCTATCTTTGCGTACTTAGCCAACGCTTCCATGTTGGCATCTATGCACTCTTGTGTAGGCATATCTTTACCAATATTAATTACAGCGCGCCATTTAGTGAATTTAGCTCCCATCCTTTCATACTCATGGCATCTCTCATGCAAACCATCTAATCCTTGAGTTATTGTTTCTACTTCTGAGTTATTAAAAGGAAGTAATCCTTTGTCTACTTTTATGCCTGGGAGCGCACCATTCATTAAGATTATTTCTGTAAGTGGCTTTCCATCAATCGATTCTTGTCTAATGGTTTCATCAAAAAGAATCACCCCACCAATATTGTCTTTCATACCATCTGCCGAAAAAAGCATATTCCTGTAATTCCTTCTGCTCTCTTCTGTGCAATCAACCTGAATAGTATCGAACCTTTTTTTACAAGTTGGGTTGCTCTCATCTGCGGCTAAGATACCTTTGCCATTGCTAACAATATAGTTTGCTATGTCAGAAAGTGAATTTAAGTCCATTAGATTATTTTAACTCTAATGCTTCTATAGATGGTAGTTGTGCTCCTGACAAATATTTCAAAAATGCACCACCAGCAGTGGAAACATAATGAAATTTGCTGAGTTCAGAGAATTTGTTGATCGCATAAATCGTTTCACCTCCTCCTGCAATGACTTTTGAGTCTGTCTCTCCTAAAAAATTTATGAGTTGTCGAGTACCAGTTGAAAATTGTTCAATCTCAAATATTCCCAAAGGACCATTCCACAGAATAAAAGGAGAATTTTTTTTAGAAACTTCAGATTCATTAAATTCTATATCTAAAATCATTTCATTTTTCTTAACCTGATCAATGTTCACCGAACTAACAATTGTCGATTGAGGAGATTCAGCAGTGTAAACTTTTTTAGGAAGTATTATTTTGTTTGTTTGAAGAAGTCTTTTCGAAATATCTAGCATTTCGTCCTCTACCAATGAAGCACCCACCTCAAAACCACTGGCCTTTATGAATGTGTTTGCAATGCCCCCTCCCACTAAAACACTTTGAGATTTTTCAATGAGATTCTCAATAACAGATAGCTTTGTCGAAATCTTTGATCCACCGATGATGCTTATAATCTGATTATCCTCATTAAGTGCTGCGCGAAGATTTTTGACTTCTTTTGAAAAAAGGAGGCCTGCGCATGCTTCTTTAGCAAGGCTTATTGCTCCATATGTAGAGACAGATGATCTGTGGGCTGTCGCAAATGCATCCATCACATAAATATCAAATTGATTTGCTAGCATCCTCGCAAATTTTTTGTCGTTTGAACTTTCACCATCAAAAAAACGGATGTTCTCTAAAAAACAAAGATCGTCTGGAATCTCTTCAAGGTTTTTTATAAGAGGAATGCTCTTATTGAGCCTTTTTTCAAACCATTTCTTGATTGGCTCAAGTGAGAGGCTTTCAGAAAAATTACCTTCCACTGGTCTGCCTAAATGTGAAATTATGCAAAGCCTCCTTGTATGTTTCAGTATCTCAAGAATTGTTGGTAAAGCTGCAGAAAGTCTCTCATGACTTAAGATTTCTCCGTTATCGATTGGAACATTTAAATCTACACGTAAACCAATTTTTTTATTCTTAAGATCAAGATCACTTAGATATTTCATATCATTGATTTAATTCGACTCTTAATCTTGTCTACTGAAAAACCAAAGTGCTCCATGAGGATGTCTCCCTTGCCAGACTCACCAAAAGTTTCAATGCCAATTACATTTTTTGAATGCTTATACCATGAATTAGGATGTCCGCATTCGATAATAATGTTTGTCTTTTCATCAGAGAAGATCTCATTGTAATTATCAGCGTGTTTTTCTAATAATTCTAAACACGGAATACTTACAACATTGCAAACTATGCCTTCTTCAAAAAGACTATTAGCGGCATCAAGAGCTAAACTTACTTCGGAACCAGTTGCTATCAAGTTTATCGATGAGTTTTCATTCTTGAGTACAAAATATCCGCCTTTTGAAATTTCAGAGTGATCTGTAATTGAAAAGTTTGCTAGGTTTTGTCTTGAAAGAATTAATGATGAAGGTCCGCTATTCTTTAAAGCATGCTTCCACGCATAAGCTGTCTCTAGAAGTGTAGCTGGTCTCCATGTTTTCATGTTGGGTGTTGATCTTAGGGTAGCCAAGTGTTCTATTGGTTGGTGAGTGGGGCCATCTTCTCCAAGGGCAACAGAATCATGGGAGAATACAAAAATTACTTTAATACCCATTAGAGCTGCCATTCTTACTGCATTTCTCCCGTAATCCATAAAAACTAGAAAGGTTCCACCATAGGGAATAATGCCGCCATGAAGAGCCATACCATTCATAATTGCATTCATGCCGAACTCTCTGACACCATAATAAATATAATTGCCATCAGGCTGGTCGTTTATGGCGATAGATTTGCTTGTAATTGTATTGTTTGATCCGCTAAGGTCTGCTGAACCACCAATTAAATTCTCAATTTTTGACTGCAAAAACTCTAGCACCACTTGAGAGCTTTTTCTTGTGGCCTGGGCACTTTTTTCTGATGATAATTTATCTATGAAATCATTAAATTCACTGTCAAAGGAATCAGGAAGCTTTCCAGAAATAGCTCCTTTTAATAGGCTTGCTTTTGATGTGTTTATTTCAGAATGTTTTTGACACAAATCATTCCAGTTTTTTTCCAAGAGCAAACCTTTTTCTTTAGCATCCCATGCTTCATATATTTCTTTTGTAATTTCAAAGGGCTTTAATTCCCAGCGGAGATTTTCCCGCAACTTATTTATATGGCTTTCTCCAAGTGCAGCTCCATGAGAGCTCTCACTATCTTGTTTTTCTCCGGCGCCATAACCAATAGAAGTGTTACATACAATCATAGAAGGCTTATTAGAATTTTTAGCCTCATTAATTGCTTTGTTAATTGACTCACGATTATGTCCATCAATTGGACCTACTACATGCCAGCCATAGGACTCACACCTCTTGATAATGTTGTCACCATACCAGCTTTCGATTTTTCCATCTATTGAGATCCCATTACTGTCGTAAAAGCAGATCAACTTACTTAATTCTAAAACTCCTGCAAGAGACATTGCCTCATGAGAAATGCCTTCCATCAGACATCCATCACCCAAAAAACAATACGTCATGTGATCAATCGGTTTGCAATCATCAGTATTTATTTTGCTCGCCAATATATTCTCTGCCAAAGCCATGCCTACAGCATTTGCTATACCCTGTCCAAGCGGTCCTGTTGTTGTTTCAACTCCTGGGGTGATGCCAAACTCCGGATGGCCAGGGGTTTTAGATTTGAGCTGTCTGAAGTTTTTCAAATCATCAATGGATAAGTCATAGCCGCTCAAGTGTAAAAGGCTATACAAAAGCATAGAGCCATGCCCATTGGATAATATAAATCTGTCTCTATTGAACCATTCAGGATTGTTCGGAGAATGTTTTAAGTGGTCTCTCCAAAGAACTTCAGCAATATCAGCCATTCCAAGTGGCATCCCAGGATGGCCTGAATTTGCGCGTTCAACGCTATCTGCAGATAGAAATCTAAGAGCGTTTACTATTTTATCAGTAATCAAATTAAGGTAATTGTTTAAGACAATTATATAATTCTAATTTAAGTTTTGAGCGCAATATGAAAATGAAGTACACAAAAATGCAATCAAATGGAAACGATTTCTTGATAACAGAAGACATCTCTTTTGTTGATAGGGTGGTTGAGCTTGCAGACCGAAAAAAAGGGGTTGGCTTTGATCAGTTGTTGCTAGTCAAAAATTCTGCTGAGTTTGAGTTAAAAGTTTTCAATGCGGATGGCTCCGAAGCAAATAATTGTATAAATGGATTAAGGTGTGTAGGTCAGCTTTACAATAAAGATGGACAAACAATTTCTATAAATGAGAAGAAATTTAAGATAATTTTTTCTCCTGAAGGTGTGGGAGTTGAAGCAGAAAAGCCAATTGTAAAAAGGTTAGATGAATACTTTATAGTTAATTTTGCTAATAATCACATTATTAAAGAGTCATATAGCCTAAATGAAGCTGAACTACCAAAAGAATACCTCGCACTCAAAAAAGATCAAAGATTCAAGGGAGTTAAAGATTTTAACTTAAGCTATTTTCAGAGAGATGGTGACATTGTTTTAATTAGGACTTTTGAGAATGGTGTTGGAGAAACACAATCCTGCGGTTCCGCAAGCATTGCAACGGCAGCAGTCATAAGCCAATCGAGTAATAAAAAAATAATAAATTTTAGTGCCATTGGTGGGCCTTCTGCTGTTTTTATAAGAACTAATAGCTTAGTATCTGTTGCAAGCGTAGAAGAAATTCATATGAACACATTTAATGAATAAACTTAAAGAAAAGCTTAAAGAGTTTTTAAAAATCAAGAACTATTCTTCTCATACAATTTCTAACTATGAGCGAGATATAAATCGATTTCTTCTGTTTTTAGATGAGAGCAAAATTAGCCCAACTGATATTTCTAAATCACACATAACAAGCTGGATAATTTCGCTAAGAAAATCAGGGCTTGGAAATAGGTCAATACAAAGGAATATTTCATCTGTAAAAAACTTTTATAAGTTTATATACAAAACTGGTTTATTAGATTCTGATCCATTTGAATCAGTTCAGTCACCAAAAATTCCTGAAACATTACCAAAAGCTCTTACCCCAGAAGATGTTGAAAAACTACTATCATTTCAACCCAAATCTAAATCAGATTTCAGAGATAAAGCTTTCTTAGAATTACTATATTCATCAGGCTTGCGTGTTTCAGAAGCAGTAGGCGTAAATTTATCATCTTTTGAATCTGAATTAAGTTTTGTGAAAGTCTTGGGGAAAGGGAAGAAAGAGAGAATGTTGCCGGTAGGTAAATTTGCAAAAGAAGCAATAGAAAAATGGTTAGTTGAAAGAGAGCATATAGCGAAAGACACAAATGCTTTGTTTATTAATAAATATGGAAAAAGAATTTCTATTAGAGCTATGCAAGAAAGGATCTATAACATATCTATTGCACAAGGCTTGTCACCAGTTAGCCCACATATGTTGAGGCATAGTTTTGCAACCCATATTTTAGAATCAAGTGGTGATTTGCGCTCAATACAAGAAATGTTAGGACATAGTAGCTTGAGTACAACGCAAATATACACTAAATTAAACTTCCAACAATTAGCAAAAATTTACGACAGATCTCATCCTCATGGCAAGAAAGAAAATAAAACTAATAACATTTGATCTTGATGATACTGTCTGGCCAAACAAAAAAGTTATCCTTGATGCAGAAAAAACCTTGTGGTCATTTCTGTTAAGCAAAGTTCCGTCACTTAAAGAAAATTTCAATGAAGAAGAGATAAACAAAATTAGAGTTAATCTTGTTGAAAAAGATGAAACATTAAAATTTGACCTTACAAGGTTCAGAAAAGAGGTTGTTAAAGCTCTTTTAATTTCTCATGGGCTAGATAATAACGAAGCAATATACTACAGCAATGAGAGCTTCAACGAATTTTTTAAAATAAGAAATAAGGTTCACCTTTATAAGGATGCAAAAATTATTTTAGAGAGACTGCATAGAAAAACATTGATTGGCGCGCTTTCAAACGGTAATGCCGATCTTGAGATAATAGGCATAAATCAATTTTTTGATTTTTCAATAAATTCAAAAGACGTCTGTAGCAACAAACCATCGCCCCCACACTTTTTAAAGGCGCTAGAAATTGCAAACTGCAGCCCTGGTGAAGCTGTTCATATTGGAGATTGTCCAGTAAATGACATTGGTGGAGCTAGAAATTGCAATTTAAATACCATATGGTTTAATTGCGAAAAAAATAAATGGGATGAAATATTTCCTTGTGATCTGCAAGCGAAAAGCTGGAAAGATCTTTATGAGATAATAAATAAAAATTATATTTTGGAGAGATAGTATGTTTAATCCGTTTGGAATGGGAAAAGATCTTAAAGGGATGGAAAAAATGGTAAAACCAGCCCTTGAAAAATTTATGAAAGAGTCAGGGTTTGTAAAAAAAGATGAACTTAGCAATGCTCTTGAAAAAATTGAAGCATTAGAACGAAGAGTAAGCGATTTAGAAAGAAGGTAAGTTACTCAACTAAAGTCAGTGCATCTAGCATGTACTGAACCGACCTTTCAATTTCTGTTTCAGAACAGTCCATACACATACCTTTTGCTGGCATTGCGTTATAACCATTGTAAGCATTGCCGGTAAGCAACTCGAGACCTTTATCTAATCTCTCTTCCCATTGAGCTTGGCTGCCCAACATTGGGGCACCTGCGAGCCCAGCAGTATGGCAAGCGGCACATCCTTGATTATAGACGGCCTCTCCAGATCTACCTGCTACAGCTGCATCATCACCTGATTCCATACCTGGCATTGCCACAACTGGAACATCCTTTAACAAGCCCAGTCTTTTTCTAACTTCGTCCTCATAAGAATCTGTATAAAAATTCATTGAAACAAAAAGTGCGAATAAAATTAAGGTGATTTTTTTCATTAGTTAGTAAGTTGTTCCTGTAGTTTAAATTTCAAGCTACCCATCGTAAAGTGACAGCATATTATTTATATTATTTTGTACGTCCGCCGATCTCTTAAACTTATACCTTCCATTTATATAGATTGAGGGGACTCCTTCCATAACGCCAGCAGAGCTTAGCTCTCTGACTTTTCTTAGGGCGTTCATTGCCTTAATACCTATACCAAAAGAGGAGTAAACATTCATAAATTTTTCAGCATCATAACCATGTCTTTTAGCAAAAGCCTCAATATCTTGATTATTTGAGAATCTTTCCCTGAGCAGTTGATAGTCTGTATAAACCTTTAAATGTGCTTCGTTACCAAGCCCTAGGGCCTTTATGGTGTAGAAAAGCCTTGCAAACACTTCATTGCCCGCTGGAATTTGAACAAAAACAACATCAGGTCTCTGTTCTTTAAGTTGAGCAGCTGTAGATTCAAAACTCATACACGCTGGGCACCAGTACCCAAAAACCTCAGTTATTGCTTTCCCTTCAAGCAGACCACTTGGGATTATGTCGTAATCTCTTCCTTCAGTTGGTTCTGCTTTAGCCATAAATGACATGAGCAGCAGCAAAACTGTAAAATTAAAAAAATTATTTCTCATAAGTATGCGAGAATGATTATATAACAACTTGCAGGTAAATTATTAATGAAATCGAATATTAAACACCTAGATATGACCTTTGTTGAAAGCGCTGCGGAATACAGTCAGTGCTTAGTTCATAATGAACCAGAAATCGCGTTTGTTGGTGCCTCTAACGCTGGAAAATCGTCTGCAATAAATGCAATTTCAAATCAAAAAAAACTTGCTAAAACCAGCAAGACTCCCGGCAAAACAAAACTTTTCAATTTTTTCAAATTAAGTCATGGATACATAGTTGACTTTCCAGGGTATGGCTACTCAAAAGTATCCAAAAAGCAAAAAAAAGAGTGGTCGAAAGAATTGCCAAAATATTTCGATCATAGAAAAAACCTAATAGCATCCATACTTTTTACAGATATTAGAAACCCGATGCGAGAAATGGATTTATCAATGCTAAATTTTGCTTATAGCAAGGGAGTGCCGACTTTATTAGTTCTAACAAAATCAGATAAGGTAAGCACTGCAGAGGCTGAAGCTATTTCTGATCATATACAGAAAAATTATGGTGAAAACTTAATATTTTCCATTCAAGAAAAAGCCAGCATACAGAAGTTAAGCAGCTTCATTAATGAGCTTCTCTCCAGTTAGAACCAAAACCAAACTCAACTTTTAGTGGCACATCAATGCTGGTTGTCTCTTCCATTAAATTTAATATTTGTTTTATGTAGTCCTCAGAAATATTTTCAGGAACTTCAAATACAAGCTCATCATGTACTTGCAAAATCATCTTAATCTCAGGACTGTTATCTTTTAACCATGAACTTATTTTTATCATTGCAATCTTAATTATGTCAGCAGCACTACCTTGGAGAGGGCCGTTAATTGCAGCTCTCTCTGATGCTTGCCTTAACATGTAATTAGTTGAGTTAATGTTTGGAACATGAATTTTTCTGCCATATAAAGTTTCAACAAACATTTTTTCCTTAGAGCTTTCAACGATGTTCTCCATGAATTTTTTTACCTGACTATATCTATCGAAATAATTATTTAAAAAGATGTCCGCTTCAGCTCTAGAAACTCCTAATTGATTTGAGAGACCAAAAGCGCTCATCCCATACAATAGGCCAAAATTAATTGTTTTTGCTCTTCTTCTCATTTCACCGTCTACTCCTGCGATATCAACTCCAAATATCTCAGATGCTGTCCTTTTATGTATATCTTCATCATTTTGAAATGAATTGAGCATTATTTTGTCTTGAGAATAATGTGCCATGAGCCTCAATTCAATTTGTGAGTAATCCATGGCCATTATTTTTTTTCCTACTGGAGCAACAAATGCCTCTCGAACAGTTATTCCTTCTTTTGTCCTAATAGGAATGTTTTGCAAATTAGGATCAGAGGAAGAAAGCCTCCCTGTTGATGTTACAGCTTGATGATATGATGTATGCACTCGTGACTTTTGGTCACAAATTTCGGCAATTTTGTCAGTATAAGTGCTTTTAAGTTTGGCAAGCGATCTGTACTCCAATATTTCTGAAACGATACTATGTTCTGCAGATAGTTTTTGTAATACAGACTCTGAGGTAGAAAAATAACCAGTGGATGTTTTTTTAAGACCCTTGGAATCTATTTTTAATTTTTCAAAAAGAACCTCGCTTAATTGTTTAGGTGAGTCAATATTAAAAACAGTGCCAGACTGATCATGTATTTTTTTTACAAGCTCCAGAAGCTTAGCTCCAAACCCCTTAGAAAGTTCATTCAAGTGATTAATATCAATCAGTGCTCCTTCAGTCTCCATCTCTAGCAGAGTAAATAGTAATGGGTAATCTATATCTTCTAATAACTTGCTGGTGTTTTTATCTAAAAGCCCATGTAATTTTTCATAAAGCTGTAATGTTATATCTGCATCTTCAGCAGCATAGTTTGTTGCTTCTTTAATCGGCACTTCACTGAAGTTTTTATATTTCTTTGCGCCTTTGCCAACAACATCTTCATATTTAATTGTTTTAGTATTCAGATAATGCTCTGCAAGTGCGTCTAAATTGTGTCGTGTGGCTGTGCTATTGCATGCATACGAAAGCAGCATAGTGTCAGCATAGAATTCTGAAATAAATATATCGTGGTTTTGTAAAACCCTAATATCATATTTTAAATTTTGTCCAATTATTTTTGATTGATTCTGCACAAGCAAATTCTTTAGCCACTCAATCGTTTCGTCGGTCTTTAATTCTGTTTGTTCAATATGGTTTATGGGTATATAGAAACCCTCATCTTTCTTAAAAGAAAAACTAACACCAACAAGATTTGCAGTGCTAGGATCTAAAGAAGTGGTTTCTGTGTCAAATGCAAAATATTTTGATTGTTCAGTTAATTCTTTAACTCTATTGAGCTCTTTTGTTGTTGATACTGTCTGATAGTTTGTAGTTCTTTTCTCATTTTGTTCGCCAATGAAAGAATTAAACTCTAATGTTTTATAAAAACTTTTTAGCTGGTCACTATTGGTTGAAGGAATATTTATGCTTTCAACATCTAAATCAATATCTATGTCTGTTTTTAGTGAAACGAGAAATAAATTCCTGTGAAGCAGGTCTTTTTCTTTTCTTAAATTTTCTCCAACGACGCCAGTTATCGAATCTGCATTGGAGATGATATTATCAATATTCTTGTATTCATTAAGCCATTTGGCTGCAGTTTTATTGCCAACTTTTGTAATGCCGGGGATGTTGTCTGCCTTATCTCCAACCAAAGCTAATAGCTCAGCAACTTGATTGGGTGCAACACCAAATTTTTCAACAACATAGTCAGAATTGAAAAATTCATTTGACATTGAGTTGTGTTGAATAATATTTTCATTTACTAACTGAGTTAGATCTTTATCAGGAGAGGATATTAAAACTTTTTTATTTTTGTAATTCAGTGCAAGGGTAGCTATAACGTCATCAGCCTCAACTCCACCAACTTCCTGCACGGAAAAATTAAATAATTTCGATAATTCTTTTATATCTTCTATTTGGACTCTAAGCTCGTTTGGCATTGGTGGCCTATTAGCCTTATATTCTTTGTAATAATCGTTCCTAAAGTTTGGGCCCTTTGCATCAAATATCATTACCATTGGTACGCCAGGATACGTCTGTATAAGCTTTCTTAACATTGAAGCAAAACCTCTTGTCGCGCCTGTTGGTTTTCCGCTTGATGTGGTCAGTGGCGGAAGCGCGTGGAAGGCTCTATATATATAAGAAGTTCCATCTATTAAAATTACATCTGGTCTAAAAATCATTGGACTATATATATAATACTTAATAGTGAAAGAAATAATTAAAAACTATTCTGATTTCATCATCACATTTTGTGCATTTATTGTTGTGGTGGGCCAGTACTACCTAGAAAATATCGTCGGCCTTGAGCCTTGTAATCTTTGCATTCTTCAAAAGCTCTCAGCACAGATAGTGTTTATTATTTTCTTACTGAAATTAATAATTCCAAAGTTTAAATACTTATTTGATATATTTGGTGCTTCGGTTTTATTTTTTGGTTTATCAGCGAGTTCCAGACAGATTTATTTACAAAATTTACCTAAAGACGAATTGGCTGCAGGTGTTTGTGATATTCCCTTTGAATTTCTTTTTAATATGTACCCATTCTTCGAAGCATTGGGAAAGGTTTTTCAAGGAAGCAGTAAATGTGCTGAAGAATCATGGTCATTTATTGGTTTAAATATCCCCGAGTGGGCGACAGTATTTTTTGCTTCTATGATCTTGCTAATATTGCTAAGATACGTTTTAACAAATTTAAAGGGCCACACAAAATAAATGTCCAGATCTCTGCAACTTACAAATTCTGAGCTCATAGAAAAATCAGTAGCAAATAATGAGAGCGTGCTCACACATACTGGAGCTTTGCTTGCTTTAACTGGAAACAGAACAGGGAGAAGCACGAAAGATCGCTTTATCGTAAAAGAAAACAGCACTGAAGACAAAATTGAATGGGGCGAGGTTAATAGGCCTTTTGATGCAGAGGATTTTGATAGGCTTTGGGACAAAGTGAACACCTATATGGATGAAAGAGATCATTATGTTTCTGAAGTTCATGTAGGCTCAAATTCTAACCATTACATTCCTGTTGAAGTTAGGTCTGAGCTAGCTTGGCACTCTTTGTTTTCGAAATTAATTTTTATAGCTCCTGAAATATTTAATGAGGAAAATAAAGAGGTTTGGAAAATAACTACTGCAGCAAATTATGTTTGTGATCCTGAAACAGATAAAACCAACTCAGAATCTTGCGTGATTATAAATTTTTTACGTCGCAAAGTTTTAATTGCTGGCATGAGGTATGCAGGAGAAATGAAAAAATCAATGTTTGCGGTGCAAAATTTTCTTTTACCAGAGAAAGGCGTCTTACCTATGCACTGTTCAGCAAACCAAACCACAGATAAAAGAACAACACTTTTTTTTGGCCTGTCTGGAACAGGCAAAACAACTTTGTCAGCAGACCCAAAGTGTGCTCTCATTGGAGATGATGAGCATGGTTGGGCAGACGGGTCTGTATTTAATTTTGAAGGAGGCTGTTATGCAAAGTGTATTAATCTATCAAAGGAAAATGAGCCACTAATTTGGGATGCCATTAAGTTTGGAAGTATTTTAGAAAATGTCGTTACAGATGATAAAGGCATACCTGATTACTCAGATAGCAAATATACCGAGAATACCCGAGTTTGCTACCCAAGAGATTTCATTGAAGGGTCAGTTCCAGATAATGAAGGCAATGAGCCTGATAACATTATTTTCTTAACTTGCGATTTGTCTGGTGTTTTGCCTCCTGTAAGCGTGCTTAATGAAAATGCTGCTGCTTATCATTTCTTGAGCGGCTATACAGCTAAAGTTGGCTCTACAGAAATTGGCAGCACAAAATCAATGGACTTTACTTTCTCCACATGTTTTGGAGCACCATTTTTTCCTAGACCTGCAAGCGTATATGCTGATTTGCTTATCAAGCGAGTACAGCGAAATAATACAAAAGTATTTTTGGTAAATACGGGGTGGACTGGTGGAGGTTATGGGACAGGAAAAAGGTTTCCAATACCTGTTACTCGATCTGTAATAAACGGTATTCAAGAGAATAAGATTGATTTTGATAATCTTATTTATCTAGATAAATTGAATCTACATATTCCTGCGAAACTTGATGGTGTTGAAGAAAAATATCTAAACCCACGAAGTAATTGGGATTCAATTGAGGCATATGATCAAGAATGTGAACAGCTTTGTGAAAGATTTAGGAATAATTTCAAAAAATTCGACGTTTCACAAGAAATTGTTGATGCCGGCCCAAAATAGAGAGCATTATGGTTGAACCCAGCCAAAGCAAGATCAATAAATATCTTAAGTCTGATAAAAAAACCTATAAAGGTTTAGAAAAAGAGAACCTGAGATCTGACAATGAAGGCAAAATATCAAACAAACCTTTCCCTTCTGCTTTTGGTATTCATAATTTTAATAGATATGTAACTCTTGATTATTCAGAACCTCATCTTGAATTAGTCACACCTCCATTTGAATCAAATAGTGCCGCACTCGACTTTTTGTCTGATTTACATGGGTTTGTTGAGAATAATCTTGATGGAGATTTGCTTTGGAACTACTCTATGCCTCCAAAATTCAAAAGCAAATATATAAAATTGCCTCATCATAGAAATTGTAATACCACAAAACTTGCACACTTATACCGTCTAGGCCTGCGAAACAGATATGGAGATAAGATGCAAAGTACTGCGGGCATACATTTTAATTTTTCACTATCAGAGTCTGCCATTACGTCTCTTAATGAGAGCAAAACTAATATTTATTTAGGTATGAGCAGAAATCTTTTAAGGCTTTTCCCTATTGTGCTTCGTTTAATTGGCTGCTCTCCTGTTGCACATAAATCTTTTATGAAGGGGAGAAAAATAAACATAGAAACAATGAATGAAGATGATTGTTGCTTGCCAAAATCTACCTCTCTGAGAGTTAGCCGACTTGGGTATTATTCTGAGGAGCAGGACGAAAACTTTATTACCTTTAATTCCTTAAAAGACTACCTTTCAATTATTAGAAATTACATTAATAAGCCAAATAAAAAGTTTCAAAACATTTCTTTAGATCTCAAGCAGCAAGTAAACAATGGGACAATCCAAATGGAAAGTGAACTCTATAATCACATAAGACCGAAGGGAGTGATATCTAGAAAAGTAAGACCATACAATCAATTAAAAGAGAATGGTATTGAATACTTGGAACTTAGATCAATAGACCTTAATCCTTATTCAACGATAGGCATATCTTTAGAAGATATTGAGTTTTTAGAGCTTCTTTGTCTATATTGTGTCCTCTCAGAATCGCCCGACATAAGTTTAGTTGAAAGTGAAGTAATTAAAGAAAATATACGTCGATCATCAGAGAGTGGACAGGGGTGTAATTTTATAAATAGCCTTGAATCTGTGCCAGGAGAAGTCGATGCAAAAGACATGGCAGAAAGCTTTTTAAATAAACTTCAGGCCTTTTCTAAAGAAATTGGTCTTCATGACGATAGAAAAGATATGTTTGACGAATACTTTAAAAGAAATGAAAACCCCCTTTCAGAGAGATTAATCGAGGACATAAAAAAACATGGTGGTGTTCTTGACTTTATTTTAAAGCAATCAAAGCACACACACAGAAAAATAGATAATGAAAATCTAACTATATTTCAGAATGAAAAGGAAATTTCAGAAACTGAATATGAGAAACATAAAAAGCAAGATGATATTATATTTGAAGAATACCTTGAAAATTTTAGAGGAGCTATACGTTGAAAATTTTACACTGTAAGGAATATGGACCTATTGAAAACCTTGTTTGGGAAGATATTGAGAGCCCGACACCAGGAGATGACGAAGTAACAATAAGCATTAAAGCAGCTGCTTTAAACTTTCCTGATTTTTTAATAGTACAAGGCCTTTATCAGTTTAAACCAGAGTTACCATTCGCACCCGGAAATGAAGGAGCAGGTGTTGTTAAGAAAGTTGGCAAAAATGTTAAAAAACTTAAAGAAGGAGATAGAGTCTATTTTATGGCGCCGTATGGAGCCTTTGCAGAAGAAATTTGTATAAATGAATTTGCAGTGTTTCCTATAGCTGATGATACGTCTTTTGAAGTGGCTGCATCTTATCAGATGGCTTATGGAACAAGTTATCATGCTCTTATGCAGAGAGGAGAGCTAAAAAAAGATGATGAGGTTCTAATTTTGGGAGCTTCAGGTGGTGTTGGTTTGGCAGCTCTAGATATAGCTAAAGCAAAGGGTGCCAGAGTAGTAGCAGGCGTTTCAACAGAAGAGAAAGCAAAAATATGTAAAGACTATGGAGCTGATGATGTTGTAATTTATGGAACAGGGCCAAATGACAGAGACGAGTCTAAAACATTTTCAAATGAACTAAAGTCCAAAAGCACTAAAGGGGGTTATGACATTATTTATGATCCAGTTGGAGACTGTTATGCAGAACCTGCTTTCAGATCTATAGGTTGGCGAGGGAAGTATTTGGTTGTTGGTTTTGCAGCAGGAAATATACCAAAACTCCCAATTAATTTGACACTACTTAAAGGAGCTTCAATAGTTGGTGTCTTCTGGGGCGCTTTTACTGGTCGTGAATTTGAGGAGAACCAAAAAAACATAACCGATATAAATAACATGCTTTCAGAGAAAAAAATTAATCCTCTAATATCAAAAAAAATACCTATGAGTGAAGCTGTCGAAGCAATAAAACTGATAGGGAGCAGAGGTGTTGTCGGTAAAGTTGTACTTATAAATAAATAAATCTAGTTTATTGCGTTGCAAGCAATGATTTTGTAACTAATGACATTGCTGAGCTCTCAAAAGGGGCCTTGAAAATTCCTATAACCTCTCCTTTTGAATTTACCACCACTAAGTGATTGGTGTGTGAAATAACCCTTTGATTCATGTGATTTTCCATGGGTGCTAGCTTTTCAATACCTAGTTGATAGCCCAACTTCACAACCTCTGAAATATCACCAGAAATTCCCATAAAGTCCTTATTAAAAGCTGTTACGTAGCTTTTTAATCTTGTAAGAGTGTCTATTTCAGGATCAAAACTAATTAAATAGTAAGCGATATTATCAGTTTCAATCTTTTCATAAAGCTGCCTCATTACTGACATCATGACAGGACACTCTGTGGGACAGCTTGAATAACCAAAGTAAATAAAATTTAAATCCTTCTCTTTAAAACTTTCATTGGTAAATGAGTTTCCATTATGGTCGATGAGGTCAAAATTTCTCAGCGCTTCATAATTTCCGTATTTAAAAAAACCGTTCACCTTCATCTCTTCAACAGAAAGAATTCTCGGCTGGCTTATGCGCCATACAGAATATATCGAAAGAAATAGAACTATGCTGAATAATAGAATTGTAAGCAGGTTTTTAGACATAAAGTTTAATAAGAAAATCAATGTAAGTTGCTAAGAAAAACAGAAACATGTAGCGTACGGAAAAATTAAAAATCTTCATTGAGAGCTGATTGTCTTTATCGTCCAGGTAAGAGATGCATAAATATATAAAATACAAGTTAAGCAAGGTTGTTGAAATTAAATAAAAGTAGCCAGTTAGATTATAAAAGAATGGTGCTAAAGAGGCTCCAAGAAGCAAAACAGCATAAACCACCATTTCTTTTTTTGTTCTAGTTACCCCTTTTGCGATTGGCATCATTGGCACTCCCTCTTTTTCATATTCGTCAATTCTATCTATTGCCAATGGCCAGAAATGTGGTGGTGTCCATAAAAAAATAACAAGAACCAATATTAGTGGCAAAAGCGACACCTCATTTGTCACGGCTGTCCACCCAATAAGGGGAGGAAGGGCTCCAGACAAACCTCCAATTACTATGTTCTGTGGTGTAGCCCATTTTAAATAAATGGTATAAACAAGACTATAAAATATAAATCCGAACGTTGTTATCAGCAGTGTTAACAAATTTGAAAAATAGAGCAATAAACTGGACCCAACAAATAATAAGATAGCTGTAAACGTCAAAGCTTGTACAAGAGAAATATCTCCAGAAGCGAGTGGCCTTTCTTTTGTTCGTGCCATATTTTTATCTGACTCACGATCAAAAATCTGGTTTAATGCTGCAGATGAGGCTGCTAATAATGCAAAGCCTAAAAGACTTGCCAGACTATTAAATATGTTTGAATAAAATTCTACTGCAAGCAACATACCTACGAGCGCAGTAACAGTTAATAGTAAAACTATTTTTGGTTTGCAAAGAGTTACAAAACTAGACAGGTTCACTATTTCTCCTAAAGCTTAAAAAAGTCATTACAACAAAGGTCAGTACCAACATAACTCCAACTATATTGTGTGCTACAGCATTCCAAAGTGGCAGCGAGCTAAGAACATTATTCACTCCTAGGAACACCTGGAAAAACAGAATAGCTAAAAAGCTACCAACTATTGGTCTTGTATTTCTAGACCATAATTTGGCTGCAAGAAACAATGAATAAAAGAAAACAACTATGGCTCCTATTCTATGGGTAAGGTGTATAGCAACCCTTGCTTCATAACTCATTTGTCCATACAAGTAGTTTGGTCCTATGGTCTGGAAAAGGTTAAAGCCTTCCTTGAAATTAGTATCAGGAACAAGCTGCCCCTGACAGTAAGGCAGGTCAAGACAGGCTCTTGCTGCATAATTTGTCGATGTCCAAGCACCCAAAAAGATCTGCCCAAGAATTAATATGAATCCAACTATAATATACGGCTTGTTTCTAACCAAAATTGCATAGGAGTTTGATATTTTCAGGGACTTCATAAAAATGATTAAAAATAGTGAGGTTGTGATGATTGCTCCAAATAAATGAGATGTAACTATTAAAGGATGTAATTTCAAACTTACTGTTAAATAGCCAAAGATGCCCTGTCCAATAATTATTAAGAGCAAAACCGCAGATTCGGTTTTCATCTTTTTCTCTCTAAAAGCTATGAACAATAGTGCTATTGCTAATAAGCCGAGCGAGGCTGCAAAGTATCTATGCACCACCTCAGGAATTATTTTGTCTATCTCTACTGGTGAATCAGGGTATAAGCTTTCAGCTATCGCAATTTCATCTGGGGTTGTTGGGAAAGTAACGAAACCATAGCAACCCGGCCAGTCAGGGCAACCAAGCCCTGCATCAGCAAGCCTTGTCCATGCACCCAGACCTATTACAACAAAACAAAAGGCTACACCAATTGCTGCAAAAACTTTTGTATTAAAAATTTTCATAATATTTGCTTCACTTCCTCAAAAACATCATTGAAAGTTAGTTCCGACTGAAACTCCCATATAAGAAGAGCGAATGAATCTACTAAAAGCAAGGAATTAGATGCATATGGATCTTGAAGCCTGCCTTCAGTTTTATTTTTAAACAAGTCGTCTTTATCGTATAAATAAATTACGCCTGGATAGTCTGCTCTTAGCTCCTCAGCAATCGCAAACTGTTCTTTGTCGTTGTAGACCACTATCCTTAACAACCTGTGCCCTTCTCTTCTAAGGGTCAGCTTAGAGCTTCTAGCAACATCATATTTCTCTTTACTTAGTTCAAGATCATTAAAATTATCAAAATATACAAAGTAGAATTTTCCCGGAGTAAATTGAAATTTATCCCCATCCTCCGTTATAAGATTTATATCTGAAATTTCTATTTTTGGTTCAATAGGCATTCCTTTTGTATTAATTGTGGGCTTGTAGCCCAAGAAGTATGTAAGTGTTGAAGCGGTTAATGTCAAAAGAGGAATTAACAAGATCATAAGCGCTAGTCTGTATTGTCTATCCATCTTTTCTCCTATATGCGTAAACTGTCAATATTATTAAAGCGGCACATAAACCAAACCATTGTATGGCATACCCTATATGTTTGCTTGCAGACATATTCACGGGCTTTTCAATTAAATCAAATTTATCTTCTTGTCTCACACCTAGATTTAATAAAAAATTATGTAAATATACATTGGTTTCTAAATTGAATTTGTTAGAGATATAACTTGAATCGAATTCCTGAATAATCCTATTATCCGATTCTTCGATATTTTTAACAAAAGAATTGTTCTCTTTTTTAAGAACAGTTCCCACAAGCTCTTTCTTATCTTTTGGCACATTAATAATTGGTAGGTCATTTTTAATCATGTTCCTTGGAACAAAACCTCGATGCACAAATATTAATGAACCATCAGCGATCTCAAACAAATGATAAATTTTAAAGCCAGCCTTACCGTTTAATATTGCGTTATCTTCATATATTACAAGGTCTTTGAAGCTCCCTGAGGCTTTAATTGGCTGCCAATTTTTATAAATCTTGTCTTGCTCAAGCTCAATAGCAGGTGATACCAACAAATCGTCATAATTGGCAATAATTGTGTTTTTTTCTTCTGCTCTCTGTATCTGCCACAATCCAAGGCTAATTGTTATTGGCACAAAAATAATTGCAAAAATTAATATCTTTGATTTAAAGCTATTCAATGTTTTAATATCTCCGTGTTAAAAACTATCATATTCATTTTACTCGTATTGGTTTTAATAAGCTTGGCATCAAGCTTAGTGTTTCTTTTCATTGACAGAGGCAAACCTAACAAAAAACGCATATTGTATGGTCTAGGATTCAGAGTCACTCTCGGCGCGATTTTACTTATTCTCATAGTCTATGGTATTGCAACAGGCCAGCTTGGCAACCAAGCGCCTTGGGGTTAAAGAATATAGACAAACAGAAACAAGCAAACCCAGACCACATCTACAAAATGCCAGTACCAAGATGCTGCTTCGAAACCAAAGTGCTCCTTGTCAGTAAAGTGATTAAACCCAGCTGATCTTGCAAGCTGAGTTGCCAGAAAAATTCCACCAATCAAAACATGCATACCATGGAATCCAGTGAGCATAAAAAACGTGGTTCCATATACACCTGAGTTCAGTTGCAAGCCTAGGTGAGCGTATGCTTCATAATATTCAAGAGCTTGCAAAATCACAAAAATAAAAGCAAGAGACACAGTTATTGCTAACCAAAAATTAAATCTTTTTCTGTTGTTTTCTTTGAGAGCCATGTGAGCAAAGTGAACAGTGCCACTCGACGTGAGAAGGACAATAGTATTGTAAAGTGGCAGCCATGTGCCAATATCTCGCAAACTGTGAAGGTACATGTTTTCAGCAGGTCCCTTTGTCACAGCCTGATCTCCCATCAAGCTTTGTTCTGGAGTAATCATTGGTGGCCATGTTGCTTCAAAATCAGGCCACAGCAAATCACCAGCTAAACCTTTCGCAGTTGCTCCTTCTCCACCAAGCCATGGTATGGAAAATGTTCTTATGTAAAACAATGCGCCAAAAAAAGCGGCGAAGAACATAACCTCGGAGAAAATAAACCAAGCCATGCCATAAACATATGAATTATTTAATTGCGGTGTATCCAGCCCAGCTAAGGATTCTCTGGTTACTACAGAAAACCAGTATGCCATAGTGCCAACAACTGCTGCCACACCAAAAAAGAACATTGTTGTACCTTTTCCCATGACTGCGTCAGCCGCTCCAACACCAAAAAAGAGCATTGCTACAGCAAAGACGATTGGTATAGAGCTTTTTTCAGGTACGTAATATTTTTGATGTCCAGTTGTCTCAGTGTTCATGGTTTGCTACGAGAACTTCCTCCCTCTCTTTTTCAAATAGAGTATATGATAAGTACACATTATTAACATTATCTGTAAGCTCAGAGTCTACATAAAACCTGATGGGCCATTCTTGGGTTTCATAGGGCTCAAGGGTTTGTTCGCTAAAACAGAAGCACTGAATTTTCTTTATGTTTTCTGCAGCAAGGCCCGGTGAAACAGAGGGGACGATAGAAAGAGTTAATTTCTTGTTTGTATTGTTTGTTGCAACATAGGTTGTTTTGCTGACTTTATCAGTCAAAACCTCAATGTTTGCCGAACTGGGATAGAATGTGACCGGTGCAGACCCGCTTACGGTACTAAGAAACCTAACATTGACCTGCCTCTCATAGGTTTCATTGCTCTTTTTAAAAAAATCTGAAGGCCCATATATTTTTCCGTTTAAGCCAGTTACCTCACAAAACACATTGTAAAGAGGCACTAACATAAAGGAAAAGAAAAACATAAATATCACCGCACCTACTAGGGATGTAAAAATTTTGTTTTTAAAAGGTCCTTTATCCATTCAGCTTAGGGGGTGTATCAAAAGTATGGTACGGAGCAGGTGAGTCGACTGTCCATTCAAGGCCATCTGCACCATCCCAAACTTGTGGAGTAGCTTTTTTGCCAACGAAAACAGTTTTGACAACTATATACAGAAATAACAACTGTGATAGTCCAAATAAAAATGCGCCAACAGAAGAGACTGCATTCCACTCTGCAAACTGAAGGGCATAATCAGCATATCTTCGTGGCATTCCTGCCAAACCGACAAAATGTTGTGGGAAGAAAGTAATATTTACACCAATGAAGGAGAGCCAAAAATGCATTCTGCCCATTCTCTCGTCATACATGTTTCCAGTCCATTTTGGTAGCCAATAATAAACTGCTGCCATTATGGAAAATACTGC
Source organism: uncultured Gammaproteobacteria bacterium (assembly GCA_913052565.1). GTDB lineage: Bacteria > Pseudomonadota > Gammaproteobacteria > Magnimaribacterales > TMED112 > TMED112. Next base: position 19,824 of record CAJXFH010000002.1, on the reverse strand, counting down.
TCCTGGAACAAGAACATAGTGGAAATGTGCTACAACAAAATAGGTATCATGATATTGAAAATCTGCTGGAGTAATGGCCAACATTAGGCCTGAAAAACCGCCAATTGTAAAAAGAACAACAAATGCTATTGAGAACAGCATTGGTGTTTCATATGTTATAGAGCCTTTGAAAATTGTTGCGCACCAGTTGAAAACCTTCACACCTGTTGGTATTGCTATGAGCATCGTCGCCCACATAAAGAAAAGCTCTGCTACCAATGGCATGCCAACTGTAAACATGTGGTGAGCCCAAACCACAAAGGACAATACAGCTATCGAAACCATTGCGTATACCATCGATGAATGTCCAAAAAGAGGTTTACGAGAAAAAGTTGAAATGATGTGTGATGTAATGCCAAATGCTGGCAGGATCATAATATATACTTCTGGGTGCCCAAAAAACCAGAAGACATGCTGGAATAAAACAGGGTCTCCGCCTCCTGCAGCGTCAAAGAAAGATGTCCCAAAATACGCATCCATTAACAACATAGTTACTGCGCCAGCCAAGACAGGCATAACTGCGATAAGCAGATAGGCTGTAATTAACCAAGACCAAACAAAAAGCGGCATCTTCATTAATGTCATTCCGGGTGCTCTCATGTTCATAATAGTAACTACTACATTTATTGATCCCATGATTGAAGATGCACCCATGATGTGAATAGCAAAAACAAAATAAGCAATATTTGGGTAATTAGTTGAAAGGGGTGCGTAAAAAGTCCAACCAAAGCCTGGCATGCCGCCTTCCATAAATGCTGTTGAAAGCAAAATACCAAATGCAACTGGCAGCAACCAAAAGCTTAGATTGTTCATTCTTGGCATAGCCATGTCAGGTGCGCCTATCTGGAGAGGTATCAGCCAGTTAGCTAAACCAACAAAGGCTGGCATTACGCCACCAAAAATCATTATTAGACCGTGCATAGTTACAAGCTGGTTGTATCTTATAGGATCCATGAGTTGTAGGCCTGGCTCAAATAATTCAGCCCTTATGCCCATCGCGAACGCTCCACCCAACAGGAATGCAGCAAAAGCAAACCATAAATATAATGTACCAATATCTTTGTGGTTTGTTGTGGTCAGCCACCGCATAAAGCCCTTTCGTGGGCCATGATGGTCATCATGATGATCGTGATTTTCAACTACTGCACTCATACTAATCTCCTATAAGTTTGCCTCTTTGTATTCAACTATATCTTTGGGAATAACAATTTCTCCATCTCCAGATCCATCATTTCCCCAGGATAATCTTGTGAACGTGATGACTGATGCCATTTCAACTTCATTTAGTTGTTCCGCAAATGATTGCATCTGGCTACCACGTATACCTTCCATTAAAATTTCAATCTGGCCGGCTTTATTGTTCATTACTACATCGCTTCCTGCAAGAGCTGGATAAAATCCAGCAATTCCTGCTCCATTTGCCTGATGGCATGCTGCACATCTGGTTTCATAAATCTCTTCACCTGTTGCTAGCAACTCTTCAGAGGTCCACTCTTTCTCAGTCAAATATGCAACCTGCTCTGCAAGGTCTCTTTTTTGCTGAAGCCACTCTTCGTACTCTTGTTGTGTTACAGCTTTTACAACAATAGGCATATAAGCATGTCTCTCACCACAAAGCTCTGTGCAATTTCCTCTATATATACCAGGCACGTTCACTTTAGTTTTTGCCACATTGATAAATCCTGGAATGGCATCTTGCTTTACAGCAAAGTCTCCCATGTACCATGAGTGAATAACGTCATTGCTTGTAATAAGAAATCTAACAGGGGTGTCAACAGGTATAACAACCGGCTCATCAACTTCTAGAAGATAGCTCTCTGTCTTTTCTACTCTGTTGAACTCATATTGATCGGCTGGTGTAGTTAAATTTGAGAAAAAGCTTAGGGGCTTGTTTCCAACTTGCTCATCCAAATACTTATACTGCCACTTCCATTGCCATCCAACCACCTGAATATCAATCCCACCTTCTTCCGCTTCATGATCATATATTTTTTTTAATGTCATAGATGCCGGTACAGCCATTGCAACCAAAATAAGTGTGGGAATTATTGTCCAGAGAATTTCCAATGTGTGATTTTCTGTAAAGGTTGCAGGTTTTTTGTTGTTTGATCTTCTGTACTTCCACATTGACCAGAATAAAAAGCCGAAAACAAGAATACCAATAGCTACAACGACAAAGAAAATTGCCATGTGTAATCCGAAAACTTCCTCACTTATATCTGTAACGCCAACAGGCATATTTACATCTAACCAGTCAGCAGATGTAAACAAAGATACGGGGTAAAGAATAAGTGCCCAGAGCTTGTTCTTCATGTACGCAATATACTACTATAAATACCGTTAATGTCGAGTAATAAACGGCACTAATGTGCCCTTTTTTAGTCGTTTATAATCTTTATTGATTCTATAATTTTTGAACCTTTTTGATCAAATTTGTCTTCTTTTTTTTGAAAATAGCTGCAGGCAATACATTTAATTTCACTGTCATCATTTTTTAACATAATTGTATCCATATCACTGCATGATGGGCACACAGCACCAGCAATAAATTTATAACCTTTCATTAAGAATTCCTTTAATTGTATAGGTTTCCGGCATTTCACCAAACCACAAGCTAAAACTTTTAGCTGCTTGCTCTACGAGCATTCCAATTCCATTTATAAGGTTGTTTTCCTTTACCAATTGAAGCTCTGAAAAGATGACATTTGTCTGATTGGAATAGTTTATGTCATATAAAATAGCTTCTTTTGTCAAATTAAAGTGTTCAAAATCTTTTATGGTGTTCAAATCTAATTGAGTAGTGCACGAAACAAGCATATCAAGTTCAGAACCATCATATTCTAAATATTTGTCGCTTTGATTTATAAGTTCTTTTGACTTTTCATTGTTTCTGCCAGCTATAAAAAGCTTTTCTGCACCTTGCATTGAATTAGCTATTGATTTTCCTGCCCCACCAAGGCCATAAATTAGTATTTTTTTGTTAGCTATATCAATATTTTTTGATAAAAGATCGTTTAAGAAACCTGATCCATCTGTGCTGGTGGCTTTCTTGCCTTTCTCATATATGCAGTTTACAGCTTCATCTGTGTTGAAAACTTTTTGTGCAATTTCTTCCTTGTATGGTTTGGTAATATTCAAACCAAGCCCTCCTTCATCAAAAAAATTTTTTACAAAGCTGCTTGGGTTGTCTTTAATATCGTAAATCTCATAGTTAATGTTCATTTTGAATTGTTCAGCAAAATGTTTGTGGATTTCAGGTGACAAAGAATATTGAATCCCCCTTCCAATGACTCCTAGTTCATTTTTCATGAGCCCAGTCCCTTGGTTTTTTTAAAACCTCGTATAATTTTTGTTGATCAGGGCTTAGAATCGAATCATATTTGTATCGCCAAGAAACCTCATTAGGTAAAGACATTAATATAGACTCTATTCTGCCACCTGACTGAAGCCCAAAAAGAGTTCCTCTGTCATAAACAAGGTTGAATTCAACATACCTCCCTCTCCTAAACCTTTGGAAGTCTTTAAGCTTATTGTCAAATGGAAGGTCTTTTCTTTTATCTATGATCTTTGAAAAGGAGTTAACAAAAGCTACTCTCATTTGGTCGGAAAAATCAATGCCTTCGTCAACGTTTGAAAATTTCTTCTTTTCGTAAAACAAACCACCCACACCTCTGTGCTCTTGTCTGTGAGGGAGATAAAAGTAATTGTCACAGTTCTTCTTGTAGCGGTTGTATGTATCGTCGCTAATTACTTCGCAAGCCTTTTTTGCATTTTTATGCCATAAAACACAGTCTTCTTCAAAAAGCACATAAGGGGTAAGATCGAACCCACCACCAAACCATTCCTCGAACACCTCATTGTTCTTAAATGTACAAAAATATCTAACATTAAAATGGGCAGTTGGTATGTTTGGGTTGTTGGGATGAAATACAACAGAAACGCCTGTAGCAAAGAATGGCATATTTGTAGATTCGCTTTTTGTGCCTACAGAGGACTCTGGCAGCCTCTCTCCTGAGATGCTTGAAAAATTTATACCAGCCTTGTTAAAAAATTTTCCACCATCAATAACAACTGTTCTTCCTTGGCCCAATTTCTTTTTTTCCCAATCGTCCGTCACTATAAAATCTTCATTTTCATGTGGAAGAAATTTTTTGCAAATTTCTCCATGTAAGGTTTTAAATTTTTCTGCAATCTTTTTGTTTCTATCTGATAAATTCATTTTTTTCTAAATCTAAAATTCTTGACGGTTTGTTTTCAGGGCCTAATTCTATATCTAATGCACCATAAATTGCACCTTCAAATACAGATTTTATTTCTTCAATATTCATGCAAGTCTGTTCGCCCGAGATATTTGCTGATGTTGATATTATGGGCTGATCTATGTCTTCAAGAAATTTTTTTAAAGGTTTGTAGCCTGGAAGTCTTGCCGCGATTTTCTGTCCACTTTCGAGAGGAATAAGAACTGTAATAAATTTATTTTCAAAGTTTTTTATTAGTTTCTTATATTTGTTTTCTACTTCAAAACTTTCTATCAGTTGATCTGTAGATTTAAACAATAAGATAAAGTTTTTTTCTATTGGTCTGTGTTTAACCGAGGCTATTTTATTAATATTTGTCTCATTATAAAGACCGCCTATTCCCCAAACGCCTTCAGTGGGATATGCAATTATCTTATTGTTGTTAATCCAATTGGCCGCAATTTCTGGTTGACTAGTAACGTTCAATCTCTATCAAGATTTTGATCTTTCTTAATTGTTTTTTCTCTAAGCTCTTTTTTGAAGTCCAGCATTTTATTAGCCATGACGTCATCTTGAATGGCAAGCATTTGAGCTGCAAATATACCAGCATTTGTGGCTCCAGCTGTGCCTGCTGCAAACGTTGCTACAGGAACCCCTGCTGGCATTTGTAATGTTGATAAAATTGCATCTAATCCATTTAAGCTGTGTTCTGTAGGCACACCAAGCACAGGGCTCGAAGAATGAGCAGCCACTGCTCCAGCTAAATGTGCAGCCATACCAGCTATTGCAATGTATGCCTTACACCCCCTCTCTTTCGAGGTTTTAAGATAATCTACTAGCACATCTGGTGAGCGATGAGCTGATATCACTTTTAACTCACATGCAATGTCAAAATTCTTTAATGATTTGATAGCAGCTTTGCCTAAATCAACATCTGAATCAGATCCGAGAATTACAGAAACTTGTATATTGTCCATATTAATAAAATATAATTAATCTATGAATAGACTAAATATTTTAACATTTCCTGATCCAAGGTTAAGAAAAAAGGCCAATCCTGTTGAGGTCTTTGATGAAAGTCTTAAAAAGAAGGCTAATGATATGTTATTCACTATGTATGAGGATAAAGGAATTGGGCTTGCAGCAACTCAGGTTGATATTCATGAGAGATTAATAGTTATAGATTTGACAGAAGACAGATCAGAGCCGCTAGTAATCATAAACCCTGAGTTTAGAGTCTTGGACGAAACACAAGAAATATCCAAAGAAGGTTGTCTTTCTATACCAACTTTTCAACAAGAGGTGCCAAGAGCAAAAAGAATAGAGCTTGAGTACCAGGACCTAACAGGAAAAAAAGAAAGTTTAGTTGCCGAGGGGCTGCTTGGCTATTGCATTCAACATGAGATAGATCATTTGAATGGTAAATTATTGGTAGATTATTCTTCATCTTTAAAACGAAACCGAATTAAAGAAAAATTATTAAAATCAAAGGATGTCAAAAACAAAAATTGATATCGGTTTTGCTGGCACCCCAGAAATTGCCTTAGAACATCTTAAAAAAGTTCTAGAATCTAAAAAAATAAATACAAAATTTATTCTGACCCAGCCGAATAAGAAAACAGGAAGAGGTTTAGCGGAAAAAAGCTCAATATTTGAGGAACATAAATTAAAAACTGTTGTTTTACAACCTGAAAACTTAAATGGTGATGATTTAAAAAGAAAAATAGAAAGCCATCCAGTTGATATATTGTTGGTGGTGGCTTATGGAAAGCTTCTTCCTAAGTGGCTTTTAGATCACCCCTCTGTCTGTTGTTTGAATGTTCATTTTTCGCTTTTACCGCTATGGAGAGGGGCTGCTCCTATTCAGAGATCAATAGAACATGGTGACAAGGAAACTGGCATAAGTTTTATGAAGCTAACTGAAGGCCTAGATGAAGGACCAGTTTATAAAAGCATTAAAGTAAATTCTGACGGTATGGATTTTTATTCTGTTGAGCAAGAGCTCTTAAAGACTTCATTGGATGCCATTGAAGATGTTCTTATAAAAATTGCTCAAAACAAATTGGCTCCTGTTATACAAAATGACAAACAAGCTTCTTATGCTTCTAAAATTGAAAAGAGCGAGGCCGCTATAGCCTGGGGCTCAACAGCAGAAACAATAAAAAACAAGTTTAATGCATTTAAAAAATGGCCAGGCACTAGTTTTGTTGTTTCTGGACAAGAAGTTCAAGTGCTCAGCCTGGAAATAGATGAAAAAAAACAAGGAAAACCTGGAGAAATAGAAGGGTTTGATAAAGATTCTCTTAGAGTTTTTTGTAGAAATGGGGTAATTAAAATTACTTCTGTAAAATTTCCTGGGAAGAAAGTTATCAATTCTGTGGATTTCTTTAACTCAAAAAGAGATATAATTTCTATAGGAGATTTTTTGATTTGAAAATAATCATATTGGGGGGTGGCTCAATAGGAGGAAGCGTCGCCAAGGAGCTTTCATCTGAAGAGAATGATGTTGTTGTTATAGACAACAACAAAGACAACCTTGAGCCAATACAGAGCGTTGAGGGCATACAGGTTATTCATGGTAATGGGTCTTCTCCAAAAATTCTTGCAAAAGCAGGTGTTGATGAATCGACACTGTTGTTGTGCCTTACTGATTCAGAAGAAATCAATTTGTTAGCGTCGTTGATCGGAAAGCAGAAATTTAATGCAGGAAGGATTGTTTGTCGGCTAAAAGGATCAGAGTATAAAAAAATTGCAAAAGAGATAACTCCGTTTGTTGATTTCTTTATTGATCCAGAAGATCTTATTACTGAAGAGGTTAAAAGCCTTTTACATCATCCAGGAGCACTTGAGATTCTCGATTTCGCCGAGGGGGCAATTAAGCTTGTAAGCGTTTATGCAAAACAGTCTGGTGTGCTTGTTGGTAGGCAAATAAAAGAGCTCAAAGACGATCTTCCAGACTACGAAACACGCATCCCTGCCATTTACAGGAATGATGAACTGCTCATACCGTCTGGAGACACAACCATAAATGAGGGAGATGAAGTCTTTTTTATTGCTGATGAAAAGCATATAGAAGATGTCACAAAAGAACTGCAAAAACTTGAAAGCCAATATAAAAATATCTTTGTTGCAGGCGCAGGAAATATTGGCAAATCTTTAGCAAAAAAAATAAGTTCTGATTTTAATGTAAAACTTATAGATAAGAGCGTTGAGCAATGTGAAAAAGCATCAGAAAAACTTGATAGCGTTTTGGTTTTAAATGCTGATGCCGCAGATAAAGAGTTTCTTTCATCAGAAGGAATAGCTGATTGTGATGTTTTTGTTGCAGTCACTCAAGATGACGAATCTAATGTTTTGTGTTCGCTAATGGCAAAAAAGTTGGGCTCTAAAAAAACAATAACTATTATAAATAAAGAGGCTTATTTTGATTTAGTGGGTAAGAATGAGCTAGATATAATAATCTCTCCCGTCCAAATTACTATTTCTCATATTTTAAGGTTTGTTAGAAAGGGTTCAGTATCTAATGTGCATAAAGTAAAAAAAGGCATGGCTGAGGCAATAGAAATAACTGTTGATGAGTCTTCAGGCAAGCTGATAGGAAAAAATATATCTGAGCTAGGGTTAGATGAAAATATAAATATTCCAGCAATTAAAAGAGATGAGTCTGTTCTGATGGCTCATGGGAGCACTCAAATTCTAGAAAATGACCATCTGATTGTTTTTTATAAAAACAAGGATGTTATAGACACATTTTACGAAAGGTTTAAATGATAACTGCACTTAAGTTATTTAGGTTTTTAGGTCCCACTTTGCTTTTCTTTGGGACTTTTGTAGTGTTGCCACCGCTCCTGATGAGTTATTTTTCTGGAACGTTAGATGTGGTTTTATTTTCAATTTACTTGGTATGCATCGGCTATTCTGTGTTGGTGCTGCTCACTCTTCGGAAACGCAAGTTCTCATACAGCCCAAGAGACGGCTTCATCATAACTTTTGTTACTTGGGTTTTAATCTCTTTGTTAGCTTCTGTACCTTTTATTTCGAACAATGTGAATTTCTTTGATGCATTTTTTGAAGCAGTTTCTGGGCTAACTACAACTGGTTCAACAGTTTTATCAGATCTAAACGGCTTCTCTGAATACATGCTCATGTATAGACAGCTCTTACAGTGGGCTGGAGGAGTTGGTTTGGTGATAGTTGTTTTAGCGATAATTCCCGCTGTGTCAGGGGGGATGAAAGTTCTGCAGGCCGAAACTTCAGGCTTCGCAGACAAAAGTTTCTCTCCAAGATTAAGAGAAACTGCAAGATCGTTGCTCAAGTTTTATTTAGCCATAACTGCTTTATGTGTGTTGTCATATTGGTTTGTGGGCATGACTTGGTTTGAAGCGTTTGCACACTCCTTTAGCACGGTTTCTATAGGCGGTTTTTCTATTTATAACGAAAATTTTGGCCATTTCAACAGTCAAAGCATAGAGTTGGTTGCAGTTGTCTTTATGCTTTTATCGGCAACAAACTTCGGCCTCCATTTTCTTTCATTCACAAAAAGATCCGTCCGGTACTATCTACAAAACGACGAGTTTAAATTTTTCTTGGTGGTTGTAGCCTTGTCGGTTGCGCTTTCATTTTTAACACTGTTTATTAAGGAGGGTTTTTCTCTTGCTGACTCGTTAAGGTTTGGCGTATTTCAAACTGTTTCTATAGTTACTACCACTGGTTTTACTCTTGAGCCTTTATCTAATCTTGGGTATGCAATGCCATTTCTCATCTTTATAGTTGCTTTTATAGGCGCATGTTCTGGTTCTGTTGGGGGAGGCATGAAAGCATGGAGAGTGTTAATGCTTTTAAAGGTTGGGTTTTCTAATATCACAAAAATAATGCATCCAAATGCTATTAGTAGTGTAAAAATGAACGGGGAAAAAATTGTTCCCTCTCAAATAGAAGCAGTTTTTTCTTTTATAGCAATATATATAACTTTCTTCTTGTTCTTTATGTTTGTATTGATTTTTCAGGATATAGATTTTTACTCTGCTTTTGCAGGAACGGCAGCAGCGATAAATAATTTGGGGCCTGGGCTTGGTGATTTTTCTGAAAACTACTCAAGCCTTAGTGACTCAGCAAAACTAACTTTAAGCGCAGCAATGATTGTTGGAAGGCTTGAATTATTTGGTGTTTTAATTTTATTTTTTCCATCTTATTGGAGAAATTAATAAATATTCTTAAGTTCGCCTCTTAGTTTTCTAAATTTCTTGTACTCCCAACCATATAGCTCTGGCGCTTCCTTTATTGCCCTTTCAAAATATCGGTTCATTTGAGCTGTTGTTAATGGGGAAGAGATCTTTTCGAGCACTATTTTGTATTTTTTGCTCTTTCCTTTAGACAAATAAATGAAGAAAAGTTCATGAGAATTTTTGTGTGAAAGTTTCTCAACAATATCTAAACAGTAGCACTCTTTATTAAAAAATTTTTCGTATACTCCTTTGTTATGTGGCACCAGGTCTGAGGCAATAAGAGTGTTTTTTCCACCAAGAAAGCTTTTATATATTTCTGTAATGCCTGTTTGGTTTGCTGGGATCATTTTGGCACCCAGGCTTTCACGTGCCTTCATAAGCAGCCTGTCTAAACTTTTATTTTTTGCTGGCGTATAAAGAACATTTATTTGTTCTAAGGCTTCAGATAGTACATATACATTGAGGTCAACGCAGCCCATGTGAAGCGTAAAGAAGAGTTTTGGTTTTTCTGAATCAAACTGAACTTGTTCTAAAGAATCTTTATCAATTAAGTTTTTATAATTCTCTGTTCTGCCACATATGTAGGGAAAAATCATTAATAGTTCAGCCGTTTCATAGAAGCTTTTTTTGACAAGCTGTGTGTCTTTTTCGTAGCAGTAATAAATATTTTTTTTGGTGACTTTATATTGGGCCGAGTTGGAGAAAATCATAACCCTCGCAAACACGTGTGCGAGAAAGATCAAAACCGATAGAGGCAAACGAGAAATTAGAGCAAAAAGTATGCTAATCATATTTAAAATAATAAAATAGCTTAATTAATGCACTATAGGAATAATTTTGCCAGCAAAGAATATTGATGAACTTGTGGCCCTCTGTAAAAGAAGAGGGTTTATTTTTCAATCAAGCGAGATATATGGAGGAACCCAAGGCCTATACGACTACGGCCCATTGGGTGTGGAACTAAAAAACAATATCAAGAACTCATGGTGGAAAGCTGTTGTTTATGAGAGAGATGACGTAGAGGGGCTCGATGCTTCTATACTTACAAAACAAGCAGTTTTAAAACACTCTGGTCACGAAGAAACTTTCACAGACCCGCTAGTGGATTGTAAGTCATGTGGTGAGCGATTTAGAGCTGACCAGGTTCCAGACTACTGTAAAGAAGAGGATTTAACGGAACCGCGCCAATTCAATCTTATGTTTAAAACAAACATTGGTCCGATTGATGATGGTAAAAATTTTGCTTATTTGCGTCCAGAAACTGCCCAACAAATATTTACTAATTTTAAAAACGTCGTTGACTCAACAGCGCGTAATGTGCCTTTTGGAATCGCCCAAATAGGAAAGGCGTTTAGGAATGAAATCACACTTAAAAGCTTCATCTTTAGAGTTAGGGAGTTCGAACAAATGGAGCTAGAGTTTTTTGTTGTGCCAGGAACAGATGATCAGTGGCACAAAGACTGGGTAGAAAACAGGTTGCAGTGGTGGGAGAAGCAAGGCGTACCGAGAAACAGTCTTGAGCTTTATGATGTTCCTAAAGATGAGCTAGCGCATTACTCTAAGGCAACAGTCGATATAATGTATAAGTTTCCTCATGGGTTGGAGGAGCTAGAGGGCATTGCAAACAGAACTGACTTTGATCTTGGCTCCCATTCTAAAGATCAAGAAGAGCTTAACCTGCAAGCATCTGTAAACACAAACAACGATTCAAACTCAAAGCTTGCCCTTAAAGACGAAAATAATAATTGGTTGGTGCCGTTTGTTATAGAGCCATCCGCTGGTGTAGACAGGGCTGTTTTAGCAATACTTAATGAGGCATATAATATTGAAGAAATTGATGGAAAAGAAAGGACTGTTCTTAAGCTTGAGCCCCATCTATCTCCCATAAAAGCGGCAATAATCCCGTTAAAGAAAAATGACAAACAAATAGTTTCTAAAGCAAAAGAAATAAAAAACAAACTTCAAGCATTAGGGCTGGGGCGTGTTTTGTTTGAAAATAGTGGAAACATTGGTAAAAACTATAGACGTCATGATGAAATAGGCACACCTATTTGCATCACTATTGATTTTGAGTCTCTTGATGAAGAAACTGTTACAGTTCGAGACAGAGACTCTATGGAGCAAAAAAGAGTTCACATAAAAGATCTTGAAGAGCTGTTCAAAAAGCTGTTTTAAATATCAACATTTTCTGCGCTGAGAGCATTTTCATCTATAAACTGTCTTCTTGGTTGGACTTGGTCGCCCATTAAGGTTTCAAAAATGTCATCAACCATCTCTCTCGCATCATCTAGTGTTATTTGAACAAGCCTTCTGTTAGTTGGGTCAAAAGTTGTCTCCCACAGCTGTTCAGGGTTCATTTCTCCTAGCCCTTTATATCTCTGTATTTCAGGCGATCTAGCTCCTTCTGAACTCTCCTCACGCAATGCTTTTAAAATTGCATCTTTTTCTTCTTCATCTTTCGCGTAATGAGTCTTGCTGCCTTTTTTAATTTTGAATAAAGGAGGAAGTGCAAGATAAATATGGCCCTTTTCTAAGAGATCATACATTTGGTTATAGAAAAACGTCAGCAATAAAGTTCTTATATGGGATCCATCTACGTCAGCGTCGGTCATAATAATTACCCTGTGGTACCTCAATTTTTCTACACTAAACTCGTCGACCCCTATTCCTGTTCCGAGCGCTGTAATGAGGGTTCCGATTTCGTTTGAAGATAAAACTTTGTCAAGCCTGGCTTTCTGAACATTAATAATTTTACCCTTAAGGGGCAATATTGCTTGGAAGCTTCTATCTCTTCCTTGTTTTGCTGAACCTCCAGCAGAATCTCCCTCAACAAGAAAGAGCTCAGAGAGAGACGGGTCTTTTTCCTGACAGTCAGCCAGTTTGCCCGGCAGACCGCCAATATCAAGCAAGCCCTTTCTTCTTGTCATCTCTTTCGCTTTTCTCGCTGCCTCTCTAGCGTATGCAGCTTCTAAAACTTTACCAAGAATCTCTTTTGCTTGTGGCTTGTTAGCTAACAAGAAATCCATGAAGTAGTCATTCAGCAAGCCCTCTACTGCTGGTCTGGCTTCTGAAGAAACTAGCTTGTCTTTTGTTTGAGAAGAAAACTTCGGATCTGGCATTTTTAGTGAAATGATTGCAACCATCCCCTCTCTTACATCTTCTCCCGTAATCTCAACTTCCTTTTTACGCATTAAGTCTTCTTTTTTAATAAAGTTTTTAATTACTCTTGTTAGGCCGCCTCTGAAGCCTGCTAAATGCGTTCCTCCGTCGCCTTGCGGTATGTTGTTTGTGAAGCATTGTACGTTTTCTCTATAGGTGTTTGTCCATTGAACTGCAACCTCAACCCCTATGCCCTTCATGTTGGCCTGAGCATAAAAGGGAGTCCCTACAGTTTCTTTTTTTCCTGTAAGGTGTTTAACAAATTCATTTAGGCCACCTTCGGATTTAAAGTTTTGTGTTTTTCCTGTTCTTTCGTCTAAAACACTAATGCCAATTCCTTGATTTAAAAATGAAAGCTCCCTAATTCTTTTTGTTAAGATGTCTACATCGAACTTTGTTTGTGAAAAAATCTTAGTCGAAGGAATAAATGTAACTTTGGTTCCTGTTTTTTCACTCTTTCCAACCACCTCAAGCTCTGTTTGTGGAAAGCCATCAGCATATTCTTGTTTATAAAGATTGCCTTGTCTTTCAATCTCAAGCACCAGTTTGCTGCTTAGGGCATTAACGACAGAAACCCCAACACCGTGCAGCCCGCCTGAGACTTTATAGCTGTTCTCGTCAAACTTTCCGCCTGCATGTAGCACCGTCATAATAACTTCAGCAGCAGACGCCCCTTCTTCATGCTTGTCTACAGGTATACCTCTTCCATTGTCTGATACTGACACAGAACCATCTTTTCCTATAACAACATCTATTTGATTACAAAATCCTGCCAATCCCTCATCTATAGAATTGTCTAAGACCTCAAACACCATATGATGCAATCCTGTACCATCGTCTGTGTCCCCAATATACATTCCAGGACGCTTTTTAACAGCCTCTAAGCCCTTTAAAACCTTAATGCTGTCTGAATCATAATCATTTGACATAAGAAACTTCTCCATTGTGTTCTACGTGGAACATCAACACGTTATCTGGGTTAGTGAAATGTGCTTGATCTATTGATGTCATAATGCTTTGAACACGATTATCTATTAGATATTTTAACATTAAATTAGAGTTTTCTTTATCTAATTCAGAAGAAATATCATCCATTAACAAAAGGGGTGTTTGGTTTGTTTTGTCGACAATAATCTGGCGCTGTAGTAGGTGAAGAATTATAGAAGCAATTTTCTGTTGTCCTCTTGACAGAATTTCTGATGCATCACAATTATCTAGATCAATTTTGAAGCTTCTGCGGTGTGGTCCTTCAGAAGTTCTTTTTAAAATCATGTCTTTTTCAATATTTTTAGCCAATATTTCTGAAAAATTTGCTTCTTTTTCATATCCAGGACTATAAATAAGTCTAATTTTTCTAATCCATTCATTTTTTTCAGCAAAATGGTGTATTAGCTCGTCATTTCTAATATAGTCATTTATTAATTCACAAAGATCTTTGTTAGTTTTCGTAATATTTGGTTCTATGTTTATAAGTTGTTGATCCCAATAAGTTATTTGATTATAGTCTTTGTTTTTAAGGCATGCCGCTCTTTGTGTAATTATCTTTTTTAGTTCATTAATCAACTTCTGCTCTTGTTGTTCCACGTAGAACAATAGTTTATTCAAATATTGCCTTTTCCCTTCTGGGTTTGTATAAGTAAAGAAGAATTCTTTATTTTCTACCATGCAGGTTGGGAATTTCTTCACTAAAGATGCGTAGTTTTCTGTTTTTTTGTTCTTATTTTGTACTATCTTTGCTCTTTCATTTGCTTTTTTTGTCACTTTAAGGATCTGCCCATCATCAAAACCAACTAAAACTTGGAAATAGTTAAAATTTTTTCTTATTAATGTGTCAGTCTCGTTTGTGCGAAATGACTTGCCACTAAAGGCGTACATTATTGATTCTATTATGCTGCTTTTTCCAGATCCGTTATCTCCATGAACTAGTGTTATGCCTTTATTTATAGGCATTTCAAGAAAATCATAACTTCTGAAGTTTTCTAATTTGATCTCTTTTACTAACACTTTATAAAAGAAGCGGCATTAGTACTAGGGTTTGTTTTTCATCGCTACTTTCGACAAGCGCACTTTTATCACTACCAAAACTAACCAGTGATATCTCTTTGTCTTCTATTGTGCTTAAAACCTCTTTTAGATAATTTACATTGAAAGCTATATCAAAGCCCTCGCTATTTCCAACAATGTCTAGTTTTTCCTCTGCAGATTCTTGGTCTGGGTTGTGTGCCGAGACATCTAAGACCCCGTCTACAGCTTTTAGCTTAACCCCTTTAAATTTCTCGCTTGTCAATACTGATACTCTAGACAACGAATCTAGCATGTCTTTTCTGTTAAAAGTAATTTTTGTGCCCTCTCCTTGGGGAATTACTTGATTGTAATTAGGATAGTTGCCATCAATTAGTTTAGATTTAAATGTAAATTTTTTAGACATAAAAACAATATTGTTGCTGTTTATGTAAAATTGAATTTCTTCATTCTCTTTGGGCAATATTTTCATTAGTTCAACTGCTGTTTTTCTGGGTATAATGCCTGAGAAATCTCCCTCGCTCTCAAGCTCAGATTTGTATACAGCAAGCCTGTGTGCGTCTGTAGCAACCATATTTAGTGAGTTTAACGACTTTTCAAACAAACACCCGTTTAAGTAGTGGCGCCAGTCTTGATTTGCCATTGCAAAAGAGGTTTTATGAAAAAGCTCTCTCAGTTTTTCGGTAGAAATCGTGTGGACTTCTTCGCTTTTAACTACATCAAAGTCAGGAAAGTCAGACCCTGGTATTGTTGAAAGGTTGTAACGACCAGAAGAAGATTTGACTGTAAGTTTCGAGCTTTCGTCGCTTAAAGAAAACGACACCTCTCCCTCTGGCAGCTCTCTAATAATGTCCGCTGCTTTTTTTGCTGGTATGGTTGTTTCTCCTGGAGCTTCGACTGAGTGGCCATCCAGCACAACCTCAAGCTCAACCTCAAGGTCTGTGCTTAGCATTCTAATTTCACCAACATCACACCTTATTAGTATGTTGCTTAAAATTGGTAGGGTTTGCTTTTTGTCAGCAACAGCTGCGAGCGATTGAAATTCGTTTATTATGTTTGCTTTATCTATCTTAAATTTCATTTTATGCGGATAGGCTTCTTCTAAGCTTTTTGTAGTCCTCGTCTATCTCTAGATTTTCCTTGATAAGTTCTTTCGTTTTTTCACAAGCATGTATTACGGTTGTGTGGTCCCTTCCACCAAAAGCTTCACCAATTTCTGGCAAGCTGTGGTTTGTCAGCTCTTTTGATAGCGCCATTGCAACCTGTCTGGGTCTTGCTATAGACCTGTTTCTTCTTTTAGACAATAAATCACTAAGTTTTATGTTGTAGTAGTCGGCTACAACCCTTTGAATGTTTCCGATTGTGACCATTTTTGCTTGTATCGCTAAAATATCTCTCAACGATTCTTTTACAAGGTTAATGTCGATTTCTGTTTTGGCAAACTTTGCGTTAGCCGCAACTCTTTTTAACGCCCCCTCTAATTCTCTAACATTAGACTTAACTTGTTGGGCTATAAAGAATGCACAATCCTCTGGTAAAACCAAACCCATCTCATCTGCTTTTTTCAACAAAATTGCTGTTCTTGTTTCTAGGGCAGGAGGGTCAATTACAACAGACAGACCCCAACCAAACCTTGACTTGAGCCTGTCCTCGAGGCCCTCAATCTCTTTCGGGTATCTATCACATGAAAAAATCATCATGTTTCCGCTTTCAATTAGGCTGTTGAAAGTGTGGAACAGTTCGTCCTGTGATTGCTCTTTGCCCGCGAAAAACTGGATGTCGTCTATCAATAAGGCGTTTAGGCCTCTATAGAATTTTTTAAACTCGTTAATCGCACCCAGCTGTAAGGCCTTTACCATGTCGCTTACAAACCTTTCTGAATGGACATAGCAAATTTTTGCATTAGGCCTCTCCTCTAAAAGCTTGTTTCCTATTGCGTGCATGAGGTGTGTTTTACCGAGCCCAACTCCTCCATAAACGAAAAGCGGGTTGTATTCTGTTTGAGATGCCTTTTCAGCAACTTGTTTCGCTGCTGCAAGCGCTATCTGGTTTGATTTGCCTGTCACGAATGTATCAAACGTGTAGTTTGCATTAAGGCCTGTCGTTTGAGGTTGTGTTTGTGTTGAGCTTTTAACAGAAACATTAAGAATGAACTTGTTTCTGCCAATATGGTTCTCTAAAAACGATGTTATCTGAGGCAAATACTTTTCTTTAAAAAAATCTCCAACAAAGGTGTTCGGGGCATAAATGTTGAAGTTGTTTTCTTTAAGATCAAACTGAAGAGGCTTAATCCAAGAATTAATTTCAGTTGAGTTAAGGTCCTTCTCAAGCTCTTTGACTCCTTTGTTAAAAATATTTATTGTTGAAACCTTGTTAGACATGTCGATAAGTTTATAATACTTAAGCTTTTTAAAACATGTAACAAATACATTGTTTTTTTGTTAAAAAGCTGTGGATAAATATGAAAAGAACGCTAAAAGTTACAAACACCAAGAGAAAAAGAACTCATGGTTTCAGAGAAAGAATGTCTACAAAGGCAGGCAGGTCTGTGCTTTCCAACAGAAGAGCTAAGGGCCGAAAGTCATTGTCTGTATAATTCAATGCCCAAAGACCTAAGTTATTCCAAAAGCTTTCGTATCAAGTCTTTAAACAAACAAATGTTTGGTTGGAAGGGTTATGAGGTTGTTGGCGGATTGAGTGTTTACTGCACCGAAAAGGACTCACCCCCTCCATCAGCAATTATATTAATACCAAAAAGCTCTGTTAAAAAAGCTACTAGAAGGAATCTTCTGCGCAGAAGAGCAAAGGAGGTTTTCAGAAAAAGCGTTAACAGGAATAAGTCTATGGATTATTTGATAAAATTTAATAAATTTATAGAAGGGTTTGAAAATAACCTAGAGGGGTTTTTTAAAAATGTTTAATCCGCGTCTAATATACGGGTCTTTGGCTCTGCTGCTTTTGTTGGGCCTAATTTATGAGTGGAACTCTGGAAGCAAAGAAATAAAACTACAGGGCAGCCTTGCTGTCCAAGACAGTGCTGGTGAGATGGTTTATGAAAAACTAAGCAACGGCTCTCTAGATCTTTTTGTTGATCTTGCGGACGGATCAATTAGGGAGGCCTTTCTCTATGAAAAAAAGGAACAAAACGGTCTATACAAAACCCGTCTTTTGTCTGATGATGAGCTTCTAAAGTTTTATTTCAAGTCATCAATATCGGGTTTTAGAAACGCAGAGCCGTTTCGTGTGCTAAGTGCCAGCGCTGACAGCCTAGCAATAGGTGCAGAAGACTCAAGCGGCAACTACTTAACCAAAACGTTTGTGTTTGATGGTCCCCATGTTGTCAAAATTAGCGATGAGCTGGAGCTGGCCTCTGGTTCGTTTGGAAACATCTCAGCCTTCAAAACCTTTTATAGAAACAGAAACAAATCTATTGACTATGGAACCTCTTTTTCAAGAGACCACTTGGCTTACAGCACTACCGAAGATGTTTTTAATGACGAACAAATAACTTCAGTAAGGGGTAGAGAAGATTATGTGGGAAATTGGATTGGCTATTCTCAAAAACATTTTGTGGTTGCTGTTTTTGACAAAGAAGCACAACACAAAATCTCTTTGTATCCAGCAGACTCTTCTGGAGTTTACCGTTTTGGGATTTCAGAAGATGCGGTCGCAGTGGCGGGCGGTTTTGTTTCTGAAACCAGCTTGTTTCTGGGCCCCAAACAAAAAAACATACTAGAAGAAATAGCTCCGCACTTTAAGTACAACCTCGATCTGGGTTTTGTGTATGGCATTGGCGAGTTCTTGATTGTGGTTTTAAACTTTTTCCACTCCATTGTTGGTGATTGGGGTTTCGCAATTGTTTTGTTGACCTTGGCTTTTAAGTTGTTGTTGTCGCCCCTGCAAATAATGCAAATAAATTCCATGGTAAAAATGAGAAAGCTGCAACCAAAAATTCAAGAGATTCAAAATATGCATAAAAACGACCAACAAAAGGCCGGCATGGAAATGATGCAGCTTTATAGAAAAGAAAAGTTTAATCCTCTAGCTGGGTGTTTTCCCATGATCCCTCAAATACCAATTTTTCTAGCAATGTTTTGGGTGACGCGTGAAGCATTTGAGTTTCGAGGAGAATCGTTCTTGTGGATTCCTGATTTGGCTGAGTCTGATCCGTACATGATTATGCCGGTGCTTATGGGCGCCATGATGTATTTGTCTCAAATGATGATGCCCAAGCCACCACAAACACAAGGCATGCAAGCCCAAATATCCAGACAGATGATGATTGTCTTTCCGCCAATGCTTACGATCATATTTTTGTTTATGCCTGCCGGGGTGGTCGTTTATTCTGTTATCAATATGGCGCTGTCAATTGTGCCTCAAGCATTAATCTTAAGACGAGTTGAAACAACATCCTGATTCAGAGCCCATTTATGCACTAGCGACCCCTCTTGGTCGTTCAGCAATTTCTGTGGTTCGTGTTTCTGCAGCTGTTCTGCCGCCTGAGCTTTTGGCTGCGCTTAATCTAGTTTCCGCGTCTCGAGGGTGCTATCACAAAACGCTAGATATTGGCGGCCTTAATGAGAGCTGTTTGTTGCTGAACTTTCCTGCGCCTGCCTCTTATAATGGTGAGCATATAGTTGAAATACACGCACACGGCAACCCCGCGATTTTCTCTGAGCTTTTTGTTTGGTTAGAGAGCTTTGGTTTAAGAGAGGCTGAGCCAGGTGAGTTTACAAAGAGGGCCTTCCTTAACAACAAAATGTCTCTTTCAGAAGCTGAAGGCGTGGCTCTTGGCATAGAGGCTGGTTCTTTCGAAAGCGCAGTAGCTTTAAATGACTTTCGGTCTGGTCGTCTGGCTGAAAGGGTTAAGAGCGCAATTGCTGAGTCAGAAAACCTTCTCGTTCAGCTTGAATCTCAGCTTGACTTTTCTGACGAGGAGGATGTCAGCACGCTTACAAAAGAGGCGGTTTTTCAGTCTTTTGGTGATCTTGCTTCAAAAATAGGACATTTGATAGAAAATTATGCTCCTTTTGAAAAAGAAAGTGAGAGATTAAAGGTGGTCTTTACTGGTAAGCCCAACGTTGGAAAGTCTTCTTTGTTTAATAGGGTCGTAGGTTCAGAAGAAGCTATAGTATCAAGCA
>CAJXFH010000001.1:0-125699 GCA_913052565.1 uncultured Gammaproteobacteria bacterium | reverse complement strand
GGTAGAGCACTTCCTTGGTAAGGAAGAGGTCACCGGTTCAAATCCGGTTATGAGCTCCAAACATAGAGGGAATTATGGCTAGAGAAAAATTTGATAGAAGCTTACCGCACATCAACGTGGGAACCATAGGACACGTCGACCATGGTAAGACAACGTTAACAGCTGCATTAACAAAAGTTTGTGCAGATACATTTGGTGGTGAAGCAGTAGCTTTCGAAGGTATTGATAACGCCCCTGAAGAAAAAGAAAGAGGAATCACAATTGCTACTTCACACGTTGAGTACAGCAGTGATAATAGGCACTACGCACACGTAGACTGTCCTGGTCACGCAGACTATGTAAAAAATATGATTACAGGTGCTGCTCAAATGGACGGTGCAATACTAGTAGTAAGTGCAGCAGATGGACCTATGCCTCAAACTAGAGAACATATTTTGCTTGCTAAGCAAGTAGGTGTACCAAACATAGTTGTTTATCTTAATAAAGCTGACATGGTTGACGATGAAGAATTACTAGAGTTAGTTGAAATGGAAGTTAGAGAATTATTAGATAAATATGACTTTCCTGGTGACGATACTCCTATCATCAGAGGTAGTGCACTAAAAGCTCTTGAAGGTGATGCAAAATACGTGGAAAGTGTTGTTGAGCTTGTAAAATCACTTGATGACTACTTCCCTGAGCCTGAAAGACCAGTTGATAAGCCATTCCTAATGCCTATCGAAGATGTATTTACTATATCAGGAAGAGGTACTGTTGTTACAGGTAGAGTTGAAAGAGGAATTGTTAGAACAGGTGATGAGTTAGAAATTGTTGGTATTAAAGAAACTGGAAAAACCACTTGTACTGGAGTTGAAATGTTTAGAAAAACTTTAGACGAAGGTAGAGCAGGTGAAAATTGTGGTGTTCTTTTAAGAGGTACTGAAAGAGATGCAGTTGAAAGAGGACAAGTTCTTGCTGTTCCAGGATCAGTAACTCCACATACTAAATTCACAGCTAAAATAACTGTTCTTAGCAAGGAAGAAGGTGGAAGACATACTCCTTTCTTTAAAGGTTATAGACCACAGTTTTACTTCAGAACAACTGATGTAACTGGTGAAGTTAATTTACCTGATGGTGTTGAAATGGTAATGCCTGGCGATACTGTAGATGAGCTAAATTGTGAACTAATAGCTCCGATCGCTATGGAAGAAGGTTTAAGTTTCGCAGTTCGTGAAGGTGGAAGAACTGTTGGAGCTGGTATTGTGCTTAAGATTGTTTCTTAATATTTATTAAGGAAGTCTAAGGTTATATACTAAGGAGATCGCAAAGGCCTGTAGCTCAATTGGCAGAGCGGCGGTCTCCAAAACCGCAGGTTGTGGGTTCGATTCCCTCCGGGCCTGCCAGTTTATTATGAATAGCACTCTGAACAACGTATTATGGATAATCTCGCTAGTGGCGGGATTTTCTGCAGTAATACTATTTACTTATTTAGAAGACCTAGGATTGCTTTATAGGGTATTACTACTAGTTGGACTATTAGCTGTTTCGCTTGGTGTTTTAGGTCAGACTGAATTCGGCAAAGGTGCAGTTAAGTTAATTTCAGACTCGAGAACAGAAATTGCAAAAGTTGTTTGGCCCAGTAGAGGTGAAACAACTCAAATGACAATAATGGTTCTTGTAATGATTCTAATTCTTGCTCTTATCTTTTGGGGTCTAGATTCTTTATTATCATTCTTATCAAGGTTTATTTTGAGCTAAATGGAATATTACGTAATACAAGCATTCTCTAACTGTGAGAAAAAAGTTAAAGCTTCTCTAGAAGAGAGAATAGAAATGTCAGGGCTTTCAGAAATGTTTGGGGAAATAATGATTCCAACTGAGCAAGTCACTGAGCTAAAAAAGGGCCAAAAGAAACAAATGGAAAGAAAGTTTTTTCCAGGTTATATGTTGGTTGAAATGAATATGAATGACGACACTTGGCACTTAGTCAGGAAAACACCAAATGTGATGGGTTTCTTGGGTGGAACAAAGAACAAACCATTGCCCCTGTCGGAAAAAGAATTGAATAGGATTACAAATAGAGTTGAACAGACAACAGAACAACCTGTATTTAAAACAGTTTTTGAATCTGGAGAAACGGTAAGAATAAATGATGGACCTTTTAACGATTTTAATGGAATAGTAGAAGAGGTTGACTATGAAAAAAATCTTATTAGAGTTTCTGTAAGTATTTTTGGGAAATCAACTCCAGTTGAGCTTAATTTCTCACAAGTGGAAAAAAGTTAATTATGGCTAAAGAAGTAATGACAGTAATAAAATTGCAAGTTCCAGCGGGCGGTGCAAATCCAAGTCCACCTGTAGGTCCTGCTCTAGGTCAGCACGGCCTCAACATAATGGATTTTTGCAATGCATTTAATGAAAAGACAAAAGAAATGGAGAAAGGGCTAAAAGTCCCAGTCGAAATAACAGTATTTGAAGATAGAACATTCACTTTCATAACTAAATCACCTCCTGCTGCTGTGCTGCTTAAGAAAGCAGCTGGCCTTGAGAAAGCTAGTGGTGAGCCAAACAGAAATAAAGTTGCCAAGATTCCTGTTTCCAAAGTTCAGGAAATTGCAGAAATGAAAATGGCAGATTTGAATTGCAATGACGTTGAAGCTGCAATAAAAGTTATCAGTGGAACTGCAAGAAGTATGGGAATAGAGATTAAAGGCTAATGAAAGATACTAAATACAGTAAAAGTTTACCCGAAGTTGATTTAGAAAAAAGCTTTACAGTGGATGAAGCTATAGATCTGCTACTGAAGCAACCAAAAAGAAAATTTACAGAGTCAGTTGATGTTTCAGTCACACTTGGTATTGACCCAAAAAAATCAGATCAAAATGTTCGAGGATCATTAACATTACCACATTCGTTGGGCAAGGAAGTAAAAGTAGTAGCCTTTGTAGATGGCGATAAAGCAAAAGAAGCAAAAGCAGCTGGTGCTGACTTTATTGGAACAGAAGATCTTTTAGATAAATATAAAGACGGAAATATAGATTTTGACGTAGCTATTACTACACCTGGTATGATGAAAGTGGTAAGCAAGCTAGCAAAAGTTCTTGGCCCTAAAGGTTTAATGCCTAACCCTAAATCTGGCACAGTAACTGAAAATATCGAAAAGGCCGTTAAAGATGTAAAACATGGCCAGGTAAGATTTAAAACTGAAAAAGAAGGAATTGTTCAAGGCACAGTTGCAAATTCAACAATGGACAAAGACAAAATGACAGAAAACCTCAATTCTTTTATGGCTGAGATTAAGAGACTCAAGCCAGCTTCATCTAAAGGAATTTATATTGAAGATATTTACCTCTCGACAACTATGGGTCCAGGGTATAGAATTGACGTCTCTCAATTTTGAGACATCGAAGACTGAAGGTGCTACGGCTTAATTTCCTTCATAGATTGTTTCACGACATCCAGTCTTCATTTTATTAAAAATTGTTATGGCATTAAGTATTGCAGATAAGAAAAAGATTGTTACTGAGGTGAATGACTTAGCGTCAAACGCATCATCTTTGGTTCTTGCAGACGCAAGAGGTCTTAAGGTATCTGAAGCAAATGAATTAAGATCTGAAGGCTTTAAGGCGAATGTAAAATTTAGAGTAGCTAAAAATACATTGGTTAAGCTTGGTTTAAAAGGAACAAGCTATGAGGGCATTGATGAATTCTTAGACGGTCCAACAATGTTGGCTTTTTCATATGATGAGCCTGGTGCTGCAGCAAAAATTTTAAAATCTTACGCAAAAAAGAATGAAAACCTAAATATTAAGGGTTTATCCATTGATGGAAAGCACTTTGAAGCAGCAGAAATCAACAAATTGGCCAATTTACCAACATTTATTGAAGCTATTTCAAAATTTGCTGGACTTTTGAAGGCACCTTTGGGTAAAATTGCATCTCTTATGAATGAGGTTCCTTCTAAATTTGCTAGAACACTCACAAGTGTGAAAGAGCAGAAAGGTTAAGGAGAATATAATGGCAACTAAAGAAGAAATATTAGAATCTATATCAAATATGTCAGTAATGGATCTTGTAGATCTAATTTCTGATATTGAAGAAAAGTTTGGCGTAACCGCAGCAGCAGTTGCAGCAGCACCAGTAGCTGCTGGAGGAGCTGGAGCTGGAGACGCAGGTGACGCAGCAGAAGCAGAAGAAAAAAGTGCTTTTGATGTTGTGTTGACAGCAGCTGGAGATAAGAAAGTTGCAGTCATTAAGGCTGTAAGGGCTGCTACTGATTTAGGCTTAAAAGAAGCTAAAGATTTAGTTGATGGTGCTCCAAAAACCGTGAAGGAAGGAGCAAACAAAGAAGACGCTGAAGCACTTGTTGCAGCACTACAAGAAGCTGGTGCACAAGCTGAGATGAAATAATCTCAGATTAATCAATTTTAATGACATACTCTTTTACTGAGAAAAAACGTATCCGAAGACAGTTTGGCACGTTGCCAAACGTCATGGCTTTGCCATACCTGTTAAAAACACAAACTGATTCATATGCTGAATTCTTGCAAGAAGGCTCCGATCCTGCAAAAAGAGATAATAGCGGTTTGGAAGAAGTTTTTAGATCTATATTTCCCATTAACAGCGCATCAAGTAATGCTGCTCTAGATTACATAAGCTACGAATTAGGGGAGTGCCTATATACACCACAGGAGTGTAAAATGAAGGGCATATCATATGCAGTGCCATTGTATGTAAACCTTCAACTTAGGTTTATGGACAAAGCAACAGGATACAAAACTGTTAAAGGTACACCAATGTCAGATCGTGTTTTTCTAGGCGAAATACCTGTTATGACAAAGGACGGAAGTTTTGTTGTAAATGGCACAGAAAGAGTTGTTGTTTCACAGTTACACAGATCTCCAGGTGTATTTTTCGATCATGATAAAGGCAAGACTCATGCTTCAGGAAAAGTTCTATATGCCGCAAGGATCATTCCTTACAGGGGTTCATGGCTTGACTATGAATTTGACGCTAAAGATCTAATTTATGCACGCATAGATAGAAAAAGAAAGTTTCCTGCAACTGCGATCTTGAAGTCATTAGATATGTCCGATCAAGAGATTTTAGATACTTTCTACGAAAAAATAGATGTTGTTGTAAAAAATAAAAAAATATATTTATCCATCAGTCCAGAGCAAATTAAAGGAAAGGCTTTTGATTTTGATATGGATATTGCTGGAAAAAAACTATCCGCTGGCAAACGAGTCAATGCAAAAGTTGCAGCAGATCACGGAAAAACAAAAAATGGACTTATTGAGATTGAGTTTGATGACTTTATTGGTCAAACACTCGGTGAAGACATAGTAAACAAAGAAACTGGAGAGATTCTTCACACTTCAAATACACTTCTTGAAAAAGCAGTTCTAAAAAAACTTTTAGAGGAAAATATTGAAGACTTTAAGATTTTGTATGTAAATACAATAGATAGTGGTTCTTACATCGCTGATACATTAAGAAATGATCCAAGTAATTCAAGAGCGGAAGCTTTAGTTGATATTTACAGAATGTTGAGACCTGGTGAACCGCCAACTAAAGAATCAACTGAAGTACTCTTCAATAATTTATTCTTCTCCGAAGACAGATATGACCTATCTGATGTTGGAAGAATGAAATTAAATTGGAGACTGAAGATTGAGGATAGATCTGACGTTTACGTTCTAACAAAAGAAGATATTGTTACTGTTCTAAAAAAACTAGTAGATATTAGGAATGGTAGGGACACAGTGGATGACATTGATCATTTGGGTAACCGTAGAATTAGATCTGTCGGTGAGATGACTGCAAACCAACTTCGAATAGCTCTTGTAAGAGTTGAAAGAGCAGTAAAAGATAGGCTTGGTATGGCAGAAACAGAAGGCTACAAACCATCTGATCTAATAAATGCAAAACCAATAACTGCTGCTTTCAAAGAATTTTTCGGGTCAAGCCAATTATCACAATTTATGGATCAAAATAATCCTTTATCAGAAGTCACACATAAAAGAAGAGTTTCAGCACTAGGCCCAGGAGGATTGTCTAGAGAAAGAGCTGGATTTGAGGTTAGAGATGTACACCCAACTCACTACGGTAGGGTTTGTCCAATAGAAACACCTGAAGGTCCAAACATTGGACTCATCAATTCATTATCAACTTATGCAAGAACAGATAAATACGGTTTTATTGAGACTCCATATAGAGTTGTTAAAGACGGAAAAGTTACTGATGAGATTGTTTATCTCTCTCCAATCATGGAAAGCAATCATTACATAGCACAAGCAAATGTTGAGGTTGATAAAAAAGGAAAAATTCAAAATGAATTCGTAACAGCGAGACATCAGGGAGAAACAAGCCTTGTGAGCGTAGGAATGATTTCATTGATGGATGTATCGCCAAAACAAGTTCTTTCAGTCGCTGCGTCATTAATACCATTTTTAGAGAATAACGATGCAAACAGAGCACTCATGGGATCAAATATGATGAGACAAGCAGTGCCAACATTAATTCCACAAAAACCTTTAGTAGGCACAGGATTGGAAAGACAAGTTGCTCGTGATTCAGGTGTTTGTGTTGTAGCAAATAATGCTGGAGTGGTTGATTCAGTTGATGGTGGAAGAATAGTTATAAAAGTTTCTTCAGGAGATAATGTAAGTGTTGATATTTACAATCTGGTTAAATATACAAGATCAAATCAGAATACCTGTATAAACCAAAGACCGCTTGTGAAAAAAGGCGATCACGTAAAAGCTGGTGACATAATTGCTGACGGCCCATCAATCGACCTAGGAGAACTTGCAATTGGTCAGAATATGCGAATTGCATTTATGCCATGGAACGGTTTTAACTATGAAGATTCAATATTAGTTTCTGAGAGAGTGGTCCAAGAAGACAGGCTTACAAGCATCCATATTCAAGAACTTACATGTATAACAAGAGACACAAAACTTGGTATGGAAGAAATTACATCTGACATTCCGGGAGTAAGTGAATCTGCACTTTCTAAATTAGATGAAAATGGAATAGTTTACGTAGGTGCAAAAGTTGAAGCAGGTGATATTCTAGTTGGAAAAGTCACTCCAAAAGGTGAATCGCAACTTTCACCTGAAGAAAAATTATTGAAAGCGATATTTGGCGAAAAAGCGTCAGATATAAAAGACACATCCTTAAGAGTTCCTTCTAGTGTTTCTGGAACAGTTATTGATGTTCAAATATTCACTAGAGACGGAGCTGAGAAGAACCCAAGAGCTAAAAGCAATGAATCTTTAATGGTTTCAGAATTCAGTAAAGATCTGGACGATGAAATGAGAATTGTTACAAATTCTCTGAAGAACACTGTGATTCAGGCACTTAAAAAAGAAAATTTAATCACGTCTAAAGGAAAGATTACTCAAGAAGCTGTAACTGAGATGAATCTTGAAGACATTCTTAAACTGAAAGTTAAAAATAAAAAAGTCACAGACCTGCAAAAAAATATCACTGATCAATTTAAAAAGTATCAATCAGAAAATAAAGAAAAAATGGCTATCTTCAAGAAAAAAATTGAAGGTGGCAATGATTTAGCACCTGGTGTTTTATCTGTTATCAAAGTTTATCTAGCTGTGAAGAGAAAGATACAAGCTGGTGATAAATTGGCTGGAAGACACGGGAATAAAGGAGTTATATCAAGCATTATACCTGTTGAAGATATGCCATATGATGAAAATGGTGAACCAGTCGATATTGTTTTAAATCCACTCGGTGTGCCTTCACGTATGAATGTTGGTCAGATTTTAGAGACACACTTAGGGCTTGCTGCTAAGGGATTAGGAAGCAAAATTGATGACATGATGAAATCGAAACAAAAACTCGATAGTGTGAAAAAAGTCTTAAATGATATTTATTCTTTTGGACCACATGATAAAGACGACATAAAGTCATTAAAAGACACAGAAGTAAAAGAATTAGCTGATAATTTAAGAGAGGGTGTGCCATTTGCAACACCTGTTTTTGATGGAGCAAACGAACATCAAATCAAAGAGTTACTAAAGTATGCTGACTTGCCAGAGAGTGGTCAGTTCGATCTGTATGACGGTAGAACAGGGGAGAAATTTGATAGGCCTGTTACTGTGGGTTATATGTATATGCTAAAACTCAACCACCTAGTTGATGACAAAATGCATGCCAGATCTACTGGTTCTTATAGCTTGGTTACACAACAACCACTTGGTGGAAAAGCTCAATTCGGAGGCCAAAGATTTGGGGAAATGGAAGTCTGGGCTCTTGAGGCTTATGGAGCTTCATATACATTGCAAGAAATGCTTACAGTTAAGTCAGATGACATTTCTGGTAGATCAAAAGTTTATAAAAATATAGTTGACGGTAATTATGAAGTTGAGTCAGGAGTTCCTGAATCATTCAACGTATTAAGTAAAGAAATAAAAGCTCTTGGTATAAACCTTGAACTAGAAGATTCAAAAGAGAAATAATATGCAAGATATCATTAAAAACATAAATAGAAGTTCTAAAAGGAATTTTGATTTAATTTCCTGTGGGCTAGCATCTCCACAAATGATTAGGTCTTGGTCATGGGGTGAAGTAAAAAAACCTGAAACAATAAACTATAGAACTTTTAAGCCAGAAAGAGATGGTCTTTTTTGTTCAAGAATATTCGGACCTATAAAAGATTTTGAATGTCTCTGCGGAAAATACAAAAGAAGAAAACATAGAGGAGTTATCTGTGAAAAATGTGGCGTTGAAGTAACTGCAACAAAAGTACGTAGAGAGAGAATGGGTCACATTGAGCTTGCTTCGCCGGTGGCACATATTTGGTTCTTAAAATCATTACCATCAAGAATAGGACTATTCCTAGACATGACTCTTAGAGAGATCGAAAGAGTTCTTTATTATGAAAGTTTCGTTGTTGTTGAAGCTGGAATCACAGACCTAAAAAAAGGTCAGCTTTTAACGGAAGATGAATACTATGAAGCCCTAGATGAGTACGATGAAGACTTTACAGCAATGATGGGAGCTGAGGCAGTTCAAATGCTATTAGCTGAAGTTGATGTCGAAAAGGAAACACAAGAAATTAGAGAAGAACTAAACACAAGTAACTCTGAAACAAAAATCAAAAAGCTTCAAAAAAGATTAAAGCTCATGGAAGCATTTAAAGAAAGCGGGCAAAAACCTGAATGGATGATAATGAACGTGCTTCCAGTACTTCCGCCTGATTTGAGGCCTTTGGTTCCATTAGATGGCGGTAGATTCGCTACTTCAGATTTAAATGATCTATATCGAAGAGTAATTAATAGAAATAACAGATTAAAAAGACTTCTAGAACTTGGTGCCCCAGAAATCATCGTTCGAAACGAAAAAAGAATGTTGCAAGAATCAGTTGATGCACTGTTAGATAACGGCAGAAGAGGTAGGGCAATACTTGGTACAAATAAAAGACCGCTGAAATCACTTGCTGATATGATCAAAGGAAAGCAAGGTAGATTTAGACAGAACTTACTTGGTAAAAGGGTAGACTATTCTGGAAGGTCTGTAGTCGTATCAGGCCCAACACTTAAGTTACATCAATGTGGTCTGCCAAAGAAAATGGCACTTGAACTTTTTAAACCTTTCATATTTAACAGATTGGAGCAGAAAGGTATAACTATTACCATTAAAGCTGCAAAACAACTCGTTGAGGAAGAAACTCCTGAAGTTTGGGATTGTTTAGACGAGGTAATTAGAGAACACCCAGTGCTTTTAAATAGGGCTCCGACTCTACACAGATTAGGAATACAGGCTTTCGAACCAGTTCTTATTGAAGGGAAAGCTATTCAACTTCATCCTCTTGTTTGTACAGCATTTAATGCTGACTTTGATGGCGACCAAATGGCAGTTCACGTACCCCTTTCTCTGGAAGCACAACTCGAAGCAAGAGCGTTGATGATGTCAACAAATAATATATTGTCTCCTGCAAGCGGAGAACCAATTATTCAACCTAACCAGGACGTAGTTTTAGGTATCTACTATCTAACCAAGGAAGATTTCAATTTACCTGGAGAAGGTAGATCGTTTGTTGACGTTCATGAAGTAAAAAGAGCATTTTTAGAAAAACAAATAAACTTGCATACAAAGATAAAAGTAAGAGTTCAAGAAGGCGAAGAGAAAAATCTACATGAAACTACTGTTGGAAGATGTTTGCTTTATGAAATCATGCCTAAAGGCTTAGACTTTAACAAAGTAAATAAAACACTCAAGAAAAAAGATATATTGAATCTTATATCAAGCGTCTACAAAGACTTTGGACTGAAAGAGTCTGTTTTGTTCGCTGATAAATTGATGTATTTAGGATTTGAATATTCAACCTCTTCTGGTGCTTCTATTGGTGTAAATGATTTTGAGATACCTGATGACAAAACCACAATAATTTCGAGTGCTGAAACAGAAGTGCAAAGCATCGAGCAGCAATTTGAAAGTGGCCTTCTAACAAAAGGTGAGAAATACAACAAAATAATAGATATCTGGTCAAGAACGAACGAGAAAGTTGCAAGCTCAATGATGGGTGCACTTGGGGATAAAGTTGAAACTGATAAAGATGGTAACGAAATAGTCACACCATCATTTAATAGTGTATTTATGTACGCAGATTCAGGTGCTAGAGGATCCCCAGCTCAGATTAGACAGCTTGCTGGTATGAGAGGACTTATGTCCAAACCAGATGGAAGCATTATTGAAAGTGCAATTACTTCAAACTTTAGAGAGGGTCTCTCAATGCTTGAATACTTTACTTCAACACACGGAGCACGTA
The DNA here is from genome assembly GCA_913052565.1 of uncultured Gammaproteobacteria bacterium. Lineage (GTDB taxonomy): Bacteria > Pseudomonadota > Gammaproteobacteria > Magnimaribacterales > TMED112 > TMED112. The sequence goes on along the minus strand of CAJXFH010000001.1, from coordinate 114,925 downwards.
AGGGTCTAGCTGATACAGCTCTTAAAACCGCTAATTCAGGATATTTAACAAGAAGACTAGTTGATGTCTCACAAGATGTAGTTATTACGTCTGAGGATTGTGAAACAGAGGATGGAATTACCGTTGAAGCAATTATTGACGGCGCATCAGTAATTCAAACTATATCAGAAAGGATTCTTGGAAGAGTCTTACAGGAAGAAATCAAGAAAGATAAGAAAGTTCTTTTCGAAAAGGGCCATCTTTTCGATGAGGAAACATCTGTTGAGCTTCAAAATTCAGGTATAAAAAAGGTGAAGATTAGATCTCCAATAACTTGTGAAGCTAGCCATGGACTGTGCGCTAAATGTTATGGAAGAGATTTAGCTAGAGGACACTTGGTTCATATAGGAGAAGCGGTAGGTGTGGTAGCTGCTCAATCAATCGGCGAACCTGGAACACAGCTAACTATGAGGACTTTCCACATTGGTGGTGCGGCTTCTGGTACTGCAGAAGACGATTCAGTTACAACCCTTAGAGGCGGAAATATAGTATTTGATAGTTCACTTAAAACGGTTGAGAAGAAGAACGGCGAACTTGTAGTCGTATCAAGGAATGCACATTTGACAATTCAGGATGATGAGGAAAACTTGCTTGAGAAATATTCAATACCTTATGGAGCTGAAATTTTATATGGTAATAATTCTAAAGTTGAACCAGGCACATTAATTGCTAAATGGGATCCACTTACCTTGCCAATCATTGCTGAGGTAGAGGGAACAATTTCGTTCAATGACTTAACAGAAGATGTAACAATGAAGGTCGATGTTGATGATTTAACTGGCTCCACTACAAGAGAAGTCATTGATGCGAATGATAGGCCAGTAAAAGGCAAAGGCATGACACCATCAATTACTGTTTTGGACGGTAAAAAGAAAGTAATTGCATCATACTCTTTACCATCAAAATCTATTCTCATGAAAAATAACACTAATAAAGTTTCTACAGGTGAGTTTATTGCGAGAGTTCCTGTCGAGGGTACAAAGACAAAAGATATTACTGGTGGATTGCCAAGAGTTGCAGATTTATTTGAGGCTAGAAAGCCTAAAGATGGTGCAATATATGCGGAGAGTTCAGGTATTTTATCTTATGGAAAAGAGACCAAAGGAAGAAAGAGATTAATCATCACACCTGAAAAAGGTGAGCCAGTTGAAATGATGATACAAAAACATAGAGCTGTATCTTTCTTAGAAGGTGATTTTGTAGAGCAAGGAGACATTCTTTGTCATGGTCCAGTTGACACCCATAGTCTTTTAGCACTTCATGGCGTAGAAGAGTTAGCAAAACACCTGATTTCAGAAGTTCAAGATGTGTATAGATTGCAAGGTGTAGTAATTAATGACAAGCATATCGAAACAATATCTCGACAGATGATGAAAAAAGTCACAATTACCGATCAAGGAGATAGTGAGTATCTTGAAGGAGACATTGTTGAATTAACACAAGTAAGAGCAGCAAACAAAAATCTTGTAGCATCTGGTAAAAAACCAGCAATTTTTGACAGAATGCTATTAGGAATAACTAAAGCTGCACTTTCAACAGATTCATTTGTTTCAGCTGCATCATTCCAGGAAACAACTAGAGTGCTTACAGAAGCAGCTGTAACTAGCAAGAAAGATACCTTGCGAGGATTGAAAGAAAACGTTGTAGTGGGACGTTTAATACCTGCTGGAACAGGTTTTGCTGCAAATCAAAAAGCAAGCGTATCATCTGAAGAGATTCAAGATATTGAAGAAGCATTGAAAAAAGAATTATTAGAAAGCTTCGAGTAAAGATTGACCGATGATTAGCACTACTTTATTATTCAGTTTTTAAAAATGGCTACGATAAATCAATTAGTTAGGAAGCCTAGAAGAACAAAATCTTCAAAGAGCGATGTTCCTGCATTAAAAAATTGTCCTCAGAGACGAGGTGTATGTACACGTGTTTATACAACTACGCCAAAAAAACCTAATTCTGCATTGAGAAAAGTTTGCAGGGTTAAACTTACTTCTGGTTTTGAAGTGACCTCATACATTGGTGGTGAAGGCCACAACCTACAAGAGCACTCAGTGGTTCTTATAAGAGGTGGAAGAGTTAAAGACTTACCAGGTGTGAGATACCATACCGTTCGTGGTGCTTTAGATACCTCGGGTGTGTCAGATAGAAAACAAGGAAGATCTAAATACGGTGCTAAAAGGGGTAAATAATGAGAAGAAGAGCGGCACCTAAAAGAAAAATTATTCCTGATTCAAAATACGAGAGTGAAATAGTTGCAAAATTTATGAATCAACTAATGGTTGATGGTAAAAAATCTATTGCTGAAACTATTGTTTATGGTGCGTTTGAACAATTAGAAAAAGACAGCAAAGGAGAAGATACTGTAGAAGTATTCAAAAAAATACTCGACAAAGTCGCTCCAGTAGTAGAGGTAAGGTCAAGAAGAATTGGTGGAGCAACATATCAAGTTCCTGTTGAAGTAAGAGCTAAAAGAAGAACAGCTTTAGCTATGAGATGGCTTGTTGAAGCTGCAAGAAAAAGAAAAGAGAAATCAATGCCTGCAAGATTAGCTGCTGAATTAAAAGAAGCTAAAGATGGAAGAGGATCTGCGGTTAAAAAGAAAGAAGATATGCATAAAATGGCAGAGGCAAATAAAGCTTTTGCTCATTTCAGGTTTTAATTATGGCTAGAAAAACACCTTTAAATAGATATAGAAACATTGGTATATGTGCTCACGTTGACGCTGGTAAAACAACCACAACTGAAAGAGTGCTTTTCTACACAGGTATTTCACATAAGATTGGAGAAGTTCACGACGGAGCCGCTGTCATGGACTGGATGGAACAAGAACAAGAAAGAGGAATTACGATTACATCAGCAGCTACCACATGCTTTTGGAAAGGAATGGACCAACAATTCGAAGAACATAGAGTTAACATAATTGATACTCCAGGACACGTGGACTTTACTATTGAGGTAGAGCGTTCGCTTAGAGTGCTAGATGGCGCTGTTGTAGTTTTTTGCGGTTCTTCTGGCGTACAGCCTCAATCAGAAACAGTTTGGAGACAAGCTAATAGATATGAAGTTCCTAGAATAGTCTTTGTTAATAAAATGGATAGAGCTGGAGCTGACTTTGAAAGAGTAGTTGATCAAATTAAAGATAGGCTCGGAGCAACTGTAGTGCCAATACAATACAACATTGGTGCCGAAGAGGATTTCAAAGGTGTCATAGATCTTATCAAGATGAAAACAATCACATGGAATGAAGCAGATAAAGGATCAACCTTCGAATACACAGATATTCCAGAGGACCTGCAAGCTAAATGTGAAACTCTAAGAGAAGAGCTTGTTGAAGCTGCTGCTGAAGCTAACGAAGAATTAATGGAAAAATACCTTGAGACTTCTGATTTGAATGAAGAAGATATAAAACAAGGACTTAGGCAAAGAGTTTTAGCTAACGAAATTACATTAGCATTATGTGGCTCAGCCTTTAAAAACAAAGGTGTACAAGCAGTTCTTGACGCTGTGATCGAGTTTCTTCCAGCACCAGATGAAGTAAAAGCTATAGAAGGAATAAATCCTAAGACAGAAGAACCCGCTTCCAGAAGCTCAAGTGATGAGGAGCCATTTTCAGCGTTAGCATTTAAAATCGCTACAGATCCATTTGTTGGAAACCTAACATTCGTAAGAGTTTATTCTGGTGTTCTTTCTCAAGGTGATGGCGTAATAAATACTGTCAAAGACGATAAAGAAAGAATAGGCCGAATGGTGCAAATGCACTCAAATAATAGGGAAGAGATAAAAGAAGTGCGCGCAGGTGATATTGCAGCATGTATTGGTCTAAAAAATGTTACGACTGGTGATACATTATCAGATGCAAAAGACCTTGTTGTTCTTGAAAGAATGGAATTTCCAGAACCAGTTATATCACTTGCTGTAGAGCCTAAATCTAAACCTGATCAGGAAAAAATGTCTATTGCACTAGGTAAGCTTGCACAGGAAGATCCATCTTTTAGAGTAAGTTCAGATGAAGAATCAGGCCAAACAATAATATCAGGAATGGGAGAACTGCATTTAGAAGTTTTAGTGGAAAGAATGAAAAGAGAGTTCAGCGTTGAAGCAAATGTTGGTAAACCTCAAGTGGCTTACAGAGAAGCAATTACTAAATCAGTTGAATGTGAACAAAAATATGCAAAACAATCAGGTGGTAAGGGTCAATATGGTCATGTGCTTATGAGAATGGAGCCTAGTGAAGAGGAATTTGAATTTGTTGACGAAATCAAAGGTGGTGCTATTCCTAAAGAATACATTCCAGCTGTTGAGAAAGGGGTAAAAGAGCAATTACAAAATGGCGTAGTAGCTGGATATCCTCTTCAGGGTGTAAAAGTTACACTTTACGACGGCTCTTATCATGAGGTGGACTCAAGTGAGATGGCTTTTAAACTTGCAGGATCAATGGCTGCAAAGGACGGTGCTAATAATGCATCACCAATACTACTAGAGCCAATGATGGATGTTGAAGTTGTTACACCTGAAGACTATATGGGTGATGTTGTTGGAGATCTTAATAGAAGGCGTGGTCAAGTTCAAAATATGGAGGATATCCCCTCAGGAAAGGCTATCACAGCCCTTGTCCCTCTCTCAGAAATGTTTGGTTATGCTACAGATTTAAGGTCAGCTACACAAGGAAGAGCTACATATACCATGGAGTTTGAAAAATACCTTGAAGTTCCTTCAAATTTGACTGAAGAAATTATCAATAAGAATTAGATAAATCCTTTGACACTCCCTATTTAAAGCCTTAAAATCGTGGTCTTTCTAATCTAAAAGGGGATTATGGAACAGCAAAAAATTAGAATAAAACTTAAGGCTTTCGATCATAAATTGGTTGATAAATCAACGAAAGAAATCCTTGAGACAGTCACAAAAACCGGCGCAAAAGTTGTTGGGCCGATTCCTTTGCCTGTTAAGAAAGAAAGGCTTACAGTCCTTATATCTCCACATAAAGATAAAGATGCTCGTGATCAATACGAGACAAGAACACATAAAAGACTGTTCGATATTATTAACCCGACAGAGCAAACAGTAGATGCATTAATGCGACTAGACATTGCTGCTGGTGTGGATGTCAAAATAACGCTTAACTAAAATGCTTGGAGTAATTGGTACAAAAATTGGGATGACGCGTGTCTTTAAAGACAATGGGACTTCAGTGCCAGTTACAGTCATTGAAATATCTGAAAGCAAGATTGTGCAGAGAAAAACACCAGAGAAAGATGGATATTATGCTGTACAAATCAGTTATGGATCAAAGAAAAATGTTTCTAAGAGTTTAGAAAAGAAGTTCAAGGACAATGAAGCAAAAAATGGGTACTTAACAGAATTCAATCTTTCTGAAGAGGAATTCAATTTTCTGCAAGATGCAAAAGAAATAACTTTACATCCTTTTTCAGGAGCAAAAAAAGTAGATGTTTCAGGTGTTTCGAAAGGAAAAGGATTTGCGGGAGTTGTGAAAAGACATAATTTTAAAACTCAGGACGCAACTCACGGTAATTCACTTGCCCACAGAGCACCAGGCTCTATAGGACAGTGTCAATTTCCAGGAAGGGTCTTCAAAGGGAAAAAAATGGCAGGACACATGGGAGACAAGAATACTACAGTTCAGAATCTTGAAATCGAGAAAATCGACCTTGAAGATAACGTACTTTTAGTTAAAGGAGCAGTCCCCGGTTCAATTGGTTCATTCTTAAAAATTACACCATCAATCAAGGGTGATGAGAAACTTACATTGGAAGCACCTGTTGAAGAAGCTCCGGTAGAAGAAACAGCAGCTCAAGAAGCTCCAGCAGTAGATGCAGCTGTTGAGGGTGCAGCAGTTGAAGAAGCTCCAGTAGAAGATGCGGCTGTTGAGGGTGCAGCAGTTGAAGAAGCTCCAGCAGAAGATGCGGCTGTCGAGGAAACTGTCGAAGAAGAAGCAAAGACTGAAGATACAGAAACTGAAGAGACAAAAGATGAAGAAGAGGAAGGAAAAGAATAATGGCTGAGACAAAAGCTGCAAAAAAAACAACTACTCCAAGACTTCCTAGCGAAGTTTTCTCAGTTGATTTTAACGCTTCTCTTGTCCATCAAGCGTTAACAAGCTATATGTCAAATGAAAGACAAGGGTCTGTTCTACTCAAAAATAGATCCGATGTAAGAGGTGGTGGTAAAAAGCCTTTCAGACAAAAAGGGACAGGTAGAGCCAGAGCAGGAACTATTAGAAGTCCATTATGGGTCGGAGGCGGAGTCACGTTCGCTAACACTAAAAATTATTCCAAAAAAATAAATAGAAAGATGGCAAAAAAAGCACTTGCTTCTATTCTTTCTAAGTTTAAATCTGAGAAAAGATTAGACCTTGTTGAAGATGTAAGCTTCAAAGAACCAAAAACAAAAATAGCAAGCGAATATTTTAAGAAAACTGGTAAGGAATCAGCACTTTTGATAGCTTCTGAACTCGATCAAAACACAATGTTAGCTATTAGAAATCTGAAAAACTTTAGCTTTTTAGATGCTAGAGATATTAATCCGTACGACTTGATGAAGGCCAAACATATACTTCTTACCCATTCGGCTGTTCCAATACTTAAGGAGGTTCTAAATGTTAAATGAAAAAACATACACTACCATTAAGAGCCCTGTCATAAGTGAAAAGGCAGCAATTGAAAAAAGCACTTCGAATACATACGTTTTTAAAGTTGCTAAAGAGTCTACAAAAACACAGATCAAGGTCTCCATAGAGGAAATTTTCGGTGTAAAAGTAGAATCAGTAAGAGTTTTAAATACAAAATTTAAAAACAAAAGAACAAGATTCGGGAAATACAAAACAAGTACGTATAAGAAAGCTTACGTAAAGCTTGCTGAAGGAAAAGAAATTAACCTGGAGAACCCTTTTAAATAATGGCAATTATTAAAGCAAAACCTACATCTCCTGGAAGAAGATTTAGAGTATTAATTAAAGAAGATCTTCATAAAGGAAGACCTGAAAAAACTTTAGTTGAGTCTAAGAAAAGAATTTCTGGCAGGAATAATAATGGACATATTACAGTTCGCCATAAGGGTGGTGGCCATAAAAGACTATATAGAATAATAGACTTCAAGAGAAATAAGTTTGATGTAGAAGGAACAGTTCTCAGGGTTGAATATGATCCTAATAGATCAGCAAATATAGCACTCATTGAATATAAAGATGGAGAGAAAGCTTATATCATTGCTCCAAAAGGCCTTAAAGAAAAAACAAAAGTACTATCAGGTGATAAGGCCCCAATAAAACCAGGAAACTGCTTACCATTATCGGAAATACCACAGGGTACAGAAGTGCATTGTGTTGAAATGAGACCTGGCAAAGGTGCTCAATTAATTAGATCAGCCGGCACAACCGCAAGGCTCGTAGCAAAAGAAGGTAAGTATGCAACATTGAGATTAAGCTCTGGAGAAATGAGAAAAATTCTTCTCACATGTAGAGCAACAGTAGGTGTAATTTCAAATCAACAACATAACCTTAAATCTTTAGGAAAAGCAGGAGCAAAAAGATGGAGGGGTGTAAGACCAACAGTGAGAGGTGTAGCAATGAATCCTGTTGACCATCCTCACGGTGGTGGAGAAGGTAAAACTTCAGGTGGAAGAAATCCAGTTACACCATGGGGTATGCCTACAAAAGGGTACAGAACAAGAAAGCCTAAAGCAAGTGACAAACTTATTGTGAAGAGGAGATATAAATAATGGCTAGATCAAGCAAAAAAGGGCCTTTTGTAGACTTTTCACTTGAAAAGAAAGTTCAGAAAGCAAAAGAAACCAACGATAGAAAGCCAATTAAAACTTGGTCAAGAAGTTCAATGATTACACCAGATATGGTTGGCTTAACAATAGCTGTTCACAATGGCAGACAACATATTCCAGTATTTATAAAAGAGGATATGGTCGGACAAAAGCTCGGTGAATTTTCTATCACTAGAACATTTAAAATGCATTCAGGCGACAGGAAGGTAAAAGCATAATGGAAGTTAGAGCATATTTAAAAGGAGCAAGACTTTCACCACAAAAAGCTTGCCTTGTTGCAGATCAAGTCAGAGGATTGGACGTTGAAAAAGCATTGGATGTCTTAAGCTTTTCCAAACAGAAAGGTGCAAAGCTTATTAAAAAATTAATTGATTCAGCTATTTCTAATGCTGAAGCTAATGAAAATACAGATATCGATAATCTAAAGATTAAATCAATCATAGTTAATAAAGGTCTTGTCATGAAAAGAATTAAAATCAGAGCAAGAGGAAGAGCCGACAGAATAAAGAAACCTTTCTGTCATATTGAGATAAAACTAACAGAAAAAAAACAGGAGGAATCTAATGGGTCAGAAAGTTAATCCAGTAGGTTTTAGATTAGGAACATCTAGAGATCATGACTCAATTTGGTTTGCGAAATCCAAAGATTATTCAAAACTAGTGGCTGAAGATATTAAAGTCAGAGATAGAGTGAAGCAAATTCTTCCTCAGGCACCAATCAGTGCAGTAATAATTAAAAGAACCATGGAAGAGGTTATTGTTGATATCAAAACTTCACGTCCGGGTGTTGTTATTGGAAAAAAAGGCGAAGAGATAGAAAAGATTAAGAAAGAATTGAAAAAAATTATCAACCAAGATGTAAAACTCAATGTTGTTGAGGTAAAACAGCCAGATTTAGATGCACAATTGGTTGCTAGTTCTGTGACTCAGCAATTAGAAAAAAGAATTATGTTTAGAAAAGCTATGAAGAGAGCAGTTCAAAATACAATGAGACAAGGAGCAAAAGGAATTCGAATAGAGGTGTCTGGTCGTTTAAATGGTGCTGAAATTGCAAGATCGGAATGGTACAGAGAAGGAAGGGTTCCACTACATACATTGAAAGCAGACATTGATTATGCAACAAGTGAGGCTTTGACAACTTACGGGATACTTGGTGTAAAAGTTTGGATTTATAGAGGAGATAAAGGTGCTTCAACCTAAGAAAACAAAATTTAGAAAACAGATGAAAGGCAGAAACAATGGTTTTGCCTCTGCAGGCTCATCTGTAGCATTTGGTGATTATGGTTTGAAAGCAACATCACATGGCATGTTAACTTCTAGACAAATTGAAGCCGCAAGAAGAGCGCTCGTTCGACATATCAAAAGAGGTGGAAAAGTTTGGATAAGAGTATTTCCAGATAAACCAATTACGAAAAAACCTCTTGAGACAAGACAAGGTAAAGGTAAAGGTAATGTTGAATATTGGGCAAGCCCAATTAAACCTGGAAAGATACTTTACGAAGTTGCTGGTGTTGAAGAAAAAGATGCAAAAAGAGCATTTGAATTAGCTGGTGCAAAATTACCAATGAATACTACTTTTGTAAGAAGAGGAACAGATGGCTAAGAAAAAGACAAAAGATTATAAAGGCATGAATCCTGATCAACTAAAAACAGAGCTAGTTGCTAACAGAAAGCTATTGTTTGAAAGTGCATTCAAACATAAAATGGGCCAGCTTAAAGAAAGCCACATGATGAAAGAGGCTAGAAAAAATATAGCAAGAATTAAAACGGAGATGAATACAAAAAATGGCAGCTAGAACTTTACAAGGAACTGTTACAAGTCAAAAAATGAATAAGACAATCACAGTTGTTGTCGACAGAAGAAAAAAACATCCAAAGTATGGAAAGTACTTGAGCTTGTCAACAAAATATCATGTCCACGATGAAAAAGAAGTTTCTAAAGAAGGCGACATTGTTTTAATTCAAGAATGTAAGCCTCTATCTAAAACTAAAAATTGGATGTTAGTGGAAGTTCTTAAGAAAGGAGAGTCTGAATGATCCAAACCCAAAGCATGCTAAGTGTTGCTGATAATAGTGGAGCAAGAGCTGTTATGTGTATAAAGGTTTTGGGAGGTTCTAAAAGAAGAACAGCTAATATAGGTGATGTCATAAAAGTAGCAATAAAAGAAGCTCTACCACAAAGCAAGATAAAAAAAGGCTCTGTTATGAACGCTCTTATTGTAAGAAGCAAGTCTGGAGTTAGAAGACAAGATGGCTCAAAAATAGGTTTTGATGAGAATGCAGTTGTTTTGCTAAATAATAATAGAGAACCCGTTGCTACTCGTATATTTGGACCTGTAACCAGAGAGCTTAGAACAGCAAAGTTTATGAAAATAGTTTCACTCGCGCCGGAGGTACTTTAATGAAGATTAAAAATACAAGATTAAGAGAGGGTGATGAGGTAATCGTAATTTCTGGTAGAGAAAAAGGAAAAAGAGGCAATATTAAAAAAATAATGGGCGAAAAGTGCGTTGTAAATGATTTAAATCTTGCAAAGAAACACACAAGACCAAACCCTCAATTAGGGATTACGGGCGGGATAGTTGAAAAAGAAATGCCAATAAATTTATCAAACGTAATGATTTGGAATAGCTCAACTAAAAAGCAAGATAAAGTCGGCTTCAAAGATGAAAAAGGCAAGAAAATAAGAATATTTAAATCAACTGGAAAAAATATTAAGTAATGAGATTGAAAGAAAAATATACAAAAGAGATTGCACCAATGCTAAAAGATAAGCTTGGTTATAAGTCCATTATGCAAGTGCCGAAATTGCAAAAAATCACTATTAATATGGGTGTTGGTGAAGCATCTAAAGACAAAGGTGTTCTTGAAAATGCTGTCAGAGATCTTGAAGCAATTGCAGGGCAAAAACCAGTTGTTACAAAGGCTAGAAAAGCGGTATCCAGTTTCAAAATAAGAGAAGAATACCCAATAGGATGCAAAGTCACACTGAGAGGCGGCAAAATGTATGATTTCTTTGAAAGGCTTGTCAACTTGGCTATACCAAGAGAAAAAGATTTTAGAGGTTTGAGTGAAAAATCTTTTGATGGGCGGGGAAACTATAACATGGGCATAAAAGAACAAATAATCTTCCCAGAAATAGATTATGACAAAGTCGATAAGCTAAGAGGAATGGATATAGCAATTACCACTTCAGCTTCAAAAGATAGTGAAGCAAAAGAATTATTAGAAAGTTTTAACTTTCCGTTTAGGGGAAAAAATGGCTAGAAAATCAATTGTAGAAAGAGAAAAGAAGAAAATTAAACTTGTTGAAAAGTTTTCTGATAAACGAGCAGCTTTAAAGGCTGAGCAAAAGAAAGCTGCAACATTTGAAGAAAAAATGGATATACAAAGAAAATTACAAAAACTTCCAAGAAATTCAAATCCTTCAAGAGTTGTTAGAAGGTGTGCACTTACAGGACGACCTAAGGGTGTGTATAGAAAATTTGGACTCAGTAGAACAAAGCTACGTGAATTAGCAATGTCTGGAAAGCTTCCAGGAATTAAAAAGGCAAGTTGGTAAAATTATGACAGATCCGATAGCAGATTTATTAACACGTGTAAGAAACGCACTGATGCGAGACAAAGCTACAGTGAATGCTCCTTATTCAAAATTGAAACATGAATTAGCAAAATTGCTTGTTAAAGAAGGATTCCTAACTAGTGTTAAAAAAGTTAAGAAAGATTTTGATGAGCTCGAAATTACGCTTAAGTATTTCGAGGATAAGCCAGTTATTAAAGAGATTGTAAGGGAATCGAAGCCAGGATTAAGAAAATATCTTAGTTATAAAGATATAAAGCCCCACAAAGGAGGGCTAGGTATTAAAGTCTTAACAACAAGTAAGGGTTTAATGACAGATAAGGAAGCCATTAAAAAGCAAATGGGTGGCGAGGTAATTTGTAGGGTATTTTAATGTCAAGAATAGCTAAGGATCCAGTTTTATTACCTGACTCAGTTACAGCGAGTGTGGATGGACAATCTATTTCATTGAAAGGACCAAAAGGCGAAATGATCCTTAATGTTCACGAATCTGTACAGTTTGATGTTGAAGAAAAGCAGATACAAATTAAATGGTCAAATGAAGAAAGTAGAGCTATGGCAGGAACAATGAGAGCACTTTTAAATAATTATGTAAAAGGTGTGAGTGAAGGTTTTGAGAAAAAAATAAAGTTAAATGGTGTAGGGTATAGAGCAAAAGTACAAGGTAAAAAAATCACTTTTACACTGGGCTTTTCTCATCCTGTTGAATACAACTTGCCTGATACAGTAGAAGCTAATCAAGACAGCCAAACTGAACTTTCAGTGTCATCTTGTAATAAACAATTATTGGGTCAGGTTTGTGCTGAGATAAGATCTTTTAGACCGCCAGAACCTTACAAAGGAAAAGGAATCTTTATTGATGGTGAACATATAGTTAGAAAAGAAAGGAAAAAAGCCGCAGCGGGATAATTTATGAGCAAACAAATAGCAAGAACAAGAAGATCAAAAAAACTCAGAGCAAAACTCACTAAAGAGGGCATCATGAGAGTATGCGTTTATAGATCTTCTAACAATATCAGTGCTCAGCTAGTAGATTCTTCAAACGGGAAAGTATTAGCTACAATCTCAACGCAGCAAAAAGCTTTTAAAAAACAATCTGGTGGCAATATCCAAGCAGCGAAATTGATTGGTACTGAAATAGCGAAAAAAGCCATAGAACTTGGACATTCAGAAGTAACTTTTGATAGATCAGGATATAAATTCCACGGTAGAGTAAAAGCTCTTGCAGATGGTGCCAGAGAAGGAGGCCTTAAATTCTAATGGAAAATATTGATACACAAAATATGAGTCAACAAGATACTCTCGTAGAGAAGCTAGTTCAAGTTAATAGAGTTGCTAAAACTGTAAAAGGTGGTCGTGTAATGTCATTTACAGCTCTTACAGTTGTCGGGGATGGAAATGGAAAAGTCGGTTATGGTAGAGGTAAAGCTAAAGAGGTTCCTGTAGCCATTCAAAAAGCACTAGATGAGGCTAAAAAAAGTCTCGTTAATGTTGAGCTTAATGGAAATACAATCTGGTATCCAATCAATGAAAAAAGTTCAGCTACAAAGGTTTATATGCAACCAGCTTCAGAAGGTACAGGTATTATTGCGGGTGGTGCAATGAGAGCTGTTTTAGAGCTTGTTGGAATAAAAAATGTTCTGGCAAAATGTTACGGATCAACAAACCCAATTAATGTTGTAAGAGCAACAATTGAAGGACTTGCAAAAATGGAATCTCCTGAAAAAGTTAAAGAGAGAAGAAAATAATGTCAAAGTTGAAAATTACACAATTAAAAAGCTTGATTGGACGAAAGAAAAATCATCGTCTTTCTATTAAAGGCTTAGGTTTAAGAAAGATTGGTGATACAAAAGTTGTCGAAGATACACCTTCAATAAGAGGGATGATTAATCAAGTAGATTATATGGTGAAGGTCGAAGAGGTTAAGTAATGGAAAAACTAACATTAAATACAATAAGTGATTCAAAATCCCGATCTGATAGGAAACGAGTTGGAAGAGGTACTGGTTCAGGTACTGGCAAGACGGCTGGCAGAGGCCATAAGGGTCAAAAATCACGATCAGGCGGAAATGTAAGACCTGGATTTGAGGGTGGACAAATGCCTTTGCAGATGAGAGTTCCTAAATTTGGATTTTCATCACGTGTTTCTAGGGTTTCTGAAAGTTTAAATGTAAAACATCTTCAGGGAATTAAGAAAATTAGTATTGAGAACCTCAAAAAACTTGGGCTTATCAAGAAATCAACACTAAAAGTGAAGATATTTGGTGAAGGCAAATTAGCTGAGAAGCCAATAGATGAAAATATAAGATTATCAAAAGGAGTAAAAGTTGGATAACTCAATGTCTGAATTATGGAGAAGGCTTGGATTTTTAGCTTTTGCTTTGTTGGTTTATAGAATTGGAACACATATTCCGATACCTGGTATAAATCCTGAGCAAGTTGCTGCTCTATTCCAACAGAGTCAAGGCACTATTCTGCAGTACTTCAATTTATTCTCAGGTGGCGCCCTTGAGAGAATGAGTATTTTCGCTTTAAGCGTGATTCCATATATTTCAGCTGCGATTGTTATGCAATTGTTTTCAAATTCTGTTCCGTATTTGCAAGAGCTGAAAAAAGACGGGCAAAGTGGTAGAAATAAAATAACTCAATATACACGTTATGGGACAGTGGTCTTTGCGTTGATTCAATCTACTGCTTTAACAATTACCTTGCAAACAGCTGGCCTTCTAGAATCTGGCAGTATATTTGGAGCAGTGGTAGCAGTGCTTTCTATTGTTACAGGAACAGTCTTTCTTATGTGGCTAGGTGAGCAAATCTCTGAAAGAGGAATTGGTAATGGTATTTCATTAATAATTGCTACAAGCATTATTACCGGTGTGCCTAGAGCTTTTGGACAAGCATTAGAACAAACTCAACAGGGCGATTTAAATTATCTGATACTAATTGTTCTGGGTGTTTTAACTTTAATTGTTGTAGCTCTAGTTGTTTTTGTTGAAAACGCTCAAAGGAAAATAACAGTTAATTACGCACAAAGACATCAAGTTAGAGGAATGATTCAAGCACCATCAAGTTTTCTACCATTAAAACTTAATATGTCAGGAGTTATACCAGCAATATTTGCAAGTACTTTTTTGCTGTTCCCTGCAACTCTATCCTCTTGGTTTGGAAATATTGAGGGACTTGGTGGATTGCAAGAATTTGCGCTTTATCTCAACCCAGGTCAACCTCTTTACATTCTTTTATTTGTGATATTAATTGTTTCTTTTTGCTACATTTGGCTCGCACTTACATTTAGCTCTAATGATATGGCAGAAAATTTAAAGAGAAGTGGTGCCTACGTTCCAGGAATAAGACCAGGTGATCAAACTGCAACATTTATAGATACAATTTTATCCCGACTAACAGTTTTTGGAGCATTTTACTTGTCTCTTGTATGTATATTGCCATTGATCTTGATCAATAGCTTTGGGATATCTTTTTATCTTGGAGGGACATCAGTACTAATTGTTGTTGTAGTGATGCTAGATTTGCAAAGACAAATACAATCATATGTTATGAGCCAACAATATGCATCTATCCTAAAAAATGCTAATATTTCGGGCTCAAAAAAGAGTAGAAGAAGATGAAAGTAAGATCGTCAATAAAAAAGATATGCAAAGATTGCAAAGTTGTGAAGAGAACAGGAACTCTCTTTGTTATTTGTAAAACAAATAAAAGACATAAACAGAGACAAGGATAATGGCTAGAGTTGGCGGAATAAACATACCAGATAACAAACACGTTGATGTTTCACTTACGCATATTTATGGTATTGGCAGAAGAACGGCTCAAGAGATTTGCGATAAATTAAAAATCAAGTACTCAAAAAAAGTATCAGAACTTAGTGAAGATCAGCTAGATAAGATAAGAGACGAATTAAAAGCTTTTCAAATTGAAGGTGACCTTAGAAGAGAAATTAATTTCAACGTAAAAAGACTTATGGATTTAGGTTGTTACAGAGGCATAAGACATAGAAAAGGACTACCTTTAAGAGGTCAGAGAACAAAAACCAATGCAAGGACAAGAAAAGGCCCAAGGAAGCCAATTAAAGCATAGAAATGGCTGGTAAGAAGAAAACAAAGAGAATAGTTACTGATGGAATAGCTCACGTAAAAGCATCTTTCAATAACACAATAGTGATGATTACTGACATGGGTGGTAATGCTCTGTGTTGGGCAACCTCTGGTGGCGCTGGATTTAAAGGATCCAGAAAAAGTACGCCTTTTGCTGCTCAAATTGCAGCAGAGAGAGCTGGAAATATGGCAAAAGAGTTAGGAATGGTAAATCTGGAAGTAAGAGTGAAAGGGCCTGGTGCTGGAAGAGAATCTTCAATTAGAGCTTTAAATGCTTGTGGCCTAAGAATTAATAAGATTACAGATGTTACGCCTCTTCCACACAATGGATGCAGGCCTCCAAAAAAGAGAAGAGTATAATGGCAAGATATAGAGGACCAAGATTAAGACTTTCTAGAAGAGAAGGTACAGATTTAATGCTTACGTCAGGCACTAGAGCAATTGAATCAAAGTGCAAATTTGAAAACAAGCCAGGGAATGCAATGTCACGTGGTCGATTATCAGACTATGGCACACAGCTAAGAGAAAAGCAGAAAGTAAAAAGAATGTATGGATTGTTAGAAAAACAATTCAGAAACTACTATCTCAAAGCTGCAAAGTCCAAAGGTAATACGGGTGAAAACTTATTAAATTTATTAGAAACAAGACTGGATAATGTTGTATATAGAATGGGATTTGGTGTAACTAGGGCTGAGGCTCGTCAAATGGTTTCTCATAAATCAATAAATGTGAATGGCAAAGTTGTGAACGTACCTTCTTACAATGTTAAACCAGAAGACGAGGTATCAGTAACTGATAAATCAAAGGAACATCTAAGAATTAAAGCAGCTGTTGAACTTGCAAAATCAAAAGATAAAGCAAGTTGGCTGGAGGTTAATTTTGATGAGATGAAAGGAAAGTTTTTGAGCTATCCAGACAGAAGTGAGTTAAGTTCAGAGATAAACGAAAACTTAATTATTGAGTTGTACTCAAAATAATAGAGGTAATTATGGAAGATAAGTTGAATGTTTTAGCGCCAGAGGTGGCAAGAGTAGATGAATTAGATAAAAACAATCTAAGAGTTGTTCTGGAGCCATTTGAAAGAGGCTTTGGATATACAATCGGTCACAGTTTGAGAAGAATAATGCTGTCTTACATGCCAGGTGCAGCTGTAACAGAAGTAAAAATAGATGGTGTTTCTCATGAATATGGAACAATTGAAGGAATTAAAGAAGATATCTTAGATGTTCTTTTAAATCTTAAAGACATGGCTATTAAATTAGATGGTCCGTCCGAAGCAGAAGTTAAGCTCGAAACAAAAACTCCAAAAACTATAACTGCGGGAGATCTAGATTTGCCTGCTGGAGTTGAAGTAATGAACCCTGATCATGTAATTGCAACTCTAGTAGAGCCAAAGAAAGTTTCAATGACAATGAAAATAAAAACTGGTATTGGTTATGTTCCTGCAGAACAAAACAAAGATAAAAGTATTGATTCATTACATTTAGATGCAATATTTTCCCCAGTTAAAAGAGTTAACTATAAAGTTGAAAATACAAGAGTTGAGAACAGGACTGACCTCGATAAATTAATTCTTGATCTAGAGACAGATGGAACAATTGATGCGAAACAGGCAGTTAAATATGCTGCTACAATTATGCAACATCAACTTGCAGTGTTTGTTGATGAAGAACTAGTTTCCAGAAAAGAGAAAAGAAAAGATAAGTACGACTTTGATCCACTTCTATTAAGATCTATCGAAGAATTAGAGTTAACAGTTCGTTCAACAAATTGTTTAAAAGCTGAAAATATTTTCTTGATAGGAGATCTTATACAAAGAAGTGAAATGGATCTTCTTAAAACGCCAAACCTTGGAAAAAAATCTTTAAACGAGATCAAGGATGAGTTAGCTTCAAGAGGTTTATCCATGGGGACCGTGCTTAAGAATTGGCCACCAATGTAATATGAGACATAGAAAGCTTAGTAGAAGATTCAGCAGGACATCATCACATAGAATTGCAATGATGAGAAATCTTGCTGCTTCTCTTATAGAGCACGAAATAGTAAAGACAACAGTCGAAAAAGGTAAAGAATTGAGAAGATTCCTGGAACCTCTCATTACCAGATCAAAAGTCGATAGTTTACATAACAGAAGGCAAGTAATTTCAGAACTTAATTCAAAAACAGCAACTTCAAAATTATTTTCAGATTTAGGACCAAGATTTTCTGAAACAAATGGCGGATATCTTAGGGTGATTAAAGCTGGTTTCAGAGAGGGTGATAAAGCTGATATGTGTTACGTTGAACTTACAATCCGTAATCAAGAAAATCAGGAAGAGATTACTGAGAACGAAGAAATTAAGACAGAGTCTTAAGCATTTGTCCTGTATAAGACTTTTTATTCTTTTTAATTGAGCTTATATTTCCCTCAGCAACTATATTTCCCCCACCGTCACCACCTTCCGGTCCCAAATCAATTACCCAATCCGCTAACTTAATAACATCTAAGTTATGTTCAATAACAATTACACTATTTCCCTTATTTACAAGCTTATTCAAAACATCCATCAGCATTTGAATATCATAAAAGTGTAGTCCCGTAGTAGGCTCATCAAGTATATAAAGGGTATTGCCTGTATCTCTTTTAGATAATTCTTTTGATAACTTTACTCTTTGTGCTTCTCCACCAGAAAGTGTATTAGCAGCTTGCCCAAGTTTTACATAAGAGAGACCGACTTCTTTGAGGGTAGATAGTTTTTTAAGCACTTGAGGAACAGCTTTAAAAAAATCTATTGCCTCTTCAACAGTCATCTCTAGAATCTCATGTATATTTTTGTTTTTAAACTTTATTTCTAGGGTATCGTCTCTGAAACGTTTTCCCTTGCAAACATCACATTCCACAAATAAATCAGGCAGAAAGTGCATTTCTACTTTTACCCAGCCTTCACCCCTACAATTTTCACATCTTCCGCCTTCGACATTAAAGCTAAATCTACCAGGCTTATATCCTCTCGTTCTTGATTCAGAAGTATTAGCGAATAACTCTCTAATGAAGGTAAATAATCCTGTATAGGTAGCTGGATTTGATCTGGGAGTCTTGCCAATAGGGCTCTGGTCTATTGAAATCATTTTATCAATATTTTCTTCACCTATAATTTTTTTGAAATCAGTTTTCTCTGGCACTTTAGAATTATTAAGTTTTGAATTTATACCTGGTATCAACGTGTGATTTACAAGAGACGATTTTCCGGATCCTGAAACTCCTGTAATTGCTACTAATTTATTCAAAGGTATATCAATGTTTACATTATTTAGGTTATTAGTATTAGCGCCAGAAATGTAAATTGAGCTATTACTATCTTTTCTCTCAGTGTCTTTTAGAGCAATTTCACTCTCTTTTCTTAAATATTCTGCAGTAATTGATTTTTTTGATTTTGAGATGTCTTCTAAATTTCCTTCAGCAACAATTGAGCCACCATGTATCCCTGCACCTACACCCAAATCAATTATGTGATCCGCTGACCTTATCATTTCTTCGTCATGCTCAACTACGATCACTGTATTTCCAAGATCTCTTAATCTTAATAAAGTATTTATCAGTTTTTGATTATCTCTTTGATGAAGGCCTATTGATGGTTCATCTAAAACATATATAACGCCAACAAGACCTGAACCTATTTGACTTGCTAACCTAATTCTTTGCGCTTCGCCCCCAGATAGCGTATTTGCCCCTCTTGATAGATTTAAATAATCTAAGCCAACATCTTTTAGGAATGATAGCCTTGTTGTAATTTCTCTACATATCTTTTCTGCTATTTCAGACCTATTGCCCTCTAAGTTAAGATCCTCCACTATTTCCAGTGCGTCAACGATTTTTAATTCACTAACTTCAGGCAAACTCATCCCATCTACAAATACATTTCTTGAAATCTCATTTAACCTTTGCCCCTTACAAGTCTCGCAAGTTTTCTCTGAAATATAAGAGCTAATTTTTTCTCGGATAAAGTAAGAATCAGTTCTTTCAAATTGTCTATTTAGAGAGGGAATAACCCCTTCAAATTTCTCTTTAACCTTTTTATTTGTGCTTAAATCATCAAACGTAATTTCCTTTTTAGTTCCCCAAATAATAATTTTCTTTGTATCATTTTTTAGGTTTTCCCATGATTTGTTTATATCTTCTCCAAGATGATTCAGAAGCCCGATAAGTTTGCTCTGGTAATAAGGAGTATTCCATGGCTCTATACATCCCTGGGCAATACTTAGGTTTTTATATTTAATAATTTTATCTTCATCAAAATATGAATTCACGCCTAACCCATCACACTCTCCGCAAGCACCACTTGGATTGTTAAATGAGAAGATTTTAGGCTCAAGCTCTTGAATAGAAAAATTACATTTTGGGCAAGCATGCTTATTAGAGAGACGGTATTCATTTGACTTCCCAGCAATATCCACACTCCCTTTAGAGAAGCGTAAGGCCGTTTCAATTGATTCTGTGAGCCTTTGCCTGCAATCGTCACTTTCATCAATTACGAGTTGATCAACTAAAACTGAAATATTATGTTTCTTATTTTTTTCCAGAAGAGGGACTTTGTTTATTTGATATATTTCTTGATCTATTCTGACTTTTGAAAAACCCTCTGCCATTAATTGGCTTAATAATTCCAAATGTTCACCTTTACCGTCCATGATGATAGGCGAATAAACTGATATTTTTTCACCTAACTCTTTTTTAATTGTGTCTTTTACCATAGAAACTACAGGCTTTGCGTTTAGTTCTAAATTATGGTCTGGACATTTAGGTATCCCAACTCTGGCAAATAATAATCGTAAATAGTCATGTATTTCAGTGATTGTACCTACAGTCGATCTTGGATTATGGGAAGTTGATTTTTGTTGTATGGATATCGAAGGTGATAGCCCCTCAATAGATTCAAGATCAGCCTTATCCATGACAGAAAGGAATTGCCTTGCATATGTAGATAACGACTCAACATACCTTCTTTGGCCTTCAGCATAAATTGTATCGAAAGCTAGTGAAGATTTGCCTGATCCAGAAAGACCTGTAATTACAGTTAGCTTATCTCTAGGAATTTTTAGAGATATATTTTTTAAATTGTGTGCTTTTGCACCTTTGATTTCAATAAACTTCAAATTGATAACTCGATTTGGAAAAAAGTATTATAGAATATATATATGTCAAACGGCCTAAATAAAGTACTAATTATCGGAAACCTGGGAGCTGATCCGGAAATAAAATATACACAAGCTGGAAGCCCAGTTGCAAACTTGTCTATCGCTACATCAGAGAGATGGAAAGACAAGACTACAGGTGAGCAAAAAGAACAAGTTGAATGGCACAAAGTGGTCATATTTGGAAGGCTTGCTGAGATAGCAGAGCAATATTTAAAAAAAGGTTCAAAAATTTTTGTAGAAGGAAAATTACAAACCAGAGACTGGGAGGATTCTGAGGGAAAGAAAAGATATACCACAGAAGTGATAGCAAGAGAGATGACTATGCTTGATTCAAGAGGAGATGTGGATTCAAGTTCAAATTCAGCAAGCTCACCAGCACCAAAACAAGATAATGATAAGTTTGAAGAGGATATTCCCTTTTAAACTTTCCTAACAATAATAGAACCGTTAGTTCCACCAAAACCAAAAGAATTAGATAGAAAACAATTTATTTCTTTTTCGATATTTTTTTGCAAAATAGGAAAGTCTTCTGCATTTGGATCAAGCTCAGTAATATTGTGGCTACCACATAGAAAATTATTATTCAGCATCATTAAGGAATAAATAATTTCGTGCACACCAGCAGCACCTAATGAATGCCCTGTTAAAGATTTAGTTGAAGAAATAGGAGGAATATCCTTGCCAAAAACTTCCTTAATTGCTTCTAATTCTGTTATGTCTCCAACAGGTGTACTTGTGCCATGAGTATTAATGTATTCAACCTCTTCTAAACCATTTAAGCCTTCCATGCATCTCTTTGCTCCCTCTCCTGATGGACTTACTAAAGAGAAGCCATCCGATGTTTCATAACAAGAAATAATTTCACCATAGATTTTTGCTCCTCTTTTTTGAGCAGATTCTAAAGATTCAAGTATTACTATGCCACCGCCACCAGATGGGATAAATCCATCACGGTTGATATCATAAGGTTTAGAGGCAGATATTGGGTTATCGTTGCTCTTTGTGCTTAATGCTCCCATTGCGTCAAACATAATTGATCCAGACCAATGATCGTCTTCTGCACCTCCGGCAATGACAACATTTTGCTTACCGTTTCGAATGAGATCAAAACCATAAGATATACAATGCAGGCTTGTAGAACAGGCAGATGCTATTGAAAAAGATAGCCCCTTGGTTTCAAAAAATGTCGATATTGCTGCTGATGTAGTATTGCCCATAGTTCTCGTAACTGAATAGGGACCAATTCTTTTTAACCCTTTTTCCCTTATTGCATTATTAACCCTATGTATTTCTCTACTCGATCCTGTCCCAGACCCAACAATAACAGCAACATCATCGCTAGCTATACGTTCTTTAGTGTGTCCAGAATCAGAAATAGCTTCTTTTGCTGATAAAAATGCATACGCAGAAGTTTCGCTCATAAATCTGAGCATTTTCCTATCAATTTGTCCTAAATCTGGATCTACCTGACCTGATACATGACAGCGCATACCATTATCGATGTAATCTTGGTTGGTTGAAATGCCAGATTTAGATTGAAGTAAAGAATCCAATACCTCAGTCTTGTCATTACCAAGACAAGAGATAATGCCTATACCTGTGATTACTACTCTATTCATGCAACAAGTGTCTCCCTTAAGAAAATCTTTAAACTTTCTAGCTTATCTAGTTTAATAAATCTTTCAGTGTATTCAATGCAATCATCTATAGCCTCATCGCGCGCTTTTCTCGCATTTTCAAAGCCATTTTTGCTTTCTATCAATTTATTCACTGCATAATAATCACCTGATTCAATCAACTTATTAATTTGTGCTTTTTCTATTTCATCAACAGAGTTAAAAAGAAATATTGCTGGTAAAGTTAGTTTTCCTTCATTTAAATCTTTAAATTTTGCTTTTCCTGTTTTGTCACTATCTAAAAAGTCACTAAGATCATCATTAATCTGAAATGCTTTTCCAAATGCAAGTCCTAGAGATTGAAGATGCGATTGATCTTCATTGTTGAAACTCATCTCAATCCCAAGACATTTAAGTATCCCCGAGAAAAGAACTGCTGTTTTCTTTTCAATGACATCATAATATTCTGACTCTGAAACAATTCCTTCTTTGTGAATTTTTAATTGATTGAATTCGCCTTCAATTAGTTTTTCTGCACACCTTATAAGCTCGTCAGCAATATCAGTATTATCTAATGAATTGAGTGCTTGAAATGTTTTTGTATATAGAAAATCTCCGTAGAGGACTGCTTTCTTGAGTCCCCATTTCTTCACCACAGTAGGTTTATTTCTTCTAATATCTGCTTCATCAATAATATCGTCATGTATAAGTGTTGAAAGATGGATTAATTCTGCGGCTGCAGACAGCTCCAGGAGCTTATTATGCTTTACTCCTATTTCATTTCCATAGTGATAAATTATTTTTGATCTGACAAATTTGCCAGTATTACTTAGAACATAGTCATTTATTTCATTAATATCATGATTTTGAGATATTGTGATATTCACCATTTTCGCCTTTACTTCCAGCAAAAATTCAGTTAAATTTTGTTCCTCAATATTTGGCATAACTATATTTTAAGAAATGTACGCAATTATAGACACAGGAAATCAACAAGAAAAAGTTGAAGTTGGAACTTTAATCGAAGTTGATTACATAGCAGACGCAAAAAAAGGCGATAAAATCAATTTTGATAAGGTGCTTCTTTTGTCTGATGGAAAATCTCCTGTAGTTGGCCAACCACATATTAAGAAAGCATCTGTGTCAGGCAAGGTTGTAAGCCAAGACAAAAAAGATAAAGTTTATGCAATTCAATTTAGAAGAAGAAAAGATTCTAAAAGAATTGTTGGACATAGAAGAAAAGTAACTACAATAAACATAACAGAGATTAAAAATGGCACATAAGAAAGCAGGCGGATCAAGTAAAAACGGTAGAGACTCGAATCCAAATTTCTTGGGTGTTAAGAGATTTGGTGGTCAAAAAGTAAATGCTGGCGAAATTCTTGTAAGACAAAGAGGCACTAAATTTCATGCTGGCCTCAACGTTGGTAAGGGCAGAGATGATACGCTTTTCGCACTCAAAACTGGTGAAGTCGAATTTAAAGTAAAAGGCGAAAATAAAAGAAAATTCGTTAATATCAACCCCACTAAATAATCACAATGGCTTTTATTGATGAAGCCAGAATCATAGCAATATCTGGAAAAGGTGGTAATGGCTGCTTAAGCTTTAGGCGCGAAAAATATATCCCAAGAGGTGGCCCTGACGGTGGCGACGGTGGCGACGGTGGCGACGTTATTGTTGAACTCGATAGCAACCTAAATTCTTTAAACAACCTAAAAGGAAAAAAAGTATTTCAAGCACAAGCAGGCAAAGGTGGCTCAGGAAAAAATATGAGAGGTGAGTCAGGCGAGGATCTAATAATTTTAGTGCCAAGTGGAACAGTAATTTATTCTGAGAATACTGGGGAGCTGATAGGGGAAATTGATGAAGAAAATCAGAAGATATTAATTGCTAAGGGTGGTAAAGGAGGACTTGGTAATGCTCGATTTAAATCTTCAACTAATCAAGCTCCTAGAAAAATAACCAATGGCGAAGACTCTGATACAAGAGAAATATTACTTGAGCTAAGGCTAATTGCTGATGTTGGTCTTTTAGGTTTACCAAATGCGGGAAAATCCACACTGATTAGCAAAATAACAAATTCGAAATCAAAGATTGGTTCTTATGCTTTTACAACATTAGATCCGGAACTTGGGGTTATGGAGAATGAAATGAAAAAAATTACAATTGCAGATTTGCCAGGAATTATAGAGGGAGCTTCAAAAGGATCAGGGCTTGGAACTAAATTTTTGAAGCATGCTTATAGAACAAAATTTTTACTGCATCTTGTTGATGGTACTGAAGAAGTTAATGAAGCACTTAAATCTTATTCAGTGATAGAGAAAGAGTTAGAGGAATTTCATTTAGATTTTTCAGATCAGCAAAGATGGATTTGTTTAACAAAAACAGATTTGATCGAAGCTGATGAGCTATCTAGTTTGGTAAATGTATTTCAAGAACATTTTCCAAATACACCCATTTATCCAATTTCTTCAGTCTCAAATGATGGAATTGATATTCTTAGAGAAAACTTATTTAAACAGATTTAATCTGCTTATTCATTCTGCTTTTAAGTCTAGCTGCTTTATTTTTATGAATTACGCCTTTACTCACCATCTTATCAACTGTTGATTGTGCAGCTTTAAACGTCTCATTAACATTTTTATCTTTAGCTTCAACAGATTTTGCTGTAGCTTTCATAGCAGTTCGCACCATAGATCTTTGGGCATGCTTTAATTCATACCTTTTTTTATTCTGTCTGGCTCTTTTGTCAGCCGATTTTGAATTTGCCATTAATATTTCCTTTTAGCTTGGTGGAGGCGGCGGGATTCGAACCCACGTCCGTCATCACTTTCCCCTAGCTTCTACATATTTAGATTCATCTATTAATTTCAACTTTAGTATAGCCTGATGATCAAGACATACTAAGCATAGTCCTTAATTTCGCTTTATAGTTGGACAAGCTATAAAACTACTCCTACAAAATGACTATTATCAAATGTTGTAGGTCACAAATGATAACAGGTTGGCATTAAGCTGCCAATCTATAGTTGTAGTTATCTGCAACTAAATTTTTTAAACAAATTTTAACGAGTTGTGTTTATGCTCGATATGCACGTTGGGTTCTGCGTCAGACGTCAAAGCCAAATACGCCCCCGGACCGCAAATGATAATGTTTATTTATAGTTTTTTAAAGCCCTTTCTTGGTCTCTTTGAATGTCGGCAACTTTTTTGCTCATTTTTTTGTCTATGTTCTTTTTACCTCTTGCGAGAGCTATTTCTAATTTAGCTAGATTTCCTTTCCAAAATAATTTGACTGGTACACAAGTTTGACCTTTAGCCGATATAGCGAAAAGAATTTTTTCCACCTCTTTTTTGTTCAAAAGTAATTTTCTAAATCGGTTTGGGTTAGCGAGGTCTTTTTGATTTATATAGCTTGCTGGATCAATTCTTGCCCCAACAAGAAAAAGTTCTCCTTTAATGTCTTTAATATAGGCTTCCTTTATATTTAATTTACCCTCTCTTAAAGATTTCACCTCCCAGCCCTCCAACATTAAGCCAGCAACAAAGGTTTCCTCCAGAAAAAAATCAAATCTGGCTTTCTTATTTGTCGCGACAGTCTTACTATTCATTAATATGATTCTACAAGATAAGGTAAAAACATTTTGTTATTTAGGCCTTATGCCATTTATTTTTATTCCAATAGTATCTTGGATTTCACCAAACTTAGCTTTCGATTACCACCTAATCACAATATTTTTTTCTTGGTCTTTATTAATGGCGATCTTTATGTCCGGAACTTTATGGGGCCTTTCATTGAAACTAAATAGATCAATAGTTCCATCTATATTTATTTTCGGTCTGTTATTTCTAATTTATTTGAGCAATATTTTTCTAGGTATCAAATATTTAATTTTTATCTTGATTGCGTTATTGATAATTTATGAAATTATCCAAAGATATGAAAAAGAATTGATTCTTGAGTTTGATTGGTATCAAGAATTAAGATTTTATCTCACTTTCTCAATAAGAATTTGCCATTTGTTAATGATTGCGTTTATATTTACATACCAATAAAAAAAATATGGCATCTCAATCAAGTCAATGGAATAACAATACAGCTTTCTTGCTTGCAGCAACAGGCTCAGCTGTTGGCTTGGGAAACATATGGGGTTTTCCGTATAAAGCAGGTGAAAACGGCGGAGGTTTGTTTGTGCTGCTCTATATTTTCTTTGTTATTACATTAGGTCTCCCTGTATTCATGGCAGAGGTGTTTATAGGTAAGAAAGGTAAAAGCAATCCAGTTTCATCAATAGAATCATTAGCCAAAAGTTCGAATTCATCAACAAAATGGAGCATTGTCGGTTATGGCGGTATACTCGCAAGTTTAATAATTGCAGGTTATTACGCTGTAATAGCAGGTTTTGTTATTAATTATGGCTTTATTTCAGCTTCGGGTGTTGAGGCAGGAGCAGCTGCAGCCATCTATGAAGCAGAGAAAGCAGGTTTCTGGGAGATGACTTTTTGGTTCTCGCTTTTTCTTTTTACTTCAGGTTTTGTTGTTGCAAATGGTATAGACAAAGGTATTGATAAGGCAATGAGATTCTTATTGCCAATGTTATTTGTGCTAGTAATCGCAATGGTTGGCTATGGTGCTGTTGCTGGTGATTTTTCTAAGGGCTTGAATTATCTATTTTCATGGAAAGCTGAAGACTTTTCTGCTGGCACAGTTCAAGCAGCAATAGGACAAGCCTTCTTCTCTATGAGTATAGGAATGGGAACACTAATGGCATTTGGCTCTTATATGCCATCAGACCAAAAAGTTTCAAAAGCTTCAGCTGTAGTTGTTACAGCTGACACGGGAGTTGCCTTGCTAGCTGGTTTGGCTATTTTCCCACTTGCATTAGGTTTGGGTTTCTCACCAAATGCTGGAGATACCTTAGTATTTGTAACTATGACCGAAGTATTTGCTCAGCTTGGTTCAATAGGTCAGTTTATCGGTCCTTTATTTTACTTTTTACTGGCAGTTGCTGCTTTCAGTTCAATGATCTCTATTCTTGAGCCAAGTGTTGCCTTTTTATCACAAAAACATTCAATGACTAGAGTCAAAGCAACTTCATACGTCGTCGCTTTTTGTTTCTTGCTTTCACTTGTGAGTGTCGCAGGACACAATGTTTGGAATAATGTTTCAATTGGTGCACTCGATAATCCTTTTGAAGCTATGAAATATTTTGCAGACGATTTCTTGCTGCTATTGGTTGGTACTGGAATGTCAATTTTTGTAGGCTGGAGATTAGAAAAAGTTATTGATGCTGATGTTATGGGCATTCAAAATCAAGGACTTATGAATTTATGGGTGTTTATTCTGAAATATGTGAGCCCAATATTCCTGATGGTAATTTGGACTTTAGGAAATTTACAAATTCTCTTTGGTATAAGATTCTTCTAATTTAAATTTTAAGAACTATAACTTCCTTCATTAAGCCTGAATCATCGAATATTATTTTTACTTTGCGTTCTAAATCGATTTCATCACCTGTACTGATTTTGTAGAGGTAATTCCAGACATTCTTTTCAAAGAAATTTTCAAATGATGGTTGCCCTAAAACAAAACTAACTTGGTCTTTTGTCATGCCCACTTCTAATTTATCTAAATCTTCTTGTGTAAAGACTGTGCCTTGTGTAATAGTGACTCTGTATAGGTCAGTAGACGAGCAAGAAAATAGTATTAGAGATATAATAACAACCAGTAATTTTTTCATTTGAGATAGAATAAATGTTATGAGCGATAAAACCAATACAAATTTAAAAGAAGCTGGCTTAAAAGCCACTTTGCCCCGTATCAAAATTTTAGAAATACTTCAAAGAACTTCAGGAACGGAAGATCATTTCACGGCTGAGGAAATTTACAAAGAACTTGTGTTGAATAACTATGATGTTGGTTTAGCAACTGTATATAGAGTATTAACACAGTTTGAAAATGCTCGCATAGTTGTGAAACATCAATTTGAATCTAATAAGTCAGTTTATGAATTAAATGATCCATTGAACCATGACCACATGGTTTGCGTTGATACTGGCGAAACTACTGAATTCTATGACGAAGAGATTAAAAATAAACTTCGAGAAATAGCTTTGAAACACGGTTATGAGTTATTGGATCAAAGTATAATTTTGGATGTAAAAAAAATAAAAAACAAAAATGACTGATCAAGATCAAAAAAATTCTAATGAAGTAGAAGAAGAGGTTCAGACCGAAGATTCACAAGAAGAAGTTAATTCAGAATTAAATAATTTAACTTATGAAGAACTACTTGAAGAAGTAGATAAAAAGAAAGAGGAAACTTTGAGAGCTGTAGCTGAGCTTGAAAACTACCGAAGAAGAACTTCTAACGAGTTAACGAATGCTTTGAAATATGCCAACTCAGAATTATTGCTAGCTATTATTCCAATCATTACTTCATTAGAAAAGGCTACAACTGATTTAGAAGATGCTGAAAAAATTGACAAAGAGGGGGTTTTGTTAATTTTAGATTCTTTTGAAAAAACACTTGAGAATTTCAATATAGTTCCCATAAATCCATCAGGGCAAGAGTTTGACCCAGAAAAGCATGAAGCTGTTTCAACGGTCAACAACCCTGGGGAGAAAGACAATTTTGTGACAAATACCCTTGAGAGGGGGTGGACGCTTAATGAAAGAGTCGTCAAACCTGCTCTTGTCGTAGTAAACAAAAAGTAGTTTACGCTTTTTTTAAATAGGAATAATTATGGGAAAAGTAATAGGTATAGATTTAGGAACAACAAATTCATGTGTCTCTGTTATGGAAGGCTCAGAGCCTGTGGTTATACCAAACGCAGAGGGAAACAGAACAACACCATCCGTAGTAGCTTATGCAGCTGATAAGCAAGTTTTAGTTGGTCAAGCTGCAAAAAGACAAGCTGTTACAAATCCAGAAAAAACTTTATTTGCTGTAAAGCGATTGATTGGTAGAAAATTTGAAGACGAGGTAATCCAAGAAGATATGAAGTCGGCACCTTATGGAATTGTCAAAGCAGAAAATGGAGATGCTTGGGTTGAAGTAGATGGCAATAAAATGGCTCCACCTCAAGTATCCGCTGAAATTTTGAAAAAGATGAAAAAAACTGCGGAAGATTATTTGGGTGCAAAAGTTGATGGAGCTGTTGTCACAGTTCCTGCATACTTTAATGATTCTCAAAGACAGGCTACAAAAGCAGCAGGAAAAATTGCTGGGCTAGAAGTCAAAAGAATTATTAATGAACCAACGGCAGCCGCCCTGGCATTTGGATTAGACAAGTTAAAGAAAGATGGTGTTATAGCTGTATATGACCTTGGTGGTGGAACATTTGATATATCTATCATTGAGATGACAAATGTTGATGGAGAGTACCAATTTGAAGTTATATCTACTTCTGGTGATACACACTTAGGTGGAGAAGATTTTGATCTGATTTTAATAAATCATTTTATAGAAGAATTTAAAAGTGAATCTGGTTTTGATCTAAATACTGATCCAATGGCTTTGCAAAGGCTTAAAGAAGCCGCTGAAAAAGCTAAAATTGAGCTGTCAACAACAGATCAAACAGAAGTAAATCTCCCTTACATCACAGCAGATGCAAGTGGACCAAAGCATTTTGTTCATAAAATTACCCGAGCAAAGCTTGAATCGTTAGTTGGTGATCTAGTTAAAAAGAGTATGGATCCACTAAAAACAGCTCTTAAGGATGCAAAATTAGCACCTAAAGATATCGATGAAGTCATACTTGTGGGTGGCCAAACAAGGATGCCAATGGTGCAAAAAGCAGTAGCAGATTTCTTTGGTAAAGAAGCACGTAAAGACATTAACCCTGACGAGGCAGTTGCTTTAGGAGCTGCAACACAAGGAGCCGTATTAAGTGGAGAAAGATCTGATGTGCTATTGCTTGATGTAACACCACTTACATTAGGCATAGAGACTTTAGGTGGTGTTCTAACCCCAATGATCGAAAAGAATACAACTATCCCTACTAACAAAAGCCAAGTTTACTCAACTGCAGAAGATAATCAGACTGCAGTTACAGTTCACGTGCTACAAGGTGAGAGAAAAAAGGCATCAGATAATAAATCACTAGGCCAATTCAACTTGACAGATATTCCGGCAGCACCTAGAGGTACACCACAAATTGAAGTTACTTTTGATATTGATGCTAACGGAATAATTAATGTTTCAGCAAAAGATAAATCAACTAATAAAGAGCAGTCCATAACAATACAAGGTGGCAGCGGCTTATCTGATGAAGAAATCGAAAAAATGGTAAAGGACGCAGAATTAAATGCGGAAGAGGATAAAAAGTTTGAAGAACTTATTGCTTCTAGAAACATGGCAGATGGGCTCGCAAGCTCAACAAAAAAAGCAATGGAAGAAGCAAAAGATGATCTTACAGAGGATGAAACAAAATCATTAACTGAAGCAATAGAGAAGGTAGAAAGTGCATGTAAAACAGAAAGTAAAGAAGAAATTGATAAATCTGTAGAGGAATTATCTAAGATTGCACAACCTCTTTCAGACAAGCTTTTCAAAAAAGCAGCGCCGGAGACCTCTGAAGAAGCTGAGTCAGATGATAAATCTGAAGAAGCCGTTGACGCAGAGTTCAAAGAAGTCGACGATGAAAAAGAAAAATAATCGTGAAAAGGGATTATTACGAAATTCTTGGAGTTGACAGAAGCGTATCTGAATCTGATCTGAAAAAAGCTTTTAAAAGGCTTGCCATAAAGTATCATCCTGATAAAAATCCAGGTAACAAAGAAGCTGAGGAAAAGTTTAAAGAAGCCGCTGAAGCTTATGAAGTTCTGAGCGATCAAGCTAAAAGACAAACCTATGATCAATTTGGTCATCAAGGTGTTAACAGTAATTTTGGCCAATCAGGCTTTCAAAACGTAGATATCAACGACATTTTTAACAATATCTTTGGAGACGAAATATTTGGGGACATATTCGGTGACATTTTTGGTCGAGCCGGAACAAGAAGGCCGCCAAGAGGAAGGAATATTCAAATGGCATACGAAATGACTCTTGAAGAAGCTGTTTTTGGTAAAGATGTAGAAATCAGACTTCCAAATTCTAATAAAAAAGTTTCCGTAAATATCCCTGCTGGTGTAGATACTGGAAATAAAATTAGATTATCAGGCGAGGGAGAGCCAAGCCAATATGGTGGTGAGAATGGAGATCTATTTATAGTTGTTCAAGTTTCTAAACATGAGCTTTTAGAAAGAGAAGGTAACCATTTATATTGTGAAGTTCCTATTAGAGTTGACCAAGCAATTCTTGGATCAGAAATTGAAATACCAACATTGACAAAGAAAGTTCTTTTAAAAATTCCACCAGAGACTCAAACAGGAAAAATTTTTAAATTACGAGATATGGGAGCAGGCTCACTTAGAGGCAAGACAACAGGCGACTTGTTTGTTCGTGTTGTTGTGGAAACACCATCAAAACTCTCACCAAAACAAAAAAAATCAATCCAAGCTGCATTCGAAGATATAGATAGTAACTTTCAAGAATCCTCAGACTTTAGCAATAAAATCAACAGAAAATATCAATGATAAAAGTATGCCTTTATGGTGCTTCTGGGAAAATGGGGCATTCATTTATAAGCGAATCGCTAAAAGATGGAGAAGTTGAGGTAACCAATTTTATCGTCAAATCAGATTCAAAATTTTCTAATGTAGATTTAGGCAAAGATTTCGAAGAATTAAAGGGAAAAAAATACTCTTCATCTCCTCATGAAGCATTCGATTTGATTGTTGATTTTGCAACAGCTGATGATGTTTTTGGCAGAATAGAAAATTTTAAATCTTTAAAAAAGCCAGTAATCTTCTGTTCCACAGGTGTTAGTGATGCTGATATATTAACTCTCAAGAACTTATCCTCTGAAATCCCAATTTTTATTGCTCCCAATACTTCTATATACATAGGCCTCATACAAAATTTTTTAAAAAAATTGAGTCGAATGCCTTTTAATCACGAAATCAAGATTACAGAAAAACATCATGAGTCAAAAAAAGATCAGCCATCAGGTACCGCAGTTGAATTAGCAGAGAATCTTAATGCTGAAAAAGAAAGTATTGAGAGTATAAGAGAAGGAAATGATGGAAATTGGCATAAAATTCAATTAATTTCAGATTTAGAAGAGCTTGAACTTACACATATTGCCTCAAACAGAACTATTTATGCACAAGGTGCATTAAAAATCGTTAAATGGTTTTACCAAAAGCCTAAAAACCTTTATTATATGCAGACCTTAATTGAAGACTTATATGAGTAAAGTAAACATAAGCATAGAAGAGCTATTTGAGCTTGGTGCACATTTTGGACACAGAAAGAGATTCTGGAATCCCCATATGGAGGATTATATATTCTGTGAAAAGAATAATATTCACATAATTGATCTATATAAAACCCAAGAAAAGATTATTGAAATTTACGAAACTTTTAGACAGTTATCTTCTGTTGGAAACAAAATTATGGTGGTTGGTACTAAAAGGGTAGCCTCCAGTTATGTGGCTGACTTTGGTCAAAAAACAGGAATGCCTTATATTTCTCATAGATGGTTAGGAGGTATGCTCACAAACTGGAAAACAATCAAAGTTCCAATTAACAAATTACTTGAATACGAAGAAAATAAAGAATCAGGTCAGCTTGATACAATGATCAAAAAAGAAGCTGTAATGCTTGAAAAAGAAATGAAGAAATTATCTCTGGTCTTTGATGGAGTTAAAGAGATGAAAGGTTTACCAGATGCTTTGTTTGTAATTGATGTTGAAAGTGAAAAAATAGCAGTTCAAGAAGCACTCAAAATGGGAATTCCTGTGTATGGATTAGTTGACACCAATAGTAATCCAAATAATTTGACAAACTTCGTGCCTATAAATGATGACTCGTCTAAGACAATAAAATTTGTTTTGAACTTATTATCTGAAGCAATTCTTGAAGGGCAAGACTCAGCTAGAAAACAAGGACTTGTTCAAAAATTAGATGGCGATAAAGGACCAAAAGTGTTCTCTCTTAATACCTCTACTAAGTCAGTTTCCGTAAAACCAGTTGAAGAGAAGAAAGAAACCTCAGACAAAGCTGTCGAAGAAGAAGTCGAAGAGATAAAAGCTGAACCTGAAGCCAAAAAAGCAACTACTGCCAAGAAAGCCACAACAACTAAAAAAGCACCTGCCAAGAAAGCAACAACAACCAAGAAAGCCACAACAACTAAAAAAGCACCTGCCAAGAAAGCAACAACAACTAAAAAAGCACCTGCCAAGAAAGCAACAACAACTAAAAAAGCACCTGCCAAAAAAGCAACTACTGCCAAGAAAGCCACTGCTAAAAAAGCAACAACAAAAGAGTAATAATGGTTACAGCTCAACTAGTTAAAGAATTAAGAGAAAGAACTGGCATATCCATGATGGATTGTAAGTCTGCCTTAGTCGAAACCGACGGTGATATTGATAAAGCAATAGAGGTTCTAAGAAAAAAGAGCGTATTAAAAGCTGAGAAAAAATCAGGAAGAGCCACAAATGAAGGGGCTATAGTTGTTGGTGAGTCAGGCGATACACATTTTATCGTTGAAGTTGATACAGAAACTGATTTCGCAGCTAAAGATAAAGATTTTCAAGAATTTTTACATGAATTAGTAAGTTTCTGTGAGACAAATAACCCAGAAAACTTAGAAACGCTTAACGAAGCATACAAAGAAAACCTGCTAGCAATTATCCAAAAGATTGGTGAGAACATTAAAATTTCATTTTACGAAAAATTGGAGCGTCAATCAGGTTTAGTATCTACTTATAAACACTCGGACAATAAATTAGCGGCTATTGTTCACCTAGATGGTGGAACAGATCAGATGGCTAGAGATATAGCTATGCAAGTTGCAGCAAATAACCCAATGGCTATTTATCCAGACGATATAGATGATGGAGTAATTGCGAAAGAAAAAGAAATAGCAGAAGCAACTCTAGTGAATGACAATAAACCTGAAGATATAAAAATAAAAATTATCGAGGGAAAGCTTAATAAATTCAAAACAGAAAACTCACTTGTAGAGCAACCATTCATTAAAGATCCAGATAAAAAGATTAAAGATCTTTTAGGTGATGTCAAAATTCTTAGATTCATAAGAAAAAAGGTTGGAGAGTGAGCTCCCACCCCTTAAAAAAAATTCTTTTAAAATATAGTGGAGAAGCAGTTGCTGGAGCTGCTGGCCAAGGCATAGACCCAAAAATTTTACACTTTATGTCTCGTGAAATTAAAAGTGTCGTTGAAAAGAATGTTTCAGTAGGACTTGTAATAGGCGGTGGAAATTTATTTAGAGGACAAGAGCTTAACCAAGATGGAATTGATAGAGTTGCTGGTGATCACATGGGAATGTTGGCAACGGTTATGAATGGGATCGCCTTAAGAGACTCATTAGAAAGGAATGGTATAAAAACACGAGTGATGTCTGCTATACCTATGCCAGGGATAGTAGAGCATTATGATAGAAGATTAGCTATTCATCTATTAGATGAGGGTTTTGTAGTTATTTTTACTGCAGGCACAGGGAACCCTTTTTTTACAACAGATACTGCTGCATGTTTGAGAGCGATAGAGATAAATGCAGATTTAATGCTTAAAGCAACAAAAGTTGATGGTGTATATTCAGAAGATCCAAAAAAGAATCCATCAGCAAACTTCTTTGCTAGCCTTACTTTTGATGAAGCAATTCAAAAGAATCTCAAAGTTATGGATACTACAGCACTTACATTGGCTAGAGATAATGACATGAATATAAAAGTATTTAATTTCGAGTCAGAAGGTGCATTACTTGATATAGTAAAGGGTGAAGAGATAGGCACATTAATTTCAAATGGATAAATATCAGCAAATTTTAGATTCTTGTTCAGAACGAATGCAATCTTCACTCAATAGTTTTGCTGACAGTCTTAAAAAAATTAGGACAGGCAGAGCTAATCCTGCAATGCTTGACGGCATACAAGTTGATTATTATGGGACAATGACTCCTTTAAATCAGTGTTGTTCAATTACTGTTGAGGACTCAAAAACTTTGAGTTTGTCTCCTTGGGATAAAGGCCTTGTTCAAGAAATAGATAGAGCTATACAAAAATCAGATTTAGGTATCAATCCTACAGTGACTGGAGACGTGATTAGAATTATTATGCCACCCCTAACAGAAGAATCACGTGTTGACTTAACAAAAAAAGCAAAAGCAGAAGCTGAAAATGGCAGAATTGCAGTTAGAAATATTAGAAGGGACGCATTAACAAGCATGAAGAATTTAGAAAAAGATGGAGAGCTTACTAAAGATGATATTTCTGACTCTGAAAAAGATATCCAAGATATAACTACAAATTTTATAAACCAAATTGATAGTTCTCTAGCAGCAAAAGAGAAGGATCTTTTAACAATCTAATGTCTAGCCCAAGCACAGTTGCCATCATTATGGATGGAAACAGAAGATGGGCAAAAAAAAATAACCTTCCTTCAGCATCTGGCCATAGAAAAGGTATCGAAACACTTATCGAAATAGTCAAAACTGCTAAGTCTGAAAAAGTAAGAAAACTTATTGTCTATGCTTTCTCAACAGAGAATTGGAACCGTGAAAGCTTTGAAGTTAATGCGCTAATGAACCTAATTAATTTCGGTGTTGATGTGAAACTAGATGAAATAAAAGCGAATGGTATTAAATTGAGCTTTATTGGTGATATTGATAGCATGCCCGAACATGCAAAAGAAGGAATCAGTAAATGCATCAATGAAACAAAAAATCTTAATGACTTTGAACTTGTTGTCGCTCTTAACTATGGGGCAATTTGGGATATTGTAAATGCTGTAAAAGACGCAAAAATAAAAAATGAAGACCTCAATGAAGATAACTTTCTAGAATTTACACAATTAGGAACTGAAGAAATAGACATCTTTATTCGAACTGGTGGAGATATGCGTTTGAGTAACTTTCTTCTGGCAAATATTGGTTATTCAGAGCTTTTTTTTACTGAAAAGCTTTGGCCAGAATTTGAATCAAAAGATTTGCTTGAAATAATCCAAGAATTCAGGAAAAGGCAAAGGAGATTTGGACAATGAAATCACTTTCTATATTTGGTTTTACAGGCTCCATCGGAACACAAGCTTTAAATCTTGTTGCAGAATTTCCTGATCAATTTGAAGTTGATATTTTTGTTTGTAAGTCTAATTCCGAAAAAGCTTTGGAGTTAATAAAGAAGCATATGCCTAAAAATGTTTTTGTGGCTGATGAGAGTATACGAGAAGCTTTAATTAATCAGTGTGCTGACCAGATTAATTTTTTCGAAAATATCTCAAGTTTGAGAAAATATATGGCAGAGAATAAAAGCGATATATATTTATCAGCTATAAGTTCTTATGACTGTCTTGACTTAACTTTAGATGCAGCCGCTTCTGGTAAAAAATTGCTTCTAGCAAACAAAGAAGCACTTGTAGTTTTTGGTAAGAAAATTATTGAAGAATGTCAGAAAAATAATACAGACTTAATACCAATAGATTCTGAGCATTTTTCATTATTTAGTTCCTTAAAACATATTGATAAAAACGATATTTCTAAAATTTTTATTACAGCATCTGGAGGCCCATTTGTAGGAATGGATATAAATGAAATAAACAATAAAACTCCACAAGAAGCTCTTAATCATCCAAACTGGAGCATGGGAGCAAAGATTTCGATTGATTCAGCAACACTTGTTAATAAATGCTTTGAACTGATTGAAGCAAAATATTTATTTGATTTAGATCCTGATCGATTGGATATAGTTATTCAAAGACAAAGTATCATTCATAGTATGGTTGAGCTTAATGACGGTTCCGTTGAAGCACAACTTTCAAAACCAAGCATGTTAATCCCTTTAGCTTATGGTTTATTGGGCAAGCATTCAAAACAAGTTAGAGATAAATTTTCCCTTAACATGTTTGATAGGAATTATGACTTAACCATTGAAGAATTCCCTGCAGATAGAGAAAAAATATTGGAGATTGCCCGAGATGTAATGTCTCATGACGATAACAGAGGCCTTATTTTTGCAACACTCAATGAGTATGCGGTAAATCAATTTTTGAGTGAGAAGATTAAATTTGGAGATATCTTAAAATTAATTATCAACAATTATTATGAGATACAGAAACGAGATTTATCCTCGATTGAAGAGTTAAATCATAATAGAAATGAGATAATTGAATTTATAAGAAGCAGATAGAATGTATACCCTAATTGGAGCAATTTCTTTATTCCTAATCCTAGTAACATTTCATGAATATGGACACTATTCTGTAGCTCGATATTTCAAAGTTAAAATCATTAAGTTCAGCGTTGGATTTGGCCCAGATTTAATAAAATGGAAAAATGAAGATGGAATAAGATTCTCTATTTCTGCTATTCCCTTTGGTGGATATGTAGCATTCCATGATCCTGCAGATACAACAAACTACAATAAACTTTCAGATCAAGATAAAAAGTATGTATTAGCAAATAGACCAGCACTTGAAAGGTCATTAGTTGTGCTGGCAGGGCCAATTTATAACTTCATTTTGGCTTTTTTTGTGTTTTCTTTAGTTGGTTTATTCATACCAAAGCAGTCGGATATGGTTTCAGCACAAATTAAAGACTTAAGCACTGAAAGCTTCTATCGAGTGGAAGCAATTAATGATACAAAAGTAACAAATGTTCAAAGTCTACAAATAAATCTTCTTGATTTAACTGGTTACTCCGGAGATATTGATTTTGAGCTCTATGATTATGCAAACCAGAAAAGTATTAATTACATAAGGTCTGTAGAAGATTTAAAGTTCTCAGAAGGCCAAGCACCAGCTGAATATTTTGACATAGTTCCCTTTGCTGATTTTGAGCCACGTATAGGTCTAGTTGCAGATAATAGTCCGGCTGAACTTATTGGACTTAAATCAGGAGATATTATTTCATCAATAAACAATCAGCCTGTAATTTCTATGTATCAGGCAACAAGTCTTCTCAATGTTTTTGGAGAGCAAATTTCGTTAGAAGTATATAGAGACGATAAAAAACTTTTTTTTACTTTGCCTTCAAAGACAGAGAATGAATCTTTTGGTTTAAGTTTAGCCCCTGAATCAAACGATCTTGCAACGTCTCTTGGCTTTGGATATGATCAAACTCGATTTTGGATAGTGAATACATTTAAATTTTTGTATAAAACTTTAAATGGAACTATGGGTTTCGAAAACCTCAGTGGACCTGTTGGAATAGCGAAAGTTGCAGGTGATTCCTTGCTATCAGGAGCAATTCCCTTTCTTTTATTGCTTGGGATATTGAGTATTAGTCTTGGAGCGTTTAATCTCTTACCATTACCAATGTTGGATGGGGGTCAATTTTTGATTATTTTAGTCGAAAAAGTGAAAGGATCACCATTAAGTTTGAAACTAAAAGCGACATTAATGAATCTAAGTTTCTTATTAGTGTTAACTTTATTTGTATTTGTAATGGTGAATGATATAGCGAGAATAATTTGAAAAAACTTTTAGCGACATTTTTTTTAATCTTTAGCATGACAGCATCATCTGAGATGCTAGTCGAAGATATTAGAATCGAGGGCCTGCAAAGAGTTTCCCTCGGGAGTGTATTAGATACAGTTCCAATAACCATAGGAGACAGAGTTGATAAAAGGGATTATCAAAGAGTTATTAGAACTCTTTTTTCAACTGGTCAATTTGATGATATTCAATTAAGAGCTGAGGGGAATATTTTATTTATTAAAGTTCAAGAGAGGCCAACAATATCAAACATTTATATAGACGGAAATTCAGCAATTAAAACAGAAGACCTGCTTGCTGCTTTGGGCAGTGAGGGTGTTTCAGAGGGATCTGTTCTTAAGAGAGCGACATTAGATCTAATTACAAGAGGATTGCAAGCACAATACTCTCAACAAGGCAGGTATGGAGCAACAGTTGATGTTAAACAAAAAGATAGACCCAGAAACAGAGTTGAAGTAGACATAGACGTTGACGAAGGAACATCTACGGCTATTTCAGCAATTGAGATCATCGGTAATGATGCATTTACTGATACCGAGGTTAAGCGTGTTTTTGAATTATCAGAAGGGTCAATAATTTCTTTCTTTACAAATGATAATAGATATACAAAAGAGAAACTAAGAACGGATTTAGAAAACTTAGAATCATTTTACAAAGATAGAGGCTATCTCCAATTTGCAGTTTCATCTTCCCAAGTTTCAATTAGCGACGATTTACAGGAACTTTTTATTACTCTTGTTCTTGAAGAAGGAAAAAGATACAAGCTAAATGACATTAAAATATCTGGAGAATTACCTCTAGATCGAGAATTTTTAGAAAGTTTTATAAACATTCCAGAAGATGCTTATTATTCAGAATCACTCATTACAAGTTATGAGGAATTTTATGCAAACGCGCTGGGAAATGATGGTTATACGTTTGCTGAAGTAGAAGGAGTTCCAACTATTGATGAAGACGATAATTCGGCTGATATAACTTTTGTATTCAATCCTGGCAGAAAAAACTATACAAGAAGAATTATTTTCAATGGAAATTACTTTACAACTGATGAAGTTCTCAGAAGAGAAATGAGGCAGTTTGAGGGTGCTCCAGCGTCAAATCAATTAATTGAACAATCAAAACTACTTCTAGAAAGAACTGGTTTTTTTAAGACAGTCAATGTTGAAACAATTCCAGTTGCGGGAGAGGAAGATCTCGTTGATGTTATTTTTGATGTTGAAGAACAACAATATGGAAACGTGATAGCTGGTTTTGGTTATTCTCAATTTGGTTTTTCATTTAACTTTAATGTTCAACAACAAAATTTCTTGGGTAGTGGAAATACAGTGGGTATTGGAACAAATGTGAGTGACTATTCAACGAATATCTTTGTCCAATATGAAAATCCTTATTACACAGTAGATGGAGCAAGCAGAGGTTTCACTGTTAACTTTAGAGAATTTGATTACTCAGCATTTGGTGTGACAGACTATAACACTGCAAGTTATGGGGCTTCTATAAGTTATGGTTTCCCTATATCTGAAATTCAAAGAATTGGATTTAATATAGCCGCTGATCATACCGAGCTTTCTTCAGGTTCTTTAGCTTCACGTGAAATTGTGGACTTCCTCGAATCTGAAGGTGATGTGTTTGATACCCTTAAACTTCAGGCTTACTTCACAAGGGCAACACTTAACAGAGGTATCTTTCCTACAGACGGTTCGTTAAATCAGATCTCAGTTCAAACAACTGTTCCTGGTTCAACTCTGAACTATTTTAGAATCGATTATAGAAATGAGTTTTATAAACCAATTACAGGAGATTTCGTATTTAAGGCTGCTTCGAGAATAGGTTATGTTGATGCTTTTGGTGATAGTGAAGTGCCACCATATTTTGAGAATTTCTACGCTGGAGGACCTTACTCCATTAAGGGTTATGAATCCAACAGTCTTGGCCCCAGAATTACTCCTGTGCCATGTTACGGTTATGTTTCAGCAGAGGACTACTGCCCACCCCTTATAGATAATAATTTTGATGGTGAGCCAGATTCACCTTATTACAATCAATTTGCAACATATGGTATTAACCGTCCAATTGGAGGTAACGTATTGTTGGAAACTAGTCTTAATTTAATTTTCAAAGTTCCGTTTATTGAAGATCAGAGTCAGTTCAGAACAGCATTTTTCATAGACTTAGGTAACGCTTTCTCAACCTTCTGTTATAACTATCAAGTTCAGTGTTTTACACCAAGTTTTGAGGAACTAAGGGGTTCATATGGTTTAGGAGGATCAGCAATTACACCATTTGGCCCTATAAGTGTTTACTTTGCTGTTCCATTTAATAATGATCCTCTTGACCGAACAAAGAGATTTGAATTTACTGTAGGTAATAAGTTCTAAAAACAGTCGATTCTTTATAAAAAGTCATATAAAATAGCGAAACTTAAGGATTAATTATGAACAAACTAAAAGTTTTATTTCTTTCATTATTGCTAGTAGCCTTTGCTGCACCAATTAATGCTAAGACTGTTGTACTTAACGCTGAAGTTGCAATGCTGAGCACACAGTTTGCTCAAGAAACTTTCAAGAAGCTTGATGAAGATACTGACTTCATTGCTGATAGAGAGAGACTTGAATTATTACAAGCTGAAGCACAAGCATTAGTTGATAAGTTTCAGAAAGACCAAGAAATTCTTTCTGATGAAGAAAAAGTTGATATGCAGAAAAAATTGCAAGATAAGCAAACTGAGCTTCAGTTTTTATCTAATAAACTTCAAACTAAAGCACAAGAAACTCAGCAAGAAGTAGTAAATGCTCTTACTCCAACTTTTCAGAAAGTATTAGGCGAGCTAATAACACAGAAAGAATATGACATGATAGTTGCTCCAGGAGCTCTGCTTTATGCAGATCCTGATTTAGACATTACTGAAGAGGTTATAGCATACTTAGATAATGCTTTGACCGAAAAGTCTGAATAGTAGTAATCTATCTACATGAAATCATTTACTCTAGAGAAGTTAGCAGAATTACTAGGCGGAACTCCTCTAGGGTCATTTGATCTCGAAATCCAATTTTTACAAGATTCCAAAACCTGTTCTCAGGATTCGATTTGTTATGTAAAAGATCAAAAATTCATCGAGCATTTGAATCCAAATGCTGGTGCAGTGATCACAACTGAAGAAATTTCACAAAAGATTTCGAACATTAAAAATTTTGTCATTGTGCAAGATCCATACCTTTCATACGCAGTCTGCTCAGGCCTCTTCTTAAAAACCTATAAAGACCAAAATGAAAACATCGAAACAATATTTGGTGAAAATGTTGTTATAGGTGAAAACACTGTCATTAATCCTAATTGTAAGATTGGCGATAATGTAGTCATACATGATAACGTGTCAATTTATTCTTGTACTGAGATTGGTGACAATACAATTATTCATTCGGGCTCAGTTATTGGCTCAGATGGATTTGGTTATGCTCCACAAAATAATAGTTGGGTCAAAATTGAACATCTCGGCGGAGTTAAGATTGGAAATAATGTTGAGATTGGTGCTAAAACAGCGGTTGATAGGGGTGCTTTAGGAAATACAATTATTGAAGATGGTGTGAAGCTTGATAATCATGTACATGTTGCGCACAACTGCCATATTGGCGAGAATACTGCCATAGCTGGTCAATCAGGAATGGCTGGCAGTGTTAGAATAGGAAAAAACTGCCAGATTGCTGGCCAAGTAGGAATCGTAGGCCACATTGAAATAGCCGATAATGTTGTTGTTTATGCTAAAACACTTGTAACAAAATCATTGAAAGAGCCTGGAATATACAGTGGTGTAATGCCAATACAAAAGCATTCAGATTCCCTAAAATTTATTGCGAAAATAAAAAAATAATGAGTATCTTAGACGTAAAGACGTTACTTCCACACAGAGACCCATTCTTGTTTATTGATAAGGTTATCGAGATCAGTAATGAATCAATTGTAGCTGAACGTTTTGTTTCACCAGATGAACCTTTTTTCAAAGGACATTTTCCAAGTTTTCCAATTATGCCAGGTGTTATAGTGTTGGAAGCTATGGCGCAAAGTTGTGGACTGTTAGGAGCACATATAATGAATCAAGCTGCAAGTGAAAAGTCTGTATATTTATTGGCAGGTATCGAAAAAGTAAGATTTAGAAAAAAAGTTCTTCCAGGTGATACACTGATTTTTAAAACAGAAGTTATCAGCTCTAAAAGAGGTATTTGGAAATTTAGATCCGAAGCTTTTTCAGATGAGGAGCGAGTATGTTCAGCAGAAATACTTTGCGCAGATAGAAGTTTAAATGAGTAATATACACGAAACAGCAATAATTGATCCTTCAGCTAAAATTCATAGTAGTGTAAAGATTGGGCCATACTCGATAGTTGGTTCTGATGTAAATTTAGGACCTGATTGTGAACTTGATGCACATGTTGTAGTGAAAGGGCCCTCAAATTTTGGTTCTGGAAATAAGTTCTTTTCATTTTGTGTGGTTGGTGAAGCTACACCTGATCTTAAATACAAAGGTGAAAAATCTAGTCTAGAAGTTGGAAAAAATAATATTTTT
The DNA here is from genome assembly GCA_913052565.1 of uncultured Gammaproteobacteria bacterium. GTDB lineage: Bacteria > Pseudomonadota > Gammaproteobacteria > Magnimaribacterales > TMED112 > TMED112. The sequence goes on along the minus strand of CAJXFH010000001.1, from coordinate 71,493 downwards.
AGAGAATTCTGTAAAGTTCACAGGGGAACAGATGTTGATTTAGGCTACACAAAAATTGGGGACAATAATTTAGTCATGCCAGGAGTAATGATTGCTCATGATTGTGTGATCGGTGACGATAATATCTTGGTAGACAACTCTGCTTTAGCTGGACATGTGAAACTAGGTGATCATGTTACTTTGGGCGGTTATACATTAATTCACCAATTTTGTCAGTTGGGGTCATATTCATTCACTGGACTTGGAGCACATGTAACAATGGATGTGCCTGCTTTCACTAGAGTTGCCGGAAGTCCAATCAAACAGGCTGGTCTTAACAGTATTGGTTTAGAAAGAAAAAATTTCTCGGCAGATGATATTTCCAATCTCAAAAAAGCTTACAAAATATTTTTTAGACAAGGTCTTAAGGTTGAAGAAGCATTAGATATGATTTCAAAGGAATGTAAAAGCAACGATAGCCTGAAAATTTTTGTAGATTCAATTAAAAATTCTACTAGAGGAGTAATAAGATAATTGAAAATCGGTATTGTATCTGCCGAACCATCTGGTGATCTTTTAGGCTCTAATATCTTGAGAGCTTTAAGAAATAAATTTGATAATTTAGAAGTAATTGGAATAGGTGGCGGGCCTTTAAAAGAATTTGGTCTATCCGAGGATAGATCAATTTTGGAGATTATGGGTTTAGTTGAACCTTTATTGAATTTTCATAAGATTACATCATTTCGCAAAAAAATTATCACACAATTTCTAGATTCAAATATTGATATTTTTATTGGTATTGATGCTCCAGATTTTAATTTTGAAATTCATAAAAAATTAAAAGCTAAAGGAATTAAGACTATTCATGTTGTTTGTCCCTCAGTCTGGGCTTGGCGTCCTGGCAGAGTAAAACACTTTAAACATGTAGACTATATGCTTTGTTTGTTTCCATTTGAAATGCAATATTGCGTAAATGTCGAAAAAAAATCTCTATGTATAGGTCATCCATTAGCAGAAGATCTGAGTGTGAATGAAGTAGTTCGAGAAAATCAGATATGCATAATGCCAGGCAGCAGAAGATCTGAAATCAAATATAATCTGCCAGCAATGATCCAAGGATTTAAAAAATTTAATCAGGATAAAAATTACAAAGCTGTTATTCCGGTTTATAAAAGTGAAGACAAATCATTAATTGATTCGTATTTAGTTGACGATAATATAATTTGTGAAAAAGTTTCAGCACTCGAAATTTTACAGAAATCTAAAGCAGCCATTATTTGCTCTGGAACAGCAACTCTCGAAGCATTAATTGCTGAAACACCAGCAACAGTAGTTTATAAAATGAATTGGTTAAATCATTTTATTCTAAAGCAATTTGTTTCGACTGAATTTGCAAGTCTCCCAAACATTATTGCCGATGAAGAAGTTTTCTCTGAATTAATACAATCAGAAGTGACTGAGGAGAATATTGCTGAAGATTTAGAAAGCATAATCAATGATTTGTCTTTCAAAGTTGAAATAACTAGGAAAGTAAAAGAAAAATTGATTAAACCAAATTTCAATACTTTTGCTGAAGAACTTTATGAAGATAGCAGGAGTTGATGAGGTTGGGCTTGGATGTTTAGCAGGTCCAGTAGTCTCAGCAGCCGTAATAATCGGAGATAAAGGCTCTGAAATTATTTTCAAAGATTCAAAGAAAACCTCTGAGAAAAATAGATATATTCAAGCTAAACACATTAGGCAAAACTTTTATGTAGGTATTGGTATTGCAACTTCTGAAGAAATAGATTGCCTTAATGTTTTAAGAGCTTCACACCTTTCAATGGAACGCGCAATTATGAATCTTCCAATAATTCCAGATTCTATTTTGATAGATGGAAAATATATTCCAAACAAAATGGTTAATGCTGAAGCTGTAATAAAAGGAGACACGAAGCATCAAGAAATTGCAGCTGCTTCGATAGTAGCAAAAGTGTTTAGAGATAGGTTGATGGTTGCCTATTCAGTCAGCTTCTCAAATTATTCTTTAGAGAAAAACAAAGGATATCCTACAAAAGATCATAAAGAGGCTATAAATCAATTTGGACTATCAAACATTCACAGAAAAAGTTTTAAAATTTAATGATGTCTAATTTTATTCATTTGCAAACAAAATCACATTACAGCATTTCATGTGGCTTGCCAAAAACACAAGAGATCATTGATAAAGCAGTTGAATTAGGCATGCCTGCTGTTGCCTTAACAGATAAGAATACATTTTTTGGGTTGGTTAAATTTTATAAATATGCAATTTCGAAAGGCATTAAACCAATTTGTGGCGTGGATTTTGATGTAAAAAATCAAAGTGGTTTTTCGAATATATTGCTATTAGCAAAAAATAAAGCAGGGCTTGAGGCTTTATTTAAATTGAGTACAGATGCTTTTGTGAATGCTGGAAATGAGCAAAGAAGTATTAGAGTTGAAGAGGTATTAGCTAATTCGAATAATCTTGTATGCATCTTGCCAGCAAATTCAAATAATTTAAGAAATCTTGCACTCAAGAAAGACTTACTGAGATTAGAAGAAGAAATTATGCAATTTCATAAGGCATTTAGAGAAAATTTATTTATCGGAGCTACAACTTTTTCAGATCAAGGATATGACAATGCGACCGCACTAATTTGTGAAATAGCTGAAAAATTAAAAATCCCAGTCCTTGCGTTGAATGATGTACTATTTCTGCAAAAGGATGACCACCTTGCACATCAAGCAAAAGTAGCAATTAATAATGCAACTTTACTTAAAGATGAAATTGACAATCCAACTATCTCCACAGAGCAATATTTCAAATCTACGAATGAAATGGCTGAAAATCATAGTGCTGAATCAATGGCAAATACTTTTGAAGTAGCAAAACTATGCAATGTATTTTTAGAAGAGGAGCAATATTATTTGCCTTCTTACGAAATTGAAGAAAATAAGTCACTTGCTCAACATCTTGAAGAAATTGCTCAAAACAAATTGGATGAATATCTAAATGAAAATCCTAAAATCGATAAAATTCTTTACCAAGAACGTCTGGATAAAGAACTTAAAATAATCATTGATAAAGGCTATCCAGGGTATTTCCTAATTGTGATGGATTTTGTGAAATGGGCAAAAGATCAAGAGATTCCAGTTGGTCCAGGCAGAGGCTCAGGCGCAGGTTCTTTAGTTGCATTTGTGCTTTCTATAACTTCCCTTGATCCTATTGAACATGGCTTACTTTTTGAAAGATTCTTAAATCCGGAACGTATGTCTTTGCCTGATTTTGATATTGATTTTTGTATCGAAGGCCGAGATAAAGTTATTGAATATGTTCAAAACAAATATGGTGTTGAATCTGTTGCACAGATTGGAACGCTTGGAACGATGGCAGCTCGCGGTGTAACAAGAGATGTAACAAGAATTTTGGGCAAACCTTATGGCTTTGGTGACATGATTGCTAAAATGATCCCGCTCACGCCTGGAATCAAATTAAACGACGCCATAAATGAGTCACCTGAATTACAAGCAATTAGGAAAGATAATGAAGAAGCAGCTGAGGTTCTTGAGCTTTCCTTGAAATTAGAGGGTTGTGCAAGAAGTATTGGAAAACATGCGGCTGGTGTAGTTATTGCCCCGAATGATATTCATGAATTTACCCCGCTTCATTACGATGTTGAAACTAACTCTATGGCAACTCAACTTGATATGTATGACGTTGAAGATGTTGGTCTAGTTAAATTTGATTTCTTAGGATTGAGAACACTAACTGTCATTAATAATGCAGTAAAGTCGGTTCAAAAAGTGAAACCTGATTTTAAGCTTAAGAAGATTTCTTATGATGATCCTAAAGTATTTAGCTTACTAAGTTCTGGAAAAACAAAAGGAATTTTCCAATTGGAATCAAGTGGCATGATGGATTTGATTAAACGTATGAAACCAGAAAATTTCTCGGATATAACTGCTCTTGTAGCACTTTACAGGCCAGGACCACTTAATTCAGGAATGGCAGATGACTATATCAATAGAAAAAACGGTCGAGAAAGTATTGCCTACCAGCATCCAGATCTTAAAAAGGTATTAAATGAAACTTATGGTGTGTTTGTTTATCAAGAACAAGTTATGGAAGCTGCTCAAGTATTAGCCTCTTACTCACTAGGAGATGCTGATAATTTGCGTAGAGCCATGGGTAAGAAAAAAGCAGATGTGATGGAAGCTGAGAAAAGTGTTTTTGTAGATGGTTGTGAAAATAATAGTATTGGCAAGAAAAAAGCTAATGAAATTTTTGACAATATAGAAAAATTCGCAGGCTATGGTTTTAATAAATCACATTCGGCTGCTTATGCATTAATTGCTTATCAAACAGCATATTTAAAGACACATTTTCCATCGCACTTTATAGCGTCAGTCCTTTCATCAGAACAAGATAAGACAGATAAGCTTGAACCTCATGTTAAGGATTGTGCTGTTATGGATGTAACTATACTATCGCCAAATATAAATACATCACACCCAACTTTTATTGTTAACGAAAAGGATGAAATCGAATATGGTCTTGCTGCATTAAAAGATGTTGGAAGAAAGTTTATAGAAGAAGTTTGTGCCGAAAGAGCAAATGGCCGATATACCAGCCTTATGGATTTTGCATCTAGAGTAGATTTAAGGAAAGGAGGTATTAGGTCATTACAGAGCATGGCAAAAGCTGGTGCTTTCGATGAGATATGTACGCGTGATGAAGCAGTAAGTTCAATTAAGAGTTACTTGGAAGCTTCAGAACAGAAATTTAAATCAAAAGAATCAGCAGTTATGGAAATGTTTGGTAGTGAAAATGATATGAAAGTAAGTGGCTATGAACTAAAACATTTTTCTGAATCAGAGAAACTAAAAATGGAGCTTGAATCATTTGGTTTTTATTACAGCAAGCATCCAGTTTCATTATTAAGAAAAACTATTTCTTCAAAATTACAGCCAATTAATAAGCTTATGACCACGACTAATGAAAAATTTATTCCTGCCTTAATAAACCACAGGCGGATTGTAAAGAAGGGTACAAGTATATTTGTATTCCTAGAGATCTCGGATGAGACAGGCTTAATAGATGTTTCAGTGCCAATAGAACTGTATGACGAGAAAAAACCTCTTTTTAAAGAAAATTCTGTAGTAATGATTAAAGGTACAGTTGTTGCAGATGATTACAGAAGAGGTAATTTTGAGGATGTTGGCATAAAAATACGAGCTACAGATGTTATGCCTATAGAGTTGGCACGAAATCTTGTTACATCTAAAATCCAATTAAATGTACCTAGAAAAAAGTTGAAGGAGCTTGGCAATGGAAAGTTTAAAGAATTAAAGAGCTTAAACGATCCAGATGGTTTAGAAGTAATTCTTAATTTAATGGATGATGAACTAAATATTTCCAGTGAAGTAAAAGTTGACACCTTTAAAATTTCCTTAGAGGATAGTACGTTCGACAAGATAAATGAGATTTTTGGCGAAGAGAATTACAAACTGTTTTAAGAATGGAACAACATTTAGAATTTGAGCAACCAATATATACTTGCTTAGAAAAAATTGAGGAACTAAAAAAAATAGTTCCTGCTCCTACTAATTTAGCTGAAGAAATAGCTGCGTTGGAGGAACAATCAAAAATAGAAACTGAAAAGATTTATTCAAATTTAAGTCCTTGGCAAAAAGTACTAGTAGCAAGACATCCAAATCGTCCACACACCTTAGATTATATGTATGAAGTATTCGACGGGTTTGAAGAAATACATGGCGATAGGTTAAGTGAGGATGATAAAGCAATCATTGGCGGCTTTGCTTTTTTAGATAATTATCCAGTTGTCGTAATAGGGCACGAAAAGGGAAGGGAAACTGAAGATAGAGTCAGCAGAAACTTTGGTATGCCACATCCATCTGGCTTTAGAAAGGCTAATAGATTAATGAAGCTTGCAGAAAAATTTTCTATACCAGTCCTGACATTAATAGATACACCCGGGGCATATCCTGGCGTAAAAGCAGAATATTCTGGTCAGCATGAAGCAATTGCCAAAAGTTTAGAGATCATGTCTGATTTACAAACACCAATTGTTAATTTAGTAATTGGAGAAGGTGGCTCAGGGGGAGGTTTTGGCATTGGCCTTGCTGATAGAATTGGTATGCTTGAATACTCAATCTACTCAGTAGCATCACCTGAAGCATGCGCCTCAATTTTATGGCGTACTGCAAAAAATGCTGAAGAAGCAGCTGACGCATTAAAATTAGATGCAGCAAATCTTATTGAGCTGGGCATTATTGACGAAATAGTGCATGAGCCTATAGGTGGTGCTCATAGGAACCATGAAGAGACTTATAAAAACGTTAAAAATTATTTTTTAAATGAGTTAAAAAATTTATCAAAACATTCTATAGAAGGCTTAACAAGCAAACGATACGAAAAATTTAAAAGTATAGGAGTCTGATATGGATTTCTTTACTGAGTCAGAAAAAAATATTCTGCTAGAAAGCGATGAAGTAGTAGTTGGTTTTAGTGGTGGTGCTGATTCAACTTTGGCCTTATTCGCTGCATTTGAATTCTTAGCTAGCTGTGAAAAAACAGAAAAGTTAACCGCTTTACATGTCAATCACCAAACCCAAGGAAATAGCGATTCTTGGGCTGAACATTGCTCAAAAATTTGCCAACAGCACAAAATCAAATTCGAAGAAAAAAAAGTAAATGTTGAACAACAGGGTCAAGGCTATGAAGCTGCTGCAAGAGCTGCTAGGTTCAGTATTTTTGATGCTTACAAAGAGGGAACAGTAATTATTTTAGGCCATCATATGGATGATCAGGTTGAAACTGTATTTTTCCGTGTGTTGAGAGGTACAGGACTTAAAGGGCTTTCTGGCATGCAAAGAGTTTCTAATGTGAAAGGAAAAGTTGTGATTAGACCAATGTTGAATCTTTCAAAGGATGAAATTATCGATATCTCTACTTCAAAAAAGCTAGATTTTATTGAAGATGAATCCAACGAAGATAATGCTTACAGTCGAAATTTTCTGCGCAATCAAATAATTCCAAAAATTACTGCCAGGTGGCCAGCAGCAAGAAAAAATACAGCCCGTATGGCTAATTTATTGGCAAAACAAAGCAATTTATATCATAGATATTTGAGCGAAAAGCTGGAAAAAGTTTGTGATGACGATGGTTTATTAATATCCGAGCTTATAGAGCTAGATTATTTTGAACGTTCCGAGATTATACGAATATGGCTGGATAAACAATCTTACGCATCGCCTAACGAGAGTCAAATGAAAGAACTAGAGAAATCTTTCTTTCATTCAAGACAGACAGCAAATCCTATTATAAAATTCCATAGAGAAGATGCTGAGAAGAAAAGTGTCTTATTAACAAAAACTAATAATTATCTAATAGCGGAAGAATTAAATGACTGAACCAAAAGTTTTATTTGAGGATTTAGGTGATATTGCAGTAATTAAACTTAATAGACCTGAAAAGAGAAATGCCTTAGATCAGGAAACAGTGCTCCTTTTTAATGAGTATTCTGAAAAAGCAAAAGATAAGAAATTTAGAGCGGTAGTAATTGGTGGTAATGGCAGCGCTTTTTGTGCTGGTGCTGATCTAACGGCACAGCAAGGTACAGATATGGGCTGGAGTAGTGTTGAGGATGCACTCAACAAAGGCTACCACATAGGCTTAAATAATTTAGTTTATATGGATAAAGTTGTTATTTCTGCAGTAGAGGGTCCATGTGCAGGCATAGGCTGTGCATACCTTTTAAGTTCAGACATTGTTGTGATGTCAAACTCAAGTTTCTTTCAGGTTGGCTTCTCAAAGATTGCGTTAATACCAGACGGCGGTACCAATTGGCTACTACCAAGAGTTGTTGGTTATCAAAAAGCCTATCGAATGGCTGCTGAAGCCCAAAGAGTAACTGCAGGCGAGTGTCTAGAATTAGGGATTTGCTCAGAGGTTTGTGAGGATGGATCTAGTTTTGAAACAGCAGTTGCTTTAGCTAAAAATTATGTTGATTTGGCTCCACAATCTATCGCTAAAACCAAACATTTAATGCGAGAAAGTTTTAATAAGTCATACGAAAAGAATTTACAAGATGAGGCAGCAATTCAAGAAAAGCTTGTTGGTGCTAAAGATAACATTGAAGGTGTAACTGCCTTCGTTGAGAAGAGAAAACCAAATTTCACTGGCGAATAACTACATAATAGAAAATTTTTCTGAACATCACTTAGATGATGTTATGGAAATTGAAGGTTATTCAAATCAGACTCCTTGGTCTAAAGAAACTTTTATAAAAATCCTTGAACTTAGATCCATGAGTTTTGTAATTATTCATAATTCAAAACTTGTTGGTTTTTGCATTGCCAATAAAGTGCTAGATGAATGTCATTTGCAAAATATTTCAGTCGCACATGACATGCGACGAAAGGGAATTGGCGACTATATGATCAAAATATTGCGAGCAAGAATGAAGTTAGCCGATTTATCTACCGCATTGCTTGAAGTTAGGAGATCAAACAGAATTGCGCAAGATTTTTATAGGAAGAATGGTTTCGATCAGCTTTCAGTTAGAAAAAATTACTATCAAACTAAAAATGGTAGGGAAGATGCAATAATTATGTGTCTAACAGAGCTTTAACATCTGCTTCTATAGCCTCAGGATAATCTAATGAACCGTATCGTTTTTCTACTTGCCCATTTTTATTTACCAAAAATTTAGAAAAATTCCATTTAATACTTTCCGTATTCATGAAACCTTTGATTTGTGATTTCAAATAGACAAATAGAGGCTCAGCTTTAGCACCATTAACATCTATTTTGCTGAATATAGGAAAAGTTACACCATAGTTTGCTTCACAAAACTCTTTAATTTCCTGTTCATCGCCTTTTTCTTGATTTCCGAATTGATTGCATGGAAAAGCGAGAATTTCTAGGCCTTGATCTTTAAAGTTGTCATAGATTTTTTGCAAACCAGCGTATTGAGGTGTGAAGCCACATGTACTTGCAACATTACAAATAAGCAAAACTTTACCACTATAGTCGGACATGGAGACTTCTTGCCCATTTATGTCTTTAACTTTGAAATCGTAAACACTTTCTTTCATAATTTGCTCATGCCCAATCAAACTGGACCAGTCATAATAAAAACTTTTAACCAATTAAACAAGGTTGAATTTTATAAGATCATGCAACTAAGGATAGAGGTCTTTATCATCGAACAAGATTGCCCCTACCAAGACATGGATGGGTTAGATGATCAATGCCAACATTTATGGGTCGAAGACAATGGAGAAATTATTAGCTATCTCAGAATTAATCCGGCTGGCACGAGGTTTGCAGAAGTATCATTTGGTCGAATAGTCACAAAAAAATCATATCGAAGTAGGGGAATAGCTGAGCAAGTCATAAACGCAGCCATAGATTTAGTACAAAAAGAAAGTGCGCAAGCTATAAGAATATCTGCACAGAGCTATTTAGAAAATTATTACGAAAAGTTTGGCTTTATTAAGGCAAGTGAGGAATACTTAGAGGATGATATCCCTCATATTGAGATGTTAAGAAATGCATAAGATAAGCAGATCAGCAGTTGAGCAACATTTAAATTGCCAAAGGTGTTTTTATCTTGCTTACAAACATAAAATCAGACCACCGAGTCTACCTTTCACACTCAATAGTGCTGTAGATAATCTTTGTAAAAATGAATTTGATCATTACCGTGCTAAAGCCGAACCACACCCAATGTTTATAGAGCATGGAATTGAAGCTGTGCCATTTGCACATGAAAAAATGGATGAGTGGCGTAATAATTTCAAAGGTATTAGATTTATCAATGAAGAAGCTGGCTATAACTTTGGTGGTGCTGTTGATGATATTTGGCAGAAACCAAGTGGAGAACTCATCGTTGTAGATGTTAAATCTACATCTAAAAATGTTTTTGATTGGGAAGACACATACTCTAAATGGGAATACGCTAAGGGCTATCAAAGACAACTTGAAATGTATCAATGGTTGCTAGAGAAGAATGGTTTTGAAGTAGCTTCAGAGGGCTATTTGGTTTACTACAATGGTAAAAAGCATGAACCAATGTTTAATCAACAATTAACCTTTGACTTGCATCTAGTAAGGTTAGAGTGTGATAACAGTTGGGTTGAAGAAGCTGTCTTAAACGCAAAAAATACTTTAGATGGAGACATGCCTAAACCAGCAAGTTCATGTGAAAACTGCAATTATCTTAGAAAGCGATGGGAAGTTTCCCAAAAAGATCCAAATAAACTTATTGAGTAGTTTATTTCAAATTATTCATACCACCGTCAATGTGAATAACTTGACCAGTCATCCAGTTGTTGTGGGCATCTAAAAGAAAATCTATTGTTCTTGCTACTTTTTCTGGCTCACCTATTTCTTTCATAGGATTTCTCTCTTTACTTGCTTCAATAAGCCTTTCAGTTTTGAGTAGGTTGGTGGAAAGATTAGTTTTTGTCAGACTTGGTGCAACAAGATTGAAGCAAACCTTTGCATTTGCATACTCAGCCGCTAGTGCTTTTGACATGCCTTCCAATGCTGATTTTGAAGCAGCGATGCTTGCATGAAAAGGCAGCCCAAGGTTTGCAGCAACAGATGAAACAAATACTACACTTGCTCCATTAGATTCTTTTAGTTTATTTATAACTTTTTTAACAACTTTAGCTGCTCCCAGAACATTTACTTGAAAATCTCTTGTGAAGTCATCCTCTTTCAGCATTGTAAATGGCTTTAAATTGATTGTGCCCGGAAAGTACACCAGACCATTTATATCTGAGATATCATCAAGTTCAGATAAATCACCCTCCAAATCGAGCGTACCCTCAGATCTAGCAACACAGATAAATTCTCTGTCTGAGATTTCTTGTAAAGCTTTGGCTATCGTTGAATTTGCACCAATTAATAATGTTTTTGCCATCAAATATTTGTAAGGGCTCTTAAGTATTTTTAAAGATCCATCAATGAACCGTCTTTAAAAATAAGTTCATTGATCTCTTCAGTAATAAAAGGACAGAAGGGATGCATTAGAAGCAATAATTTCTTGAGCATTGGGTGTAAGTTTGCTGTTTCACCAGACGCTTTACATTCTTCAATGTATTTATCGCAGAATTCACCCCAAAAGAATTCATAAACTTCATTCATGGCAAAGTCTAATCGATACTCTTCGATATTTTTTTGAATCTGTGCTGAAACTTGATTAAATTTTTCCTCAATTTTCTTATCGGCCTCATTTTTAGCAACAAACTCACTTGATTCCATGGGATAGTTATTTATGAATCTAGCTGCGTTCCAGATTTTATTGCAAAAATTTCGGTAGCCTTTAAGTCGTCCAAGCTCAAAACTTATATCACGTGTATGAGTTGCAAGTGAAAAGAAAGTCATTCGAACAGCATCAGTGCCATAAGACTCAATCCCATTAGGAAATTGTTTGCGAGTTTTACGTTCAATCTTTTCAGCCAGGCCCTCTTGCATTAAATTTGTAGTTCTTTTAGTTACTAAGTCTTCTAGGTCTATGCCATAAATTAAATCGATTGGGTCAATAATATTACCTTTGGATTTTGACATCTTTTGGCCGTTTTCATCTCTAATTAGACCTGTCACATAGACATCTTTGAAAGGCACCTTGCCAGTGAATTCTAAGCTCATCATCATCATCCGTGCGACCCAGAAAAAGATAATGTCAAAGCCAGTAACTAAAAGTGTAGTAGGGAAGAACTTTTTAAAATCTTCAGTATCTTTTGGCCAGCCCAATGAGCCAAATGGCCATAGTGAGGCTGAGAACCAAGTATCGAGCACATCTTCTTCTTGCTTTAAAGCTCTGTCATCCAGGCTATAAAATTCTCTGACTTCTGCTTCATCAAAACCAACATAAGTGTTGCCTTCGTTGTCATGCCAAGCCGGAATTCTATGGCCCCACCAAATTTGACGACTAATACACCAATCTTGAATGTTATCCATCCAATTAAAATAGGTTTTATCCCAATTGCTTGGATGAAATACGACCTCGCCGTTGTTGACTGCATTATTTGCCTGTTTGGCCATGTCTTCAGTTTTAACGTACCACTGATAACTTAGTTTTGGCTCAATAACTATATTTGATCTTTCGCCTCGGGGCACACTGATATGATGCTTTTCCTCATGCACTAGGAGATCTTTATTTTTTAATTCTTCAAGGACTGCTTTTCTAACTTTAAAGCGATCTAGGTTATTGAATGGAGCAGGAACATTATCATTTGAAAAAGCTTCGTCCGTAAAAATATTTATTGGTTCGAAGTCCTCGAGTTTATCTGATGTGTGAACAACGCCATCTACTTCGTGTAGCGCATACTTCTTGCCGATCTCGTAGTCATTAAAATCATGCCCTGGTGTAATCTTTAGACAACCTGTTCCAAATTCCATATCAACGTATTCATCTCCAATCACAGGAATCTTTCTGCCTACAAATGGCAGCTCGACAAATTTACCAATGTGCTGTTTAAATCTCTCATCTTTTGGATTGACTGCAACGGCCATGTCACCAAACATTGTTTCAGGCCTGGTAGTTGCAACAATCAAGCACTCATCAGAATCAGTTAATGGATAAGATATATGCCAAAGCAGACCATCTTTCTCTTGACGTATAACTTCAAGGTCTGAAACGGCAGTCTTGAGTGAAGGATCCCAATTAACAAGCCTATAACCTCGATATATTTTTTCTTTTCTATAGAGCTCTACAAAAGCTTTTGTTACCCCTTCACAAAATTCGTCATCATAAGTGAAACGATACTTATCCCATTCAACTGTAATACCCAATCTTTTCATTTGAGAAGAAATTTTATCTTCAGAGTAATCCTTCCATTTCCATACTTCCTCTAAGAACTTTTCACGTCCTAAAGCATCCTTGGTTTTGCCTTCATTAAGCAGATTATTTTCAACAACCATTTGTGTTGCTATACCAGCATGGTCTGTTCCTACTTGCCAATAGGCATCAGTACCTTTCATATGATGATACCTAGTATAAAAATCCATAATCGCGTATTGGAAACTATGCCCCATATGCAAGGTGCCAGTTACATTTGGTGGAGGAATTATTTGAGAGAAATGATCGTCAGAATTAGGTTTAGTTAAATCTCTCTCTGCCCAAATCTTTGACCATTTTTCTTCTATTTGAATTGGGAAATATTTTGCTTCCATTAGATTGCTTCGTGTTTTAACTCAAAATTATCTTTCTTCAGGTTAGCATAGAGCTCTCTCGAAGCTTTATTGACTGCTTCGTCAGAGCTAGTGGTATAAACATATACTTCATCACTTAGTTCAGCTGAAAGCTGCATGACCTTATCACTAAAAATATGTATTTCATCGAAAGGACTCGATGGTTCTTCTGCTATAAAAGAAATATTTTTATCGTAGAGATATTCTAATTTTGAGTTCTCAAAATATTTCTGCTGTTGGGCTTTTTTAAAGTTTTCTTGTTGTCTTTCGTCCTTTAATACCACACAAATTGAGTTATGAATTTGAAACCCAGTATAAATATTATCTAGTAAAAAATTTAGGGCAGATTTTTGGTCTTTAAAGCCTGAAAAAAACGTTGCTGCCATTAACGATTACTATTTACATACTCAAACAAGAGACCAACAGGCTTACCAGTTGATCCTTTATTTTTTCCGTCACCAATATCTGCTACGCCAGCAATGTCAACATGAGCCCATTTGTAATCTTCTGCAAATCTTGACAAGAAACAGCCTCCTTCAATAGTTCCAGCTGCTCTACCAGGTGCAATGTTAGCAATATCAGCAAAGTTTGAATCGAGATAACTTTGATATTCATCCCAAAGCGGCAATTGCCATGCTTTTTCACCTGACACGTGTCCAGCTTCAAGAATCTTATCTATAAGTTTTTGATCATTACCCATGACTCCAGCTGCAACATTGCCCAGAGCAATAATTACTGCGCCTGTCAGTGTTGCTGTATCAATCACAACTTTTGGATCATATTTACCTATGTATGTAAGCACGTCGCATAAGACCAACCTACCTTCTGCATCAGTATTAAGAACTTCGATAGTTTGTCCTGACATAGAAGTTACTACATCACCTGGTTTAGTTGCATTTCCTGCTGGCATATTTTCTGTCAAACCAACAGCACAGACAAGATTCACAGGCAATTTTGAGGCTGCAACAGCACACATAGTGCCGATTACAGAACCGGCTCCTGACATATCCCATTTCATTTCGTCCATCTTCAGGCCTGGCTTAAGACTAATGCCTCCTGTATCAAAAGTGACTCCTTTACCAACAAGCACAATTGGCTTCGCACCTTTTTTGCCGCCTTTGTATTCCATAGTGACAAGCTTAGCTGGCTCAACACTTCCTTCTGAAACAGACAATAGTGAGCCCATACCAAGTTTTTTCATATCCTTTTCTTCTAAAACATCGACTTTAAAGCCGCCTATGTCTTTAGCTAAGGCAACAACTTGGTCTGCTATGTAAGTTGGGGTCGCATAATTTGCTGGCCTATTACCAAGATTACGCGCAGTATTTGCTCCTCTTCCAACGTTCAATCCCAGCTCTACTGATCTTTTCAATGCAGCACTACTTTTCTCTACACAAATATCGAGATTTTTTAATATGGCATTTTTTTTGGTATTAGGATTTGAATCTGTGTATCTATAGGTAGATTTTTCTGCGTACTTAGCCAGATTAAAAACAAAGTTTTTGTCTTTGATTAAGCTGGAGGTATCAGCAAAAATACTTGCTGTTTCAACGTTGTATTTGTCCAGATGCATAAAGATACGATTAATCCAACCTTCAACTTTATGATTTGGTTTTTTCTTATCAAAATCTCTTACAAACAGAACATCTCTGGAAAGATCAGAGAATTCCTTTGAAACCATAAGAATTGATTTAGATTCGTCTGCAAAAAATTTTGAAACTTTTTCTTTTACAGCCTTGTCAAATAGTTTTGTTGTTTTAAGTGAACCTTTTGAATAAAAAACTACCCCAAAGTTTTCCTCAGATGCTTCTGAATATTTTTTCAGTTCGATATTTTCTAGTGCTTTATAAAATGCCATTTTTTCTCCTTTTTGATATCCTTAAGAAGTGATTATTTCACGTTATATCAGTAAGGAAATTATAGTAAACATTTGCTGGGTTTCACTAGTTCTTTTTGGATTAGTGCTACTTTCTCGATTTAACATTTTTCTCTCACAGGCTGAAGTAGGCAAGATTTCAGCCGAAAACATCTTTTTTGCACTAATTTTATTTTCTCCTGGATTGCTTAATTTAGTGTTTCCAATAAGTGTTTTTTTAGCTATTGGTTTCGTAATGACGCCTTTGTTTAAGAACCATGATCCTGTTTTAAGGGCTGGCTCATTATCTGCTGGTGCAATACTTCTGGGGCAAAAGTGGGTGCTCATTGGTATTTTTGGAATTTCTACACTTTTGAGTGCATTTGTTTCCCCATATTTTACAAGTCAGGGTGAGGATTTATTAGATAAAGATAATTCATTTGCATCGAAAATTTTGACGCCTTCAGGTTTAGTTGCTCTTCAATCTGACAGTTTCAACGTATATGGCACAAAAGAGAATGATGTATATAGGGATTTGATCTTTATAGAGTCTCAATCGATCGACAAATTTATCTATGGTGATACAGCTGTAATTAATAAGACAAAAAATGGTTTCAGTCTGATACTCAGTGATGGTTTTTTATTTGATAACGATAGAAATGCAATTTCAAAATTTTCTCAAGCAGATATTCCTATACAGGATTATTCATCAGATGAATACGTATCTACAATTAGCTTGATAAAAGATTTAAATATTTCAAATCTTAAAGAACTTTTAATAAGGTTCACCATCCCAATTTTTTGTATTATCACTTTTATTTTTTCAATCTTTTTTTCTAGTTATAGCTCTTTCTTTGGTCGTGAAAAAACATACTTCTTTCTAGCAGTCATTAATATTATGTATTTGTTGCTGACTCTTTCTGCGTTTGAATCAGATGCACAAGATACTGAAGGTTTGCTAACAGATTTTTTAAGTATTCACATATTGATGCTCGGCATTACTTGCATGCTCACATTGAAGACAGTCAAAAAGGTTCTTGGTTATGAAGGCATATAAATATATCTTTAAAAAATCCATGCTCTCTTTCCTTGGAGCTCTACTGATAATTTCCGCAATTGATTTTGCTTTTAATTTCTTTTCCGAAATAAAAAATATAAACGAAAACTATACCTACCTGGACGCTCTTTCATTTTTAGTAGCTACAGAACCATATAGAATGCGAAGCTTTATTTACATTGCAGCCGTTGTTGGATTTTTAGCAATATTTGTGGATGCAAGTTTTTTAAGAGCTTTTAATACTGTTCGTCAAGCTGGCTTAAATAAAACCAAATACACTATTATGATATTTGCCCCGGTTTTTCTTTTATCTACTGCTTCCTATGAATTTATTGTGCCAGACCTAACAAAATCTGCTGTTGAGCTAAGAAAATCTAAGGTCTCAAATACGACTGAAAATACTCCTGTAATAATCGAAATTCAGAAGCCTGATTCTGAAAGTTTTGTTTTAGTTTCTGAAGAATTGTCATTGAAATTTTCGAAAGAAGGTGACCTTGAAATTAAAGATCAATACAGTGGGGCGTTTAGTAAATTAAATTACAATTCAAACATTAAACATTTGTCTTTTTCAGAATTAATTGAAAATTCATCTTCTTCCTTTGAAAAATTTAGTTTGGTTTCGAAAACTGAGTTACTCAGACGGAGTTTAAATTTTCTGTCTTACCTTGTTATTTTTTTAGTTGGATTGGAAATTTTGCTCTCGTTCACTAAAACCTTGAATGTGAATAGAATTATTATTTATGGATTTGGAGCCTGTTTAATTTATGGCTTTATAGAATCTGTTTTTGCTGACTCAATAGCTGTATTTCTTCTACCATTCTATTTACAGGCATTCCCTGTTCTATTGATTTTGATTTACTACCTTTTTAGGAAACGCTTCTTTTTTTAATAACTTTTAGGCCTAAAATTTTATCTGGTAAACATCTGTTTTCTTTATCGAATAAAATCCAAAGCATGCCAATCACACTAGTTAATAGGTAGAGCATGAGTCTAAAAAATGCCAATTTATAAGTGAGCTTACTTCCATCGTTTTTAATAATTAAATGACTCCACGTGCTCATACCTAATGTATTCCTGCCCATTGACCAAAAATAAGCGTAGTAATAGACGGTAGTTAGAAGGATAAGTAGTGCCCCAAGAGGAGGAGGAAAGTAATCATTTTCAGTAAAAACCAGCTTATACAAACCCAAGAAAATGAATCCTACCAAGAACCAGAGAGCCATAAGTAAAAAAATGTCATATGTAAAAGACATTAAGCGGGAAAATATCCCAGGATAGGTGAATTTATTTTTCATTCTATGCTAAATTAATTCGTACTTATGAGTAATCAAAATAATCTTACAACAAACGATACATGGTTTTTTGGACATCCGAAAGGGATGGTGACTTTATTCTTCACAGAGATGTGGGAAAGAATGTCTTATTACGGAATGAGAGCTTTACTTGTCCTTTATATGACAGGTGCGGTAACAGGATTTAACCCTGGATTAGGCTGGTCACAAGTTGATGCTCAGGCTATCTACGGTATTTACGTCGGAATGGTCTACTTTATGGTTATTCCAGGTGGTTGGCTTGCTGATAATGTCTTAGGGCATCAGAAAGCCGTCCTGATCGGCGCCATAATAATAGCAATGGGACACTTTACGCTCGCAATGCCACTAACTGAAACTTTTTTCCTTGGCTTAATTCTTGTGGTTTTAGGAACAGGTCTTTTGAAAGGAAATATTTCGACTATTGTGGGCCAGCTTTATAAAAAAGGCGACTCGAGAGTCCAAGCAGGGTACACAATTTTCTATATGTCGATCAATATTGGTTCAACTTTAGGCTTCCTAATCTGTTCGTACCTTGGAGAAAAGATTGGCTGGCACTGGGGATTCGGTGCAGCTGGTATTGGAATGTTCTTCGGTGTCTTGCAATATTTAAATTTCAGACATTTGCTTGGCGAAGCTGGAAATAAACCAAATGATATGCCAGAAGCACAAAGAGATTCATATATAAAATGGTCAAAAATTACAGCTGTCTTAATGGTGGTAGTAATTGGTCTTGGGCTCATGGGAATCATAACAGTAGAGCCAAAAGCTTTTGCAGAAAATTTTGCAGTATTCCTTACTGGGGTAGCTTTTGTTTATTTTTCTTACTTATTCCTATTTGCAGGCTTAACAAATGTTGAAAAGAAAAACCTTTTCTTACTGCTAATTCTTTTCATTGGTGCAGCTGCATTCTGGTCAGGTTTTGATCAGTCAGCAAGTTCATTAAGTATCTTTGCCAGAGACTATACAGATCTATCAGTAGGTGGTTACATAATCCCAATTGGTTGGTTGCAATTTGCAAACCCAATCTTTGTTGTGATTTTTGCACCTATATTTGCTGGTATTTGGATGCATCTTGGTCGTATGAATCTAGACCCATCACTGCCAGTAAAATTTGCTATTGGTTTATTCTTCATGGCCTTAAGTTTTGTTGTCATGATTTATGCAGTTAATCTAGCAATGGAAGTAAGCCCAGTAGGCATGCAATGGTTAATCATTACTTACTTGCTGCAAACATGGGGTGAATTGGCTTTATCACCAATTGGGCTCTCAGCATTTTCTCAATATGCACCAAGAAAGTATGTTGGGCAAATGTTTGGCTTATGGTTCCTTGCATCAGCAATTGGCGGAGTGCTTGCAGGGTTACTTGGTGGCGAAGCATTAGGTGAAGGACTGGACAGCATATCACCTGTATTTGAATTTATGATTCAATACTATGTTGTGATTGGTTTAGCTCTAGTCGCGGTTGCTGCATTCGGCATAGCCAGAACGGCAGACAGTGTGAAAGCTGAAGCTGAAACCTAGACTTAATTTACTAAGAAAAGGGCAGTGAGAGATTACTGCCCTTTTTTTATATACTTTATTGTATGGTAGAAGAAGTTGGTGAATTTTCAGTTTTAGTTTTCTTTTCCATCTTAATCATTTTTCTTCATTTTCTTAATAATTATTCAGATTCTAAAAAGAGAATTGCTAACAATAACTTTACGAAAATAGTTCTTATCGCTCCTGTGCTAATAGCAGCTGTACTATTTTTATTTGTATCTATTAAGAATTAATTAGATTGGTTTTCTTGAATAAAGAACCTCAGCGGAGTTAAGCCTGTTTCAGTATTTGGCTCGCCCTTTTCAATAAATAAAACATCGATATCAAAATCTCTGTTGTAATCGATAAAAACAGTAAATGCTTGCCCTACTGGAACATTTTCCAAGTTTAGTTCCTCATCTGTATTTGCAACATATTGATAAGTTGTAACATCATCTTCATCAGTAGTTTCTTGCTTTTCTACCACTAAGAATTTTGCTGTCACTTCACCAAAATCTAAAAAGGAAACAAGAATATCACCACCGTCGAAATCTTGATCATAATCAGCTTGAATTATTTCGTGGTTAAGTGAGCCAACAGATTTAAGTGAGAAATCAATATCAGTTTCATTCTCCAGAATGTTAACTTCACCAGCTTCATAAACTTTAAATGTTGAAGTTGCACTTGGATCAATAAAATTTGTTGGGGCAGTATCACCCATGACAAACACATCTAAGAATTCATCTTGATCAAACTCAATAAAAGTAACATTTTTTAATGTAGGTACATTTTCATATACTTGGCCTTCAGCCCAGTTTGTGCCGTCACCAGACTTTGGAACAGAGATTAATCTGCCCAAATCAGCGCTGTCATAAGTTGCAAATACGACGTCAGGATTTGAATCTACATTAAAATCAAAACCAGCTATATTGGTAATAGTTTGGTCAGCAAGTAGTGCCCCATCATATTGAAATTCTTCAAGTTTTGGACCATCTTCTGCCCCAATTTCTATCCAATATTCATTTGTTGATGTCAGTAGGTAAATATCTAAAACAGCGTTGTTATTTCGGTCTATGAGGCCGGCTATTCGAACATCTGCGTTAGCAAGATCTAAATTGGTATCATTAGTTACGAATTCATTATCAAGCGCAAGACCGGTTTCAGCCCCTTTAAAGAAACAAACTTTTGATACACCTAAATTCTGTCTTTCATAGTCGGTTGTGGTAGCTATTAAATCTGTAAATCCATCTCCATCTAAATCTTTTGGCGTCAGGCTGCTAATAGCATCACAGTCGTCGTTTGTAACTTCAGTTAGAAGCGGTAAAGGTGCTCCTAAAAATTGTATTAATCTTGATTGAACGAGTGAATTATCAGCAATTTTTCTTACTTGGACCCCAAATACAACATCGGGAAGGTTATCATCGTTAAAATCGCCTCTAGCTTCACTAGAAAAATTTACCTTCTCATCAGCAGCATACTCTATGACAAAATCTGGCTCATCAGCTGGCGGCGAAAATATGAAATAGTCAGCAACTGTTTTTATTATGGTGACAGTGACAGCTTGGTTTTTAAATTCATTATTTCTGCGACATTCCAAAACATAAGGTGAGTCACCGCCTCTTTTGTTTTCTATCTCTTCAGAACCGCTGGTAGGCTTCTCCCCAGACCATCTACCTTGTGCATAGCACTGGCTAGCATTGGAGCTCCATGTAAGTGTAAAGGTTTCACCATAGTTTACTGTTTCAGAACTTGCGGTAAGCTCAACAGTAAGCTCTTCTAATGGCTCCTCTTTATCACTACATGCTGCAATGATAAAAAGTGACATTAAAGCTAATAAATTTCTCATTCTCATATTTCGACACTGTCTATTCTATACAAAAAGTCTAAGTAATTGTCTCTTCATTAAGATTTAATAAGATTTGATGGTAAATATCTGTTAATCGTTCCAATTCTTCTTTCTCAATCTTTTCATCAATTTTATGTATTGTTTCAAATTTGGGCCCAAGCTCTACAATCTCACAACCGGTTTTTGATATATATCTTCCATCAGAAGTTCCACCTGAACATGAAATAGTTGGATCAAAGCCTTGAACATCATTAATGCTTTTTTGGACAACTTTTGTCAAAAGGGCAGGCTTTGAATAGAAGGGCAATGCATTCGATTCAAATGAAATTTTATGTTTGACACCTTCTTCATGAAGGAAGTTAGTAATTTTTTCTTCTATTTGTGATGCAGTTATCTCAGGTGAATAACGTAGATTGAATTTCAAGTTGAGGTTATTCGGTGTCACGTTGTGAGCGCCTACTCCAGCGGTGATATTTGTGAGTTGCAGTGATGTTGGTGGAAAGTGCTCATTACCTTTATCCCATTCCTCTTTCAAAAGTCTTTCAAGAAATGGCACAACTTTATGTATGGGATTATCTACTCTAGCAGGGTAGGCTGCATGCCCCTGTTTGCCTTGGACTTCCAGCTCGATGTTAATTGATCCTCTCCTACCTATCCTTATATTGTCACCAACATTCTCAAGTGTTGAGGGTTCGCCAATAAGACAATAATCAACTATTTCCTTTCTACTAATTAGCTCTTCAACTACTTTTACTGTTCCATCACGAGAGGGCCCTTCTTCGTCTGATGTAATAATAAAACCCAAAGAGAAATTAAGATCATTTGGATCAATTCTGGCTAGTGCTGACATAAAGCAAGCTATACCTCCTTTCATATCACCCGTTCCTCTACCATGAATAAATTCACCATCGTCATGACCTGAGAAAGGATCATGCTCCCATTTATCTTCAGGCCCAGTGGGGACTACATCTACATGACCTAAAAAAATTAGTAAAGGTCCTGCTTTCCTATTGATGCTCCATAGATTTTTAACACGTCCGTAAGTTAATATTTCACTTTCAAAATTTTTCGAAGCTAGAAACTCCTGAATGTAATTCAAACAGCCGCCATCATCTGGAGTTATTGATTTTTTTCTGACTAAGTCTTGAGTAAATTTTATTTCCAAATTAGTTATTTTCGTGCAGAGCTTTATTCAATTTGAATTGAGTATTGTTAACTTTAGCGCATACCTTTCCGCTTAATGAGTCTCTATAGTATAAGATACCATCTTTTCCGCTGAGCTCTAGCGCTTTTACAATCTTTTCTTCATTGTCTACTAAGGTGACTTTAGTTCCTGCAGTTAGATATAATCCAGCCTCAACTGTACAATCATTTCCTAGCGAAATTCCAATGCCGGAATTTGCACCTAGCAAGCATCTTTCACCCACAGAAATTATCTTTTCATTTCCACCGGATAGTGTACCCATCGTTGATGAGCCTCCACCCAAATCAGTATCTTTCCCTATGAAAACACCTGAAGAAATTCTTCCTTCAATCATATTTGGTCCCTCAGTTCCTGCATTGTAATTTACAAAACCTTCATGCATTACTGTTGTTCCTTCGCCTAGGTAAGCTCCCAGTCTTACTCTAGCTGTGTCTGCAATTCTTACTCCACTTGGGACAACGTAATCAGTCATAGGTGGAAACTTATCAACTGATTTAGCACCTGAGAAACCAGACTCAAATGGCTTGCTCTTCATTGATCCTGCGGGAGCTCTATCAATAAAATTTTGCCCCCAGATTAAATTAGGCAAAACTTCAAAAATATTTTCAAGATTTAATTCATTTGGTTTGAAATATCTCATTGAAAGAAGCTGAAGTTTAAGCCAAGCAGTTGGAACATCTTCTAAAGGTTGGTCATCAACTAAATGTGTTATTACGGGTTTAATCTTCCTGCTTCCTTCTTGGATTACTTCCAATCTATCTTTGTCAAAATGCTCCCATTCCTCGTCGTATTCCCAGCCGTTTGTTTTACTATCGGTTTCGATTAATGTAAGTTCACCATCAAAAGCATAATCAACTCTCAAAAAACCAATTTCGTCATAAAGGGCAATTCCATAAGCTGCGATAGGTAATTTCATTATTTCTCTCTTTGGCCTAAAGTTAGTATTTCATAGCCATTATTAGTGACTGCAACACTGTGCTCCCATTGAGCTGAAAGTTTTCCATCTTTGGTGACCACGGTCCATCCATCATTTAAGATTTTTGTCTGATAGGTTCCTAGATTAATCATAGGCTCAATAGTGAAACACATACCTTCTTTAAGGATTATGCCTTGACCCCTTTTGCCATAGTGCATTATCTGAGGTTCTTCATGATAGGTTTTGCCGATGCCATGACCACAGTAGTCACGGACGACTGAGTAATGATTTTTTTCAGCTAATTCTTGTATAGCAGCACCTATATCACCTAGTGAAGCTCCTGGTTTAACTTCCTCTATGCCAGCAAACAAACAATCTTTTGTGATTCGAACTAATCTATCTGCATGAGCTGGAACTTTTCCTACATGATACATTCTTGAAGTATCGCCGTGCCATTCGTTGTCAATAACTGTTACATCTATATTGACGATATCACCATTCTTTAAAACCTTATCTTCACTTGGTATTCCATGGCAAATAACATTATTCACCGATGTACATAATGTTTTGGGAAAGCCACCGTAGCCAATGTTTGCCGGTATACATTTCAATTCTTGAGTAATGTACTCAAATGCAATTTCATCAAGGCGAGCTGTCGTTACCCCTGGTACAACATATTCTTCAATCATATCTAAGACACTTGCAGCTTTTCCACCTGCAATTTTCATATTTTCGATGTCTTTTTTGGTTTTAATTGAAATTGACATAGGGTGATATTCTAAATGATCTATAAATTATGTTCTAACTTCTTTATAGTATTCGGAAGCGAAAATGAAGTTTGCAGCAAAGCTCCTACTTGAGAATGGAATTTCATTCGAAGGCATTGGTTTTGGTTCTCAAAAAATTGGTGTTGGCGAAGTAGTTTTCAATACTGCAATTACAGGCTATCAAGAAATACTCACTGATCCATCTTATGACGGTCAAATAATAACTTTCACCTATCCTCATATTGGAAACACAGGAATAAACTTTGAAGATAATGAGTCAAAGAAAATTTCTGCTCGAGGTTTAATAGTCAAAAATTTCTGCGACTTCCCAAGTAATTACAGATCAAAAATGAGTTTGCAAGATTTTTTAATTGAACAAAAAATAATTTGTATCTCTGATATTGATACAAGACACCTCACAAAACATCTTAGAGACAATGGTTGCAAAATTGGAGCCATATATCCTTCAGAACTAATCACTGACGAGGAAGCAAAATTTGAAATTAAAAAATTCGGTAGTATGGATGGTAAAGACTTTACTAAAAACGTTTCAGTAAATACAGCCTATTCATTCGGTAAACCAAAAACCACTAAGCAATTTAAAGTTGTAGCCGTGGATTTTGGAGTGAAAGAAAATATTTTGAGAATTATGAAAAATATGGGCGGAGATATACAAGTGGTTCCTCCTTCCATAACTGCAAAAGAGATCAAAATGATGGCACCAGATGGAATATTTCTTTCAAATGGACCTGGTGATCCGCAAGTTCTCTCAAGTGCAGTTAGTGAAGTAAAAAAGATGATGAGTCTTGACGTGCCAATTTTTGGAATATGTTTGGGCCATCAAATAATGTCATTGGCTTATGGCTTAAATATTGAAAAAATGCCATTTGGTCACCATGGAGCTAACCACCCTGTACATGATCTTAAGACAAACACTGTTTTTATCACATCTCAAAATCATAATTTCGCAGTATCTGAAATTACTGATAGAGATGATTTAAATATTACACATAGATCCCTATTTGATGGTTCGATACAAGGGATTGAGCACAATGCCAAACCATTTTATTCCATTCAGTGTCATCCTGAAGCAAGTCCAGGACCAAAGGAATTTGAAGTTTTATTTGAGAGATTTTTTAAGGATATGAATGCCTAGAAGAGATGACTTAAAAACTATTTTAATAGTTGGCTCAGGACCAATAATAATTGGCCAAGCATGTGAGTTTGATTACTCTGGTACTCAGGCTTGTAAAGCTCTTCGTGATAATGGTTATAGGGTTGTATTAGTTAATTCAAATCCAGCCACAATTATGACGGATCCAGAAGTTGCAGATGCAACTTATGTCGAACCAGTCGATTGGCAGACTCTTGAAAAAATAATTGAGAAAGAAAAACCTGATGCGATTCTACCAACAATGGGAGGTCAAACTGGTCTAAATGTTTCACTTGAACTTGCAAAAAGGGGAATACTCGAAAAGCATTCTGTTGAAATGATTGGTGCTAATAGAGAAGCAATCGACAATGCTGAGGATAGAGAAAAATTTGATAATTGTATGAAAGAACTTGGCCTAGAAACTCCTAGGTCAGGATTTGCTCATTCCATGGAAGATGCTTGGAAGATTTATAAGGACATTGGTCTTCCATGTGTTATAAGACCATCGTTTACTCTGGGGGGCACAGGTGGTGGTATTGCTTATAACCTCAAAGAATTCGAAGAAATATGTATGAATGGCTTAAAGCTTTCGCCTACTAAAGAATTGTTAATTGATGAGTCCTTGGTTGGTTGGAAAGAGTTTGAGATGGAAGTAGTAAGGGACAAAAATGACAACTGTATCATTGTTTGCTCAATTGAAAATGTTGATCCAATGGGAGTTCATACTGGTGATTCTATTACTGTTGCTCCTGCACAAACACTTACAGATAAAGAATATCAAGAGATGAGAGATGCATCTTTCAAAATTTTAAGAAGAATAGGGGTGGAGACCGGCGGATCAAATGTTCAATTTGCTCAAAATCCCGAAACTGGCAGGTTGGTTGTAATAGAGATGAATCCAAGGGTAAGTAGATCTTCTGCTCTTGCATCAAAAGCAACAGGATTCCCAATAGCAAAAGTTGCTGCTCTTCTGGCGGTCGGCTTTACACTTGATGAGCTTAAGAATGACATAACAAACGGCAAAACTCCTGCATCTTTCGAGCCTACAATTGATTATGTTGTAACTAAAATACCAAGATTTAATTTTGAAAAATTTCCAGAAACTGACCCAAGACTAACAACGCAAATGAAATCTGTTGGCGAAGTCATGGCTATAGGTAGAAATTTTCAAGAATCATTTCAAAAAGCTATACGCTCAATGGAAAATGGTTTAAATGGCTTATCTAGTATTCTCAAAGATAATGAAGGAAATGGAGCATTAAAGCTTGAGCTTTCAACACCAGGTGAAAGAAGGCTATGGTTTATTGCTGACGCTTTTAGAAGAGGTTGGCCTATGCAAGAAATTTTTGATTCTTGCCAAGTAGATAAATGGTTTCTGCATCAGATAAAAGATATCGTCGAAGATGAGTCACATATAAGTAAACTTACATTATCAGATCTTAACTATCATTTACTTTTATCCTTGAAAAAGAAAGGTTTTTCTGATGCTCGAATAGCTGATCTCCTCGGAGTAAAAGAAGAGGCTGTAAGAAACCATCGTTATGAATTAGAGATACATCCTGTTTTTAAAAGAGTAGATTCATGTGCTGCAGAATTTGACAGCACAACAAACTATTTGTACTCAACTTATGAACAATTTAATGAATCAGAAATATCAAATAAAAAGAAAATCGTTGTCTTAGGGAGCGGTCCAAACAGGATTGGTCAAGGTATTGAATTTGATTATTGCTGTGTACAAGCAGCACTGGCGTTTAGAGAAGAAAATATTGAAACAATAATGATCAATTCAAATCCCGAAACAGTCTCAACTGATTTTGACGTTTCTGATAAGTTATATTTCGAACCAATAGTTGCAGAAGATGTTTTGGAGATAATAAGGCATGAAAATCCTGAAGGTGTTGTCGTTCAATTTGGAGGCCAAACTCCATTAAAACTTACTGAAGAGTTTGAAAAAAACGGTGTAAAAATTTTAGGTACTCCACCATCATCGATTGATATTGCAGAGAACAGGGAAAAATTTAAAGCATTCCTTACAGAATTTAACTTTGTGCAACCTGAAAACAGAATAGCTCAAACACCAGAAGAAGCACAAAAAGCTGTAGAAGAATTAAGTTATCCAGTCATTGTTAGGCCATCATATGTGCTTGGTGGAAGAGCCATGGAGTTAATTTACACTGATAATGATCTAAAAAATTATTTAACGAATATGATAGAAATATCAGCAGACAATCCGTTATTAATCGAAAAGTTTTTAGATGATGCTATTGAGCTTGATATTGACGTTGTATGCGATGGTGAAAAAGCACTAATTGGCGGAGTACTTCAACATATTGAAGAAGCTGGAATTCATTCTGGCGATAGTTCTTGCTCATTCCCACCTTACAGTGTTGGTGATACACAGCTTTTTGCTCTGAAAAAGGAGATTAAAGCTGTTGCAAAAAAATTGAACGTTATTGGTTTAATGAATGCACAAGTAGCTATAAAAGATAACAAATTCTATATGATCGAGGTCAATCCCAGGGCCTCCAGAACAATACCTTTTCTGTCAAAATGCATCGGTAATTCTCTGGCAAAAATAGCTTCAAAAGTAATCATGGGAAAAAAATTGAAAGAAATGGGACTTGATTCTGAAATTATGCCAACCAACTATGCTGTTAAAGCTCCGGTCTTTCCATTTAATAAATTCAGAAAAGTCGATCCAATCTTGGGCCCAGAGATGAAATCAACTGGTGAGGTAATGGGAAGAGGAGATTGTTTTGGTGAGGCATTTGGAAAAGCAATCAAAGGAGCAGGTGAGCTTATTCCATCCTCTGGAAATGTATTTGTTAGTGTGAAAGATAATGATAAAAAATATCTACCAGACTTATGCAGAAAATTACATGATTTGGGCTTCAATATTGTTGCGACAAAAGGAACAGCTGAGGCTTTGAAGGATCAAAGTTTTAATGTAAGGATAATTAACAAAGTGCTCGATGGTAGACCTCATATTGTTGACGCTATCCTGAATAAAGAAATTGATATGATTATCAATACCACTGAAGGCAGACAATCTATCAAGGATTCATTTTCAATCAGAAGATCTGCGCTTGAGCACAGTATTTATCTCACAACAACAATATCAGGAGGCTTTGCAATTGTTGAATCTTTAGAAAAAGGAGTAGAGAATTGGAATTATAAACCTTTACAACTTTCATAAAGATGGATAAAAGACCAATAACGCCAGAGGGCCAGAAAAAATTAAGATCGGAGCTCGATCAGCTCAAAAACGTAAAACGACAAGAAATCATAGATGCAATTTCAGAAGCAAGGGCCCATGGTGATTTAAAAGAAAATGCAGAATATCATGCTGCTAGAGAAGAGCAGGGTCTTAATGAAGCTAGGATAAGAGAGCTCGAAGAGGTCCTTTCAATATCTCAGGTTGTCGAATATACAACTATGGGTGTCGAAGATAGGGTCATTTTTGGATCAACGGTTACCATTAAAGATCTTGAATCAGAAGAAATCAAAACATATCAAATAGTTGGTGATGCCGAAGCTGACATTGAAAATAATACTATTTCCTTTACAACCCCAATGGCTAGATCACTAATAAAAAAGGAGTTAGGAGAATTCGTTGAGGTTGAAACTCCTGGCGGCCTAAAAGAATATGAAATCACTGACATAAAATTGGTTTGAGAGATATTCAAGATACATGGGCAAAGAAAGCAAAACTCGAGGGTTTTAAATCTCGAGCTTCATACAAGCTCATTCAAATTGACGATAAGCATAAGCTCATACAGAAAGCATCATCCATTCTTGAATTAGGCAGTGCACCAGGCGGATGGTCACAAGTTATTTCAAAAAGAAAGAGCTCAAGTTGTGTATGTAAAGCAATCGACATATTGCCAATGGATAAAGTTGAAGGGATTGATTTTATTCAATTGGATTTATATGCCAAGGGCTTTTCAGAGCTCATTCAATCTGAAAAAAAAGATATTGATCTAATTTTGAGTGATATGTCTGTGAACTTATCAGGTATTAAGCTTGTAGATGATGAAAGCAATAAAGATTTGAACTATTTTTGCCTTGAGCTCTCAAAAACAGCACTAAGTAAATCAGGTGCCCTATTGATAAAAACATTTAACAATCAAAATTTAAAACAATTAAAAAAAGAATTTATGAGCTCTTTCCATCGAGTTTTCCTTGAAAAGCCTCCAGCTTCAAAAACTTCTTCTGCTGAGGTTTATTTGTTAGGATTAATCCCTAAATAAAGAAAACATGAAAAATTTGGGGAGAAACCTTTTATTTTGGTTAACAGCAGGACTACTTATGTTCATGCTGCTCGATAACTATTCTGGTGGTTCTGTAAAAGAAGAGCTTACTTACTCAGAATTTAAGCAGGAAGTAAAAGGAAAAAAAGTTAAATCTATTGTCTACAAAGGCGATCAAATGACTGTCGAGGTAGAAAGATTCAACGGTACAAGATACACAACACAAAAACCAGCTTATATAAGCGATCAAGATTTAAATGAGAGCTTAACAGAAGCTGATGTCGAAATAGCGTTTGAAGCATTAGAAAAACCAAGCGTTTGGTCACAACTACTTATTGGGGCGTTCCCACTTCTACTGCTCTTGGGTATATTTTTCTTATTCATGAGACAGATGCAAGGCGGCGTTGGTGGCAAAGGTGGACCAATGACATTTGGCAGAAGCAAAGCGAAACTTTTAGATGGTGGACACGTTAAAACTAACTTCAGTGATGTAGCAGGATGCGAAGAAGCCAAAGAGGACGTAAAAGAACTAGTCGACTTTTTAAAAGATCCAGCAAAATTTATCAAAGTTGGCGGAAAAATTCCAAGAGGAATTTTAATGGTAGGCCCTCCTGGAACAGGGAAAACTCTCTTGGCTAGAGCTGTTGCTGGGGAAGCAAAAGTTCCCTTCTTTACAATTTCAGGCTCAGATTTCGTAGAAATGTTCGTTGGTGTTGGAGCATCAAGAGTCCGTGATATGTTTGAACAAGCAAAAAAACATTCGCCATGTATTGTTTTTATAGACGAAATTGATGCAGTTGGTAGACAAAGAGGTGCAGGACTTGGTGGTGGGCATGATGAAAGAGAACAAACATTAAATCAGCTTCTTGTTGAGATGGATGGTTTTGAAGAAAATCTTGGTGTAATTGTCATTGCTGCAACTAATAGACCAGACGTGCTAGACGCAGCACTTTTAAGACCAGGTAGATTTGATAGACAAGTAATGGTTGGTTTGCCTGATATCAAAGGTAGAGAACATAT
Source organism: uncultured Gammaproteobacteria bacterium (assembly GCA_913052565.1). Lineage (GTDB taxonomy): Bacteria > Pseudomonadota > Gammaproteobacteria > Magnimaribacterales > TMED112 > TMED112. The sequence goes on along the minus strand of CAJXFH010000001.1, from coordinate 41,384 downwards.
ATTGAACGTTCACCTGAAAAAAGTTCCAATTGATAAGTCAGTTGACCCAAGTGTTATTGCTAGAGGCACACCTGGTTTTTCTGGAGCTGATCTCGCAAATCTAGTGAATGAAGCTGCACTTCTAGCAGCTAGAAACAATTTGAAGAAAGTGACACATGAGCATTTAGATTTTGCAAAAGACAAAATAATGATGGGTTCTGAAAGAAAATCGATGATTCTCAATGAGGAACAGAAGAAACTTACTGCATACCATGAAGCTGGACATGCAATAGTTGGCTTAAACCTTCCTGAACATAACCCGGTTTATAAAGTAACTATAATACCTAGAGGTGGTGCTCTCGGCGTTACAATGTTCTTGCCAGAAGAAGATGTCTACACATATTCAAAAACAGCATTAGTAAGTCAAATTACGAGTTTATTTGGTGGTCGTGTAGCAGAAGAATTAATTAATGGAAAAGATGGTATAACAACAGGTGCCTCAAATGATATCGAGAGAGCAACAGATTTAGCCAGAAATATGGTTACTAAATGGGGCTTCTCAGATAAGCTTGGCACACTCAAATATGACGATGAAGATGAAAACCCTTTCTTAGGTCGTTCAGCTGGAGCAAAAAAACGTATTTTTTCTGAGGAAACAGCAAAGCAAATAGATGATGAGGTCAGAGCTATTATTACAAGCTGTTACGAAAAAGCTGGATCGATATTAGCTGCTAACATGGATAAGTTGCATAATATGGCTGATGCCCTGCTGAAGTATGAAACAATAGATCAAGAACAGATTTCAGATATAATGGCAGGTGCAGTTCCAAGAGATAAGAGCGATGATAATGACCAAAGTCCAAAAACAAAATCGAAAGTATCAAGTTCTTCCAAACCAGTTCAAGGTACTTAACAAATGAAAATAGGTACAGACGGCTTTAGAGGGCCTGCAGACACTATTATTACGCCCGATTTTTGCCTTGGATTAGGGTTTCATACGGGCTCGATAATCAAAGAAAAAGGCTATGATTCTGTCATAATAGGCAAAGACACAAGGGTTTCTGGTTATATGTTAGAAGCAGCTCTACAAGCAGGCTTTATATCTGCTGGAATAGATGTGAAGCTGGCTGGCCCAATACCAACACCTGCAGTTTCTTTTTTAACAGCCACTTATGCCGGTCAATTTGGAGTTGTTATAAGTGCAAGCCACAATCCTTTTTACGATAATGGAATTAAGTTCTTTAATAGACATGGAAGAAAAATTTCAGAGGATCTTGAGAAGGAGATTGAAAGCAGACTTAATCAATCAAGCAAACCCGTAAGAGCAAAAGAACTTGGCAAAGCTTTTAGAATTGATAGTGCTTCAGGTAGATACGTAGAGTATTGTAAAAGCACATTAAAAGGTGTCTATAACCTGCAAGGCAAAAAGATACTTGTTGATGCCGCAAATGGAGCAAATTACAAAATTACACCAATGTTATTGAGAGAATTAGGCGCAGATGTTGTCTCAATTAACTGTGATCCAGATGGGTTCAACATAAATGAAAACTGTGCTGTGCTCAAAAACGAATTATTTGATGAGTATGTCAAAGAACATGATGTTGATTATTGTGTAGCGGTTGATGGCGATGGTGACAGATTAATCTTATCTGATGGAGAAGGCAGAGTTATGTCAGGTGATGATATTCTCTATGTTCTAGCAGCTAGAAATAAAATTCAAGGTAAAGAGTCATCTGAAAAAGTTGTGGGCACAGAAATGACTAATCAAGGAACAATTGATGCGTTAAAAAAAATCGACATAGAGTGTATTAGAACAAAAGTAGGAGATAAATTTATATCTAGAGAGCTAGTAAAAAATGATCTTAACTTAGGCACTGAACCTTCTGGACACATTATACAAAGGGAGTTTTCCGAAAGTGGTGATGCTAATATTGCTCTAATTCAAACTTTATCAGCCTTGAGTGAACTGGATTTAAACGTGAAAGACATCCACTCTAAAATTGATTATAAACCACAAGCATTAATGAATTTTGAAGTTGAAGATTTAGCTCTAATAGAATCAAATGAATTTTGTAGTGATCTCGAAAAACTAAAAAGTGATCATCCAGATGCAAGAATATCAATAAGAAAATCAGGAACACAACCAATAATTAGAGCCATGGTAGAAGCGCAAACTGATAGTGATAAAGAAGCTATCTTCTCTAAAATCGAGAGCCTAATAAAATAATGTCGAAGACGATTGTTGCCAATTTTAAGATGAATGGCTCATCAGAGTTCATAAAAAACTGGATTTTTGAATTTAAGCAGAACCATAAATCACAAAATAATATTATTTTGGCAATTCCACATATCTATTTATCTGAGTTTAATGGTTATGACTTAAATGTAGCTGCCCAAAATGTATCTTCAAAAAAAGATGGAGCTTATACATCACAAATATCAGCAAAAATGCTGCAAGACACACAAATAAAATATTGCATTATTGGACATTCAGAATCCAGAAAATATTTAAATGAATCTAATGCAGAGATAATGGAAAAATTTAATGAACTAATTCAATATGAGATAACACCAATTGTTTGCATCGGTGAGCCGCAGGAAGTTAGAACAAATAATGACACAATTGGCTATCTTAAATCTCAAGTCTCAAGTTTTAAATCATTTCGTGGGAAAATAATCTTCGCTTATGAACCGATCTGGGCTATTGGAACAGGCGAGCATGCTGAAAATGATGACATAAATGAGGTAGTTGATTTCTTAAGATCTGAATTCGATCAAGAAATAGAAATTCTTTATGGAGGTAGTGTAAATGTTGAGAATTGTGATGATTTACATGAAAAAACAGATATTAATGGCCTTTTAGTTGGTGGGGCTTCTCTAAACCCTAAAGAATTTGCTAAGATAGCGGCGTTATGACATTGATCTATATTTTGTTGGTAGTGCTTGCAGTCCTAATTGTAGGTGCCATTTTATTGCAACAAGGCAAAGGATCAGATCTTGGTTCAGCTTTTGGAGGCGGTAGTTCAGATTCTCTTTTCGGACCACTAGGACCAACAAACTTTCTTTCAAACTTAGTTTGGGGACTAATTACTGTATTTTTTATTCTTGCTCTGATGGTTGCATACTTATCTAAGCAAGAACTCACTTTGAATGTTACAGAGGATGTCATAGAAGAATTTCTTGACGAACCACCTGTAGAGTAATGGTGCCGAAGGAGGGACTTGAACCCTCACAAGCATTGCTTACTACCCCCTCAAGATAGCGCGTCTACCAATTCCGCCACTTCGGCTTTTCTGAAGAAAGAGTAAATTATAGTCTATAAATATTGACCATTCTAAGTCTTTTAACTATCCTTTAACGTCACTGCGGGGTAGAGCAGTCTGGTAGCTCGTCGGGCTCATAACCCGGAGGTCGATGGTTCAAATCCATCCCCCGCTACCAACTATAATGATTAAGAAAGACATAGAGGCCTTTTTGACCCCAATTATCGAAGAAACTGGATGTGAACTTTGGGGCATAGAGTTCGGATCAGCAAAAGGTAAAGGAAGGCTTTTGCGAATCTATATTGATGCTATACAAGGTGTGGATATCAATGACTGCACCAAAGTAAGTAGAGAAATTGACTATCATTTTCAACATGAAGACATTTTTTCAGAATTTGCTTTCTTTGAGGTGTCTTCTCCTGGATTAGATAGAAAATTATTTAATCAAAAACAATATAAAAAATTTGTTGGAGATGTAGTATCATTAACACTCTTCTCTAAGGTCAATGACCTTAGAAAAATAAAAGGTACTCTCCTAGAAGTTTTGGAATCAGAAATTTCTGTCAAAACAGAAGGAGGAACACTATTGCTTGAATTTAGCAATATAGAAGTAGGTAAACTTGATCTAGATGATCAAATAGAGAAAAAAAAGAATGAATAAACAGATATTAGAAGTAGTTGCTTCGGTTTCAATGGAGAAAGGAGTTGAGAAAGATATTATTTTTCAAGCTCTTGAAGAAGCGATTTCCAGCGCAACAAAGAAACTTGTTGATGATGAGGCAATAATTGATGTCATAATTGATAGAAATACTGGAGAGTATGAAACATTTAGAAAATGGAACATTGTTGATGAAATAGATGAAAGTGATGTATTCCAAATACTTTCAAGTGAGCTTTCAGATCATGCTGTTGAAGAAGACTTAGCTACAAAAAAAATCGATAATATTGATTTTGGTCGAATATCAGCACAGGCAGCCAAGCAAGTTATCATTCAAAAAGTAAGAGAAGCTGAAAGAAGCAAAATTACAGCGAAATATGAGAGCCTTGTTGGAGAGGTAATTTCTGGTCAAGTAAAAAGAATCAATAGGGACTTTCTTCTTCTGGAAATTGAAGAGGACTTGAACGCCCAAATTCCAAGAGATCAAATTATTCCTGGTGAAATATTTAAATTAAATGACAGAGTAAGAGCAGTTATAAAAGAGATTGTGACAACTCCAAGAGGGCCTCAAATTATCTTAAGCAGAACAGATGAAAGGCTGGTAGTGCAATTATTCACTCAAGAAGTACCTGAAATTTCAGAGGGCACAATCGAGATCAAAGCTATTGCTCGTGATCCTGGGTATCGATCAAAAATTGCTGTAAAAACTTATGACGGAAGAATAGATCCTGTTGGAGCTTGCGTTGGCATGAGAGGTTCAAGAGTCCAAGCAGTTTCCAATGAAATTGGCAATGAGAGAATTGATATCTTCATTCATAGTGATAATCCGGCTGAATTTGTAGTTAATTGTCTCGCACCAATTAAGATTTTTTCTATTTTAGTAGATGAGAGAACATCAACATTAATTCTAGAAGTTGAGGAAGAAAACCAAGCACAGATAATAGGGAAGAATGGTCAGAATTTAAGACTAATGACACATATGATTGGTTGGTCGTTTCAAGTCCTTAATAAAGAGCAATTTAAAGAATATCAAGATTCTACATTAGTTGAAAAATACGATGCCTTAGCATCAAGACTAGGTCTTTCTGACAAAGAAAAAGAACTAATTGTATCAAGCGAAATAGATAGTTTAGAAAAGCTAGTTGACTCAAGTGCTGAAAAAACAAAAGAAATTTTCACAACGGACAAAAGATTGACTGAAGTAATGGATAAAGCTAATGAGCTTCTGCTACAAGACGCCTTCAATGCTGATTTTAATGATCCAACCATGGAAGATGATCTTGTTAATTTAAATGGCATTACTAATGATATTTTGAGTGCATTAAGTGCCAATAATATAAAAAAGCTTGATGAATTAGCTGAAATGTCAGTTGGGGAGTTGATGGATATATCGGAAAAAGTGACCGAAAAAGAAGCATCAGCTCTTATAATGGAGGCTCGAAAGCCATGGTTTAATTAAGGAGAAGCAAAGTGGATGTATCAGTAAAAAAACTTTCTGAAATCTTAAAGATAGATCCCAACGCTCTTCTTGAAAAAATGATAGCAGCTGGATTGTCGCAAACTAGTGTAGATGATCTTGTTTCAACTGAAGATAAACAAAAGCTCCTTGCTTATATTAGAAGCTCGAAAGATTCCCCTGCTCAAGTAGCAACACCTAAGGTAGAAGTTCCAAAAAAACTTGAGCCCTCAACTGAAAAGAAGACATCTGCACCTGCTCCCAAAGCAGAGAAAAAGCCTGTGAAGGTAGAAACCAAGAAGAAGGAAGAGCCAAAAAAGGAAAAGGCTGAAAAATCAGTAAATATCAATGGTTCAATTAGAGTTAATGATTTAGCAAGAAAGCTCAGTAAGAGAGGAAATGAAGTTGTTAAAAAATTAATGGAATTAGGAGAAATGGCATCTCTCAGCGATGAGGTTGATCAGGAAACGGCAGTCTTAGTTGCAGAAGAATTTGGTTTCAAGGTTAAATTTGAAGAAGAACAAAGCACATCTGAAGAGGAAACAAATTACCCAACATATGAAGTAGTTTATAAAGATATAGATGAGCCAAAAAACAGACATTCAGTAGTAACAGTTATGGGCCATGTTGACCATGGTAAAACCTCATTACTTGATGCAATAAAATCAACAAATGTTGTTGATGGTGAATCTGGAGGCATCACTCAACACATTGCAGCATACGAAGTTAAAACAAAATCAGGAAAGATTACTTTTATAGACACACCAGGACATGAAGCATTTACAGCTATGAGAGCTAGAGGTGCAAATACTACAGATATTGTGATCCTAGTAGTTGCAGCTAATGATAGCGTTAAACCCCAAACAATAGAGGCAATAACTCATGCTAAAGCAGCAAATGTGCCGATTATAGTTGCTATAAATAAAGTTGATCTTGAAGCAGCTGATATTGAAAAAGTTAAAGGAGATTTAGCAAAGTATGAATTGGTTCCAGAGGATTGGGGTGGCAAAAATCAAATGATTCCAGTCTCTGCAATAACAAAAAAAGGTATAGATGAATTGCTTAATGCAATTGAATTGGAATCTGAATTATTAGAGTTAAAAGTCCCAGTCGATGGTTTAGCTACTGGTGTAATTTTAGAATCTGAATTAGATAAATTTAAAGGACCACTGGGAACTTTTCTTGTGCAAAAAGGCGTCTTAAAAGTCGGAGATATTATTGTAGCCGCTGAAAAAAAAGGCAAAATCAAATCTCTTATAAATAGTTCGGGAGAATCAGTAAAAGAAGCTAGTCCGTCCACGCCTGTTGAGGTATTAGGTTTAGAAGATTGTGTTTCAGCTGGTGAGGTTTTTAATGTTATGCCATCTGAAAAAGATGCTAGAGCACTTATTGATGAAAGGGTTGCTTATCTTAAAGAACGGTCTGATAAGAATGTTATGACTTCTCAATCAGCCTTTGATCTTCTCGACCAAGAAAAAATTAATAAATTGAGAATAATTATTAAGTCTGATGTGGCAGGAACAAATGAAGCAATTAATGCATCTTTATTAAAAATTGGAAACGAAGAAGTTGATGTTGACATCGTTAGCTCAGGTATTGGCGGTATAACTGAGTCTGATGTAAACCTAGCAATAACTACCGGTGCAAGAATAGTTGGTTTTAACGTAAGATCTGATAACAAGGCGAAGAAACTTTTAGAGTCAAATGGAATTGAAGTCAGTTATTACAGTGTTATTTATGACCTTATTGAAGATACAAAAAGACTTCTATCTGGATTGCTAAAACCGATTTACTCAGAAAAGATTTTAGGTTTGGCAGAAGTAAAAGAAGTTTTCAAATCACCGGAATTTGGTTTAGTTGCAGGTTGTATGGTGACAGAAGGATCAGTGAAAAGAGAAAAACACGTAAGAGTTCTTAGAGATAGTGTTGTAATTCATGAAGGTGAGTTAGATTCACTAAGACGTTTCAAAGACGATGTTAAAGAAGTTCAGAATGGCACTGAGTGCGGCATAGGTATAAAGAATTATTTAGATATTAAAGCTGGCGATATCATAGAAAACTTCGAGCAAAAAGAAGAAAAAAGATCTCTTTAAAAAAGATGGAAAAAGATAGGATAATTAGGGTAAATGATAACCTTAAGAAAGAAATTGCATCAAGTATTCAGAACAGCGATTTAAGGGAGATGTGTGGTTTCATAAGCATAAACCATGTAGAGACAGCAAGGGATCTATCAAGCGCAAAAGTTTTTTTTTCGACAATTAATTCAGATTTGAGCAATAAGGACTTGCAAGTATTCTTAAACGAGAATTCTTGGAAAATTAGAAAAGACTTATCCAAGAATTTGCCCCTAAAAAAAGTTCCTGAATTAAAGTTTTTCTATGATGAGCATATTGATGCCGTCAGAAAAATTGATGATCTTATAGATAAACTATAATGACAATACTTTTGCTCAATAAAGATAAAGGCGAGACTTCCTTTTCTTCAATTAAACAAGCTCAGAAAATTCTCAACTTTAAAAAAGCTGGGCATGCAGGCACATTAGATCCTCTTGCAACAGGTTTGCTTCCAATATTTTTCAATCAATCAACAAAGTTTATTCAATATTTCAATACTGAGTCCAAGGAATACATAGCGGATTTTATAATTGGATTAAGTTCGAACACTGAAGATATTACAGGATACCTTAGTTATGAATTGAATTCTTCAGAACCCACTCAAGATGAGCTTAAGAAGGCTATTGATGAATTTTATGGTAAGTCACTGCAAATACCTCCCATTTATTCCGCAAAAAAAATTAAAGGAAAACCTATGCATAGATTGGCAAGAAAAGGCATAGATTTTGAAAGGGCTCCTCACGAAATAGAGATTTTTAATATTGAACTATTAGAGTATGAATTTCCTAGATTCAGAATCAAAGTGTTTTGCAGTAAAGGAACATACATTAGAACACTCGGAGTTGATATTGGAAAAAAGATTAATCAATCAGTTTGTATGAGCGGTTTAGTAAGAACTAAATTTGGGCACCTAGATTTAGATCAAACCATTACACTATCTAACCTAAAAAACTTGGACAAAGATAAAAAAATGCAGTATGTTAGGCGGATTGAAGAAATTTTGATAGATATCCCTAAGGTAGAAATAAGGTCTTCTGAGGTAAAAAATTTTCAAAACGGATGCCAGGTAATGGCGAGGGAAATAAAAAAAACTGGAAAACATTTTATTTTTAACAATGAAGATTTGTTAGGGATGGGTGAAGTTGACAAAAACTTAAACATTCAGCCTATTAAAGTTTTAGTGAAAGGAGAAAATTAAGAAATGAGCTTAAGTAAAGAAGAAACTCAAGCAGTTATTAAAAAATTTGGAAAAACAGAAACAGACACTGGGTCTACTTCTGTTCAGATTGCGTTGTTGACAAAAAGAATTGAAGAATTGCAAAGTCACTTTAAAGAACATAAAAAAGACAATCACTCTAGAACTGGATTATTACAGATAGTCAGTGATAGAAAGAAACTTTTAAATTATCTTAAAAGGTCAGATTCATCTGCCTACCAAAAGCTCGTTAAAGAATTAAATATTAGAGACTAAATTATGAATAAAGTTATAAGAAAAGAGATCCCAATGGGATCAAAAACTCTTGTTTTAGAAACAGGAAAAATCGCAAGACAAGCAACCGCATCTGTAATTGCTTCCATGGGTGGAACAATGGTGATGTGTGCAGTTGTAACCAAACCAAGTGCTGAAGGGAGAGATTTCTTCCCATTAAGTGTTCATTACATGGAAAAGACTTATTCTGCTGGAAAAATTCCTGGAGGATATTTCAAAAGAGAAGGAAAGCCAACAGAGGTAGAAACATTGACTTCAAGGTTAATTGATCGACCTTTGAGACCTCTTTTTCCAGATTTTTATAAAGATGAAGTGCAAGTAAACTGCATGTTATTGTCCTTGGATAAAGATAATCCACCAGATGTTGTAGCATTGATGGCTGCATCAGCTGCTATGTCAATTGCAGATGTACCATTTAAAGGTCCTATGGCTGCAGCTAGAGTTGGATTTGTTGAAGATGAATATGTTTTAAACCCATCTTTTGCGCAACTTGAAAATTCAGATTTAGATATGGTTGTAGCAGGTTCTGAAAGTGCTGTCTTAATGGTCGAGTCTGATGCAAACGAATTAAGTGAAGATTTAATGATAGGTGCGATTCTTTATGGACACCAAGAGATGAAGCCCGTAATTAAATTAATTGACGAGTTTGCAAAAGAAGTTCTTCCAGAGAGATCTGAGCACATAAATCCACATAAGGAAGAAGAAGAGAAAATTTATGCAGAGGTAAGCGAAAAATATACAACAGCTTTAAGTGATGCATTTACAACAATTGATAAAAAAGAAAGAGGTGAAAAGATTAATGTGGTCAGAGAACAACTGCTAGATGGTCTCGAAGAAGATCAACATAATAGCTATTTGAAACAATTCAAGGAAGTTGAAAAGCACATTGTTAGAGAAAATATCTTAGCTGATCAAAAAAGAATTGATGGAAGAAGTCTTACTGAAGTAAGAGATATCAGCATTGAAACAAATTTTTTACCATCAGTACATGGTTCAGCACTTTTTACAAGAGGTGAGACACAAGCAATAGTGACAGCCACTCTTGGCTCTGGAAGAGATGTTCAAACTATTGATGCTTTAGCTGGTGAAGTGAAAGATAATTTTATGCTTCATTATAATTTTCCAAGCTATAGTGTTGGTGAATTGGGTTTTCCAATGGGGCCAAAAAGAAGAGAAATTGGTCATGGAGCATTAGCCAAAAGATCGCTGCAATTTGCAGTTCCAAGTTTAGAAGAATTTCCTTATGCCATTAGGGTTGTGAGTGAAATTACAGAATCGAATGGTTCAAGCTCAATGGCATCTGTTTGTGGCGGCAGTCTAGCAATGATGGCGGCAGGAATACCAATTAAAGAAAATATTGCTGGTGTTGCAATGGGTTTAGTTAAAGACGATGAAAGATATGAAGTTTTGACAGATATTCTTGGAGATGAAGATCATTTGGGTGATATGGATTTCAAAGTTGCTGGAACAAAAAACGGAGTCTCTGGCCTGCAAATGGACATCAAGATAGAAGGAATCAATGAAGAGATTCTTGAAAAAGCTCTTACACAGGCTAAAGATGCGAGAATGCACATTCTAGGTGAAATGGATAAAGCACTTTCATCACCGAATGAATTAACTAGCTTGGCGCCTTACTTCTGTAAGTTCAAAGTACATAAAGATAAAGTTAAAGTTGTCATTGGAAAAGGCGGCTCAACCATTAAGGGCTTGCAAGAAGAATTTGGTGTAACAATCGAACTTCAAGATTCAGGTGAAGTTAACGTCTTTGGTGAAAATAAAGAAGTTGCTGAAGCTGCAAAAGAAAAAATTGAGTTATTATGTGCTGAGCCAGAAGTTGGCAAAGACTATGACGCAGTGGTTGCAAAAATCATGGAATTTGGGGCTTTTGTAACTTTTATGCCTGGAAAGGACGGTCTGCTGCATATTTCTCAATTTAAAGAAGATTTTGACCAGCTCACAGACATAGTTAATGAAGGCGACAAGGTTAGAGTAAAAGTTACTGAAATAAGAAGAGACGGTAAAGTAAAACTGGAATTCTCTGACTCAGAATAATTCAGCAATCATACATCTAGCAGAACCTCCACCATACTTCTCTATGGTGGGTATGTCTTGATGAACTATTTTGTCAAAATGCTTATTCAAAAACTGCATCTGTTCTTCTGTATATGCATTGAAAGCTCTTGATGACATAACAAGTTGTAACTTTCTATCCATATTGGGTACCTCAAGACAATTCCCACAAAAGTCCAATAGTTGATCCTGTTTAATCTCTAATACTTCATGATATTTATTTGTCATCTCAATAACCTTATCTCTATATTCAGGTTTAATTACTTCATAACAAATTCCAATCATAGTGGTTCCCACATACATAAGCACGTCTGTGTGATAAATAGGCGAACCAGTATGGCTCTCTGTTTCGAACATAACTAATTGATAATTATTTTCAGCACACCATTTCTCTGCCAACTCCTGATTTGCTCTAGGGGATAGTGTTAAGTAGACGATTCTATTTATTCTGTCAAAAACCATACTACTTGTTGATTCAAGAAATAGATTATCTTTCTCCATGAAAGACAGATCTGCTTTTAATTTATAACTTTTGTTTAGAAAATCTTTCATTGCTTTTGTTTTTTCCTTCCTTCTATTTTCAGCAAGCATAGGAAAAATTTGATATGTGCTATCTGAAAAGGTCGTAAACCAATTTGGAAAAATATGATCAGGACACTCATCAGACCCCTTGAAAGTAATAACTTCAATTCCACTTTCTACTAAATTGTCCCTAAACCTGACAAACTCTTCTATAGCAGCATTCAAAATTTCATCTTCCGTCATTGAATTATCATCTTTTTGATAGTGATTGCTGGAGGATGTTTCAGGATTCATGTAGAACACTTTTGGCTCTACCATAAATAGTCTATTGGTTGATTGAAGATCTTTCATATTTAACTAGCAGTACAAAATATTTACCATTAGAATATTGTCAGTGATTGATAATATTCAAAATAATCTCATTCAAAAAGAGTCAATTTTTGGTCCTGATAATTATAAACCTTTGCCAGTTGTTTTATCAAAAGCTAAAGGGGTCTGGGCTTGGGATGTAAATGAAAAAAAATATCTTGATATGATGTCAGGATATTCTGCTGTGAGTCATGGTCATGCACATCCAGAACTCTTGAGAGTTTTTCATGAACAATCGAGCAGATTATCTTTGACATCCAGGGCTTTCTATACAGACACTCTAGGCCCATATCTTGAAACAATTACAAAAATGAGTGGTTTTGAGATGTGTTTGCCAATGAATTCAGGAGCTGAGGCTGTCGAAACAGCTATAAAATCTTCTCGAAGATGGGCTTACAGAACTAAAAAAGTTAAATCTGGAAAAGCTGAAATAATTGTAGCAGCTGGCAATTTCCACGGAAGAACCACGACAATTATAAGTTTTTCAAGCGATGAAAATTCAAGACATGATTTTGGGCCTCATACCCCAGGGTTTGTCACGGTAAAATATGGCTGCTCAGCTGCCATTGAAGAAGCAATCAATGAAAACACAGCCGCAGTTCTAATAGAGCCAATTCAAGGTGAGGCAGGAATCGTTGTGCCACCTGAAAATTATTTACCTGAAGTTAGAGAAATTTGCTCTAAACATAACGTACTTATGATTCTTGATGAAATTCAATCTGGACTTGGAAGGACAGGAAAATTGTTTGCTTATCAACATACTGGCATACAACCAGATGGTCTGATACTTGGCAAAGCTTTAGGTGGAGGCTTCATGCCTGTATCATGCTTTTTGTCATCAGAAGAAGTTTTACATTGGATGAATCCTGGCTCACATGGTTCCACATTCGGAGGCAATCCACTAGCAGCAGCAATTGCGAAAAGATCGCTAGAATTGCTTGAAGAAGACGGTCTGATTGAAAATAGTAAAGTAATGGGTGAGTATTTTAAAGAATCTCTTTTGAATATGAATTCAAAGATAATCAAAGAAGTAAGAGGAAAAGGTCTTTGGTTAGGCGTAGAAATTGATCCGGATATTGTTTCTGGCAAAGACTTATCAAAAATGTGTCTAGATCATGGGATCTTATGTAAAGAAACACATGAGACAACCATAAGATACGCACCACCCCTTGTAATAACAAAAGAAGAATTGGATTGGGGTCTGGATAGAATTAAAGAAGTCTTCAACAAAATAACAGCCTAGCTGAAACTTTAGCAAATGGTTATCAAAATTATTAAATATGCAGGAACTAATGCAACAGCATTTGTAGTAGACTTTGCTGTTTTGTTAGCATTGGATTATTACACTGATATTAATAGAGCATATACATCTTTCTTTTGCTATCTTTTAGGCACTTGTGTAAGTTTTGTATTGGCAAAAAACTTTGTATTTGGAAGAGGGTGGCTTGCAGATAAACCGGCACTAGAGTTCTCAGCTTACTTTTTAGGTGGTGTAATTGGTGCAGTTATAACGGCAGTAGCTTTTTATTTGCTTGCTGCAATTGAAGTAAACAATATCCTCGTCCAAAAGATAATTGCAGGATTTTTTAGTTTCACTACTGTATTCATCTATAGGAATTTCATAGTATTTAATGATGACAGATAGTCTTCAAAAATTATTGAATACATTTTCAGAAACTCAGGTAAAAACGACTAAAGAATATTTTGAGAAGTATGGGGGCGATTGGTACAAAGCCATCACGCCTGACCCAACAGCAATAATTTTTCCTGAGAGTGAATCAGATTTAAAAAAAATCTTAAAAATTGCAAATGAAGACAAACAGGCAGTAGTAATATCAGGTGGTAGAACTGGGCTTTGTGGCGGCGCAACAGCTGCTAATAAAGAAATAGTTATTTCTCTTGAAAGGATGAATTCGATAGAGTGGATTGAAGAGAAACAATGCGTTAAGTGTGGAGCAGGAGCTATCACAGACCTAGTAAAAAACTTTGTTGCTGAAAAAAATAGATTACTACCAATATCTCTAGCTTCGTCCTCTTCCAGTTCAATAGGTGGCAATGTTGCAACCAACGCAGCTGGCTCAAAATTTATTCGCTATGGGGCAACAAAAGATCATGTTACAAAAATGAGAGTAATGCTGGCAAATGGTGAGGTGCTTAGCCTTCAAAAAGAAATTGCTAAAGATGCAACAGGTCCAAATTTAATGGAATTATTTTTTGGATCAGAAGGGTCGTTGGGAATAATATTCGAGGTAGTGCTTAAGACTGAGGAGCGCTTGCATTATGCTGAAAATATTCTAATTAAAACTGATAATCTAGATCAGCTTAGAAAGGATGTATTGTCTTCTGAAATAAGAAAGTTAATCTCGTCCATCGAATATTGGGACAAAAACTGCCAAACTCTTTTAGGAGATACTCCAACATCTGAGTATTCCGTCATTATTGAACTTGTTTCAAATGAGCAAAACGAACTTGATAAAGCGCTTGAGTCACTTGCCACAATTAATGAAAGCGTTTCTTTACTTAATTCAAAACAAGCAGAAGAGATTTGGGCTAAAAGAGAGGACCTTCCTGTTATCTTAGCTGATAACCATGCTTATAAAATGGACTTATCTATTCCTATGGAAAAACTGCAGTTATTTCTTAGTAGAGTGAAAGATATTGATGCAAATTCTATGCATTCTTTTGGTCATTTAGGTGATGGAAATATACATGTAAATATCATTTCAAAAACCAATGAAGAAGAATTGATTTCACAAGTTTATAACCTATTAAAAGAAGTTAACGGCTCTCCAAGTGCTGAGCACGGTATAGGACAGAGAAAAAAAGAGATTTGGACAGAATTCAGTGAGTATCGAGATAAGTACAAATTGCTCGAAACCCTCAAAAAATCAATGGATCCGAATAATATTCTGTGTCCAAAAGTTTTTTTCAAATAACACTATTGTCTGAAAACACTATATCTAGTGTTTTACAAAGGATCTAACACAACATAAGCCAAATTTATATTGTTCCATATACCCATAAATTCTATTAGTCAGTTAATTTAAAATAATTTGTCAAAAACGGTCTATTTTGTACCATATCCATAACTATTACATGGGGGAATTATGGATAGTATAATGAAAGCAGTTGTAGGTTTCATAAATGGACTTACAGGCATTCTCGTAGCCGTAATCGGCTTAGGTATCGTAGGCGCAGTAGCTGTCGGTGCTGATAATATGTTTTTTGTTGGTGATGTTATAGATAACCTCGTCATGTATGTCGGTATGTTGGGTGATGGCGGACTTGCGGGTCTAGTTGTATTGCTCATAATTATGGGTGTACTTAACATTAAATAAATGTGATTTTGCATGAGGGGTTTAGCCCCTCATGCTTTTTGAACCATGAAATTTTTCGATTTTAATTTTTCTAAACTAAAAGAGTTCCTTGAAAAGCTTACAGAAGTTCTTCTTCTGGTAGTTTCAGTATCTTTGCTTCTGGGAGTCTTATTCGGACCTGAATCAGCATTTATTGGATCCGTATATCAGAACTTTGCCAATATTTTAAACAGCATTGGTCAAGATGGAGTAATTGCTCTCGTATCAGTAGCAATTATTTTTGCAATACTAAAAAGATAGTATTCTTTAGATAAAGGCATGCACTATCCAAGTCAGATTGGATAGCAAGACAATTACCGTCAAAACTACACTTACTGTATGTAAGTTTCTAAACATTTTTGTATTTCCTTCATCTCTTGCTTTATTTGTTGCTGGGACAAGACTTCCACAAATAAAAGGTAAAATTATTGTGATAAGAGCTACATAGATATTTCCCATTCCAAGAAAGAAAAGCACCATCATAATTAATCCAAGAGCTACGAGCATATTAAAGAGCTTGGGAAATACTGTTCTCAAAAAAACTTTTGCTTCAGGCGGACCTAAAGTTTTAAATACTGTCGGAGCTATGATCGAAGTATGAAATAGTATTGCTCCTGCTGCTATTCCTGAAACTAAAATTGCTATATCCATAATAAAAAAATTGGTGGCTATGCTTGGACTTGAACCAAGGACCTCAGCATTATGAATGCTGCGCTCTAACCAGCTGAGCTACATAGCCTATGCAGAAAGTAATTATAAATAATTAATTTTTAATTACATCAATTTACACATTAAATCTAAAGTGAATAACATCACCATCTTTAACAATGTAATCTTTGCCTTCAATTCTTAATTTGCCTTGTTCTTTTGCTTTAAGCTCACCGCCACAAGACATGTAATCATCAAAACCAATGACTTCTGCCTTGATAAATCCTTTTTCAAAATCCGTATGAATTTTCCCAGCAGCTTGAGGAGCAGTCGAGCCTGTCTTAACTGACCATGCTCTCACTTCCTTAGGGCCTGCAGTAAAGTATGAGAATAGATTAAGCATCTCATATCCCTTTCTAATTACTGCATTCAGTGCTGGTTCTTGAAGCCCTAGCATTTCAAGATATTCTATTTTTTCGTTAGGCTCTAAATCAACCAATTCACCCTCAGCTTTGGCATATACTTTAATAACAGGAAGGTCAGATTTAGCAGCATACTCCTCTAGAGCTGAATAATGTGTATTTTTGCCTTCATCCTCATGCAAATTGGCAATAAAAAAAAATGGTTTCGCTGTTACTAGCTGTATTTGTTTTAATATTTCATTTTCATTAGGCTCAAAAGATAAATCCCTAATTGGTTTCGTTTCATTTAGATGATTTTCAATCTTTTCCAATAAATCAAATTCAAATTGCGTTGCCTTATCTCCATTCCTTAACTGTTTCCCAATACGCTCTTTGCGCTTAATAATTATTTCAAGGTCTGCAAGTATTAGTTCTGTGTCGATTGTTTCAAGATCTTCAAGTGGAGATATTTTACCCTCTACATGAATTACATTTTCATCATCAAAACATCTGATTACATGGGCAAAACATTGGGTTTCTCTAATATGTGATAAAAATTTGTTACCAAGGCCTTCACCTGAGTGAGCACCCTTAACTAACCCAGCTATATCTACAAATTCCATAAATGATGGAATAACTTTTTCAGGATTTACCATTGCTGAGAGTTGATCCAATCTAGCATCGGGTATATTTACGCGAGCTATGTTTGGTTCGATAGTGCAAAATGGAAAATTCTCAGCATCAATTTTCTGTGAGGTTAACGCGTTGAATAATGTAGATTTACCGACGTTGGGTAATCCAACTATGCCACACTTAATACTCATTTTTTATGAAGTTCATTCATGGCAATTAGCCATTTTTTTTTCAGAATAGAATCTCTGGCATAATTTGCTTTTGCAAAGGATTCTTCTAAACCTTTTTTTTCTTGTGGATTTGGTTTTTTTATCACCCATGCATTTGTTTCTTGTTTGGTGGGAGGGTGCCCGATACCGAATCTTAAGCGAACAAAATCCTTACCAGCTTTTCCAATGATATCCTTGAGACCATTGTGTCCACCATGGCCACCACCCTCTTTGAGTTTGACCTCTCCAGGCTCTAGGTCCATATCATCATGGACAACTAATATGTCTGATAAATTTTTAACATGATATTTCTTAACCAGAAGAACCGATTTGCCACTATTATTTATGAATTCATTTGGTTTTAGAAAGCCAACCTTAAGATCATTAATAACAGCTTCTCCATAATGACCATCAAGTTTTTTATTTGGGGTTAAAATAACACCTAGATCATTGCAAAGGTTTTCAAGATAGTCATACCCAGCATTATGTCTGGTTTTAGAATGTTTATCGCCTGGGTTTCCTAGACCAATAATACAAAGATCTAACAAATTATTCGGATTTTTCCTCAGTATTATCTGAGCTATTTTCTTCAGAAGCCTTTTCATCACTTGATTCTGTGCTTTCTCCATCAGCACCCTCATCAACATCATCAACTTCTTCATCTTCAAAATCAAGCATTCCACCTCGTGCTGTTAGAACAGAAACTAATACGGGGTCTTGTGATTTTAGGCTTGCAGGAAAATCATAGCTCCCATCAATTTCTAGTGAGCTTAGTCTAACCTTCTCTTTGGACTTAATTTCTTCCATATCTACCTCTATTGATTCAGGGATTTTAGCTGGATCAGTAAGCACAGAAATTTCCTTAAGCACATGGTTTATAACACCACCCTCAATTTTGACACCGAAACACTTATCTTGATTTTTGAGAACAACTGGAACAACAACGTTAACTCTAGTTCCATCGACCACTCTCTGAAGATCAATATGAGTAAAGATATTCTTAGATGGATGTTTTTGAACTTCTTTGAAAACTACTTTTTCCTTTTTGTCATTCAGTTCTATTTCAACGATTGAATTGAAAAGACCTTCATTAGAAATAATTTTTAGCAGCTCATTTTGCTGCACAAAAATTGGTTGTGGATCATTTTTTCCACCATAGATAATGCCAGGAATTCTTCCCTCTTTATAAATTAGTTGTTTGGAGCTCAGTCCTCCAACTTTTTCCCTAATTTCAGCTTTTAGTTTTAAAGTTTCCATTATCTAAACAACTCGCTTATTGATTCGCCTGTCATTAACCTTGTTATAGCTTGTGACAATATAGGC
The DNA here is from genome assembly GCA_913052565.1 of uncultured Gammaproteobacteria bacterium. Taxonomy (GTDB): domain Bacteria; phylum Pseudomonadota; class Gammaproteobacteria; order Magnimaribacterales; family TMED112; genus TMED112. Next base: position 22,894 of record CAJXFH010000001.1, on the reverse strand, counting down.
GATATATCAAAGACGTCTATTTTAGGACATTTTTCGGATTTGTCACCAATATCTATAGAGTTTGATACAACCAGTTTATCAATTGCTGAATTATTTAGATTTTCTACAGCATTTCCTGACAAAACAGGGTGTGTAATATAGGCAATAATCTCCTTAGCACCTCTTTCTTTCAGAGCATGGCTTGCATTACTTAAAGTTCCAGCTGTATCAATTAAATCATCTGGCACAATGCAGACCTTTCCATCTACATCACCAATTAGGTTTATTACCTCAGACTCATTAGCTTTCTCTCTTCTTTTATCTATTATTGCCAAATCTTGAACCCCTAGTGTTTTGGCAACTGACCTTGCTCTGATAACTCCACCTGTATCGGGAGAGACTACCTGAAGATCGTCAACTTTATATTTTAAAAGCAAGTCCTTTACCATTAAGTTTGCAGTGTAGATATTATCCATTGGAAAGGAAAAAAATCCTTGAATTTGCTCTGAATGTATATCTAGAGTAATAATTCTCGTTACCCCTGCATTTGACAGCATATCGGCTACTACTCTTGCACTTATAGGAACTCTTGCAGACCTTACACGTCTATCCTGCCTAGAATATCCAAAATATGGGATAACTGCTGTTATTGATCTAACTGAAGCTCTTTTCAAAGCATCTATAATAAGAATTAATTCAATCAGATTTTTTTCAGCTGGAAAATTTGTGGATTGAATTACAAAAGTATCTTTGCCTCTAACATTTTCGTTAATTTCAACATTTATTTCACCATCACTGAATGAGGCAACTTTTATGTCCCCAAGCTGAACATTTAAGTTTTTCGCTACACTTTCTGCTAGCTTAGGGTTTGAATTTCCTGTAAAAACAACTCTATTATTCATATATCACATGGCTGGGGTGGTAGGATTCGAACCTACGAATGGCGGCACCAAAAGCCGCTGCCTTACCACTTGGCTACACCCCATTAAGTTCAAAGTCATAGTATTCTAATCCTTTAGCCAAAAAAACTCTAAAATTTTGACCAAATAATTCGAAAATTAATGCTTTTTCATTCTCGTCCGGATTTTCTATAAATAATGTTGAGCCAGTTCCACTTAATTTCAATTTATTAAAAGTATTTATTGGCAATTTTTTCTTTAATTCAGAGTAAAAATTTGAAAATTCTAGACTTTCTTTAAGCAAAACATCAAAAAAACAATTTTTTGTTTTATCTATTTTGTTGGATACTTCAAGAAATTTAGATTCAAACATCTTTTTTGTAGAAATATTTATATCGGGCGATAACAACAAGTAATCTGAATCAAAAGAATGAATTTCTGTAATTATTTCCCCTCTACCCTCTGCAAAAGCACTTTGCCTTGTTAGAAAAATAAATACATCAGCTCCGAGTTCGTTACATACCTGATCTCTGGTTAGTTTTTTCAAATCAATATTATGAAATTTACATAGAAAATAGAGTGTTGTCGCAGCATTTGAGCTGCCACCTCCAAGACCTGCTCCTATAGGAATTTCCTTTTCTAGATGTATTTCAAAATTATTTCTGAGATCAAATTTTTTTTCGAACCAGTTTTTAGCTTTAAGAATTAAATTATCCTTAAGATCAAAATTTTTATTGCTAGTAAGAACTGTTTTGCTAGAGGTCTTAAAAGATATCTTATCGTGCAGATCTATGATCTGAAAATGAGTATTAAGTGAATGATATCCAGACTCAAGTTTACTTATAACATTTAAGTAGCTATTTATTTTTGCAAAAGATTTAAATCTATACATTCTTAAGAATTAGTTTGATTGTATTATCTTGATCTTCGCTTTCAATGCGAATTTCACATTTTCCCGCCAACTTACATTTTGATGATACAAATTCAAAAATTTCTATTGGTTTTGGAAGTGCATCAAAGAATTGTATTGAAATACCAGAAGAAAGGTTCCATGATTTTTTAAACCCATTTAGTTCTGAAATTTTTTGGCCCATCACTGGATCAAAAATCTTAATAATTGTTTTATTTTTACTCGTGGAAATTGAAACCTTTGTAATGCCAGAGTCAGTTTCAGATATATAGGATAATTTGCCTTCAAGATTGTATGTTTGAGAAGATGTATTTAAACTTGCACAGCTGGATAAGATAAATAAAGAAAAAATTAAATTAATTAAATATTTAAAATATAAATTATGGAATTTCATTGTTGGGGAATAAGTCATAAATCTACCTCTTTAGAGGTTAGAGAAAAATTTGCTTTTAATAAAGAGAAGATTGATGAAATAATCGCAAATCTTAAAAGTGTTACACCTTTTGAGAACGGAGTATTTCTATCAACTTGCAACAGAACAGAATTCTACTCTTTTTGTGAGAGAACTCAGATAAAGAACTTCGATAGCCATCTAGAACAGCTGGTAGGCAAAAATATTGGTTTAAGAAAAAACGATCAATACTTATTTTCAAAAAATGAAGCTTTTAAACATCTTCTAAGAGTTATGACTGGAATTGATTCAATGATAGTGGGAGAGCCGGATATATTTGGACAAGTAAAGAAATCATTTCAAAATTCAAAATCATTTAACTATTTGGGTTCTGACCTAGAGCTAATCTTCTCTAGAGCAATAAATTTAGCTAAAGATATTAGATCGGAAACTAGTCTCTCTAAAAACCCCTTATCCATAGCTTCACTTGTAGAAAACAGAATACTCGAGCAGGATAAATCACCTGTTTTACTAATAGGTGCAGGAAATGTTGGAAAAGCACTTATAAAACGACTTAATCAAAAAAAATATGAAATTGAACTGTTCAATAGAACAGATATCAATGTCGATGGAATTTCTAGCAGGCCTCTAGGCGAAGTAAGTAATGAAATTAAGAATTATCAAATTGTTGTGATTGCAGCAGCATCAGAAACACCGTTTTTTGCAAGTGAAGAAGTAAAGGATAATTGTCTAATTTTTGATTTGGCAATTCCAAGAAATTTGCCCTCAGGATTCGTTACAAGAGGCGGAAAAACTATTCTTACACTCGATGAATTGAGTGGAATGGTAGCTGAAAATTTAAAAGGTAGAGAAAGTGCAGTAAAAGATGCTGAAAACTTAATTTCTTCTAATGCTGAAAAAGAATTTTTGAAACTACAAAACAGAAAAACTATCAATGCTGTTCAAAAAAAGTTTCGTGAAGAACAGTCTGATATCAAGTTAAAAGCTATTAAGAAAGCGAGGGAAAAATTGTCTGAGGGAGACGAAATAAATGATGTAATTGAAGAATTAGCTGATGAGATTGCATCAAAAAATGCTTTCCATGTCTCTAAAATATTAGATGATTCAATGTCTTCAAAAAATAGAGGGTAATTTTGAAAGAAACTATCAGAAAATCATTAGATAATTTGCAATCAAAGGCTGAAGATATAGGTAGCCAACTTTCAGATCCAGCCATTACCTCTGATATCTCAAGACTTACAGCCTTAAATAAAGAGTTTTCTGAAATTAAAGAAGTAGTTGCAAATTGGTCTGAGTTCCAAAAGCTTGAGAGCACTATAACTGACCTTGAAAAACTGATTAAAGATGAAGAAATGAAAGAAATTGCAGCTGAAGAAAAAGTTGAATGTGAAAATAAATTAAAAGTACTCGAAGAAGAGATAATGATTCAACTTTTACCAAAGGACAAAGATGATTCAAGAAACTCATTCTTAGAATTAAGAGCTGGTGCAGGCGGAGATGAAGCAGCAATTTTTGTTGGTGACTTATACAGAATGTTTTCAAGGTTTGCTGAAAGATCAAACTGGAAAACAGAAAAAATAAAAGAAATTGTTTCAGGTCCTGGAGGTTTTAAAGAAGTTGTAATAAAAATCATTGGTGATGATTCTTATGGAAAGCTCAAATTTGAATCCGGCGTTCATAGAGTACAAAGAGTGCCAGAGACAGAATCTCAAGGCAGAATTCACACTTCCACAGCAACAGTAGCCGTAATGCCAGAACTAGATGATATTGAAGAAAAAGATTTAGATATGTCAGATATAAGAGTAGATACTTTTAGGGCTTCTGGTGCAGGTGGTCAACACGTTAACAAAACAGATTCAGCAGTAAGGCTTACACATCTTCCCTCAGGGATAGTTGTGGAGTGTCAAGATGACAGGAGCCAACATAAAAACAAAGCTAAGGCTTTAGCGCTTTTGTCGGCGAAAATATATGATGTAGAAAAACAAAAACTTGAAAAAGAACAAGCAAGTGAAAGGAAATCATTAGTTGGAACTGGTGATAGAAGTGAAAAGATTCGTACATATAATTTTCCACAAGGAAGAATAACAGATCACAGACTTAAGCTTACTTTGTATAACATTGAGAATTTTCTCGATGGAGATTTAACTGAGATGATTGATTCCTTAAAAGCTCAAAGCAATGCAGAAAAACTCCTCCAAATTCAAGAAGAATAAAGAAGCTATTAAAGATGTCATAGTAGTCTGGGAAGAAGTCTATGGTAAAACTTATGATGAAGGTTTAAATTTCTTGATCGATGAACTTAAAGCAAAAGATATAAACCTCAAAAAAACTATAAGCGATATAAAAGCCAAAAAACCAGTCCAATATATCTTAGGAGTTTGGCCGTTTTATCAAGGAAATTATCTTTTGAGTGAAGATGTTCTTATACCAAGACCTGAAACAGAGATTTTAGTCGACTTTCTAGCAAATAATTTTAATGCTTTTAACAAAATACTTGATCTTGGTACTGGATCAGGCTGCATAGCGATCGAGCTATCTAAAATTTTTGTAGAGAGTGAGGTTACCGGAGTTGATTTATCTAAAAAAGCTTTAGAAATTGCAGAAAAAAATAATTTGCAAACAAATAATAAAGTTAAATTTATTCAATCAAATTGGTTCTCAAAAGTTGACGAAAAATTTGATTTAATTGTTTCTAATCCCCCCTATGTGTCAAAAGGTCTGAAGCTTGATGAAAGTCTAATTCATGAACCTGATTTAGCACTTTATTCTACTGATAGAGGATTAAGTGATTTTAAAATAATCATTAATAACTTAGGAAATTTCCTTAAAAAGGATGGAAAAATATTGTTTGAACATGGTGTTGGACAAGATGATGAACTGAAAAACATGCTTGAAAATAAAAACTTTACAAAAATAAGTTCTATAAAAGATTTCAAGAACATAAATAGATTCATATTTGCTCAAAAGAAATAACCTGAAAACTTAGGCTAAAATTTGAATGATCTTGTAGACTTAATGTATGAAAAGATTTGGAATTGTAGAAGGTTTTTATGGCAAACTGCTTTCATTTGATGAAAGAAAAATTTTTTGCGATGCTTTAAAAAGCTCGGAATTAAATTTTTACTTGTATGCTCCTAAAGAAGACCCCTTCATTCGAACACATATAGATCTAGAACATACAAAAGAGTGGTTAAATGATTTTGAAGATTTTGCCTCTTTTACTGAAGAATTAGGTATTAACCTTGGCATTGGCCTATCTCTAATTAATACAAATGATTTTGAAAATTTGAAAACAAAGATAAGGCAATTTATGGGCTTTAAGATTAAATATTTTTCTATTTTATTTGATGATATCGACTCAAATTTTGATTATCAAAATCAAAAAAGAGTTATGACGGATCTAATGGATTCTTTTCCAGAAATCAATTTAGATTATTGTCCTACCGTTTATTCTAGTGAATTAATAAATAAGAATATTGAACACGCCAATTACTTTAGTCAATTTACAAAAGATCGAATTAAAGATTTAAATTTTTTTTGGACTGGAGAAAAAGTAATATCAACATCTTTGAATAAAAATTCTGAAACCGATCTTGATGAAGAAAATTCCTCTTTGATTAGCATATGGGACAACTATTTTACTACTGACTCTTGTCCGAAAAAAATGAATTTAACTCTAATGAAACACCTTGATCATAGTTATTTGATGTCTAAAGATTGTTATTTAGTAAATCTTACAGGTATGCCCAGAACAGACTCATTAATAATAGACCTATTTGGTAACTTTAAAGCAAAATCTGATTCTTCATTTGAAGATATTTTATTAAAACATGGCGTCGATGAAAGATTAATTCCATATGTTTATCTTTTTGACCCTAGTCAAAAAATCAAGATTGATTCTGATACTAAGGATAAAATTCATAAAATTATGTTTACATGGTTTCACCCTCTTAAAAATGAATGGTATCCTTATCTTCATAATCTAAAAAATTGGGAGTAGATATGAGCAATATGCAATCATGGAGTCAAAATGTCGCTAGCATTATTGACTACGCAGAAAAAATTTTTCCGGATGTGGAAATTGTCTCCAGACTTTTATCTGGTGATATTCATAAGTCTAATTATGGTCAAATAGCAAAAAGAGCAAAGAAACTTGGTTCTTCTCTAGAAAAGTACGGAATAAAACATGGGCAGAATGTTGGATCTCTTGCATTGAACTCACACCGAAATATGGAAATGTATTATGGTATTTCAGGCATGGGAGCAGTGATGCATACAATTAATTTTCGCCTACATCCCGAGCAAATTGTCTACATAATAAATCACGCTGAAAATAGAATTGTTTTTCTTGAAACAGTTTTTGCACCGCTCCTAGAGGCAATTCAAGATAATTGTCCGACTGTGGAGCAATACATACTGCTTTGTGGCAAGGATGAAATGCCAGAAACAAAATTAAAGAACGTAATTTCATATGAGGAGTTCATAGCTGATGGTTCTGAGAGTTATGAATGGCCAGAGCTTGCAGAAGATGCTCCTTGCGGTCTTTGTTACACATCAGGAACAACTGGTAATCCTAAGGGAGTACTTTACTCACATAAATCTACTCTTCTTCATGCATGGGCTGGCTCATCAGCTAATGGTTTAGGGCTAAGTAAAAATGATTCTATCCTCATGGTAGTTCCAATGTTCCACGTCATGGGTTGGGGATTGCCATACATAGGTGCTATGAATGGTATAAAACTTGTTTTACCAGGCATGGGTATGGACGGAGCCTCTCTGGTAGAGTTAATTGAAAATGAAAATGTCTCCCTAGCATTTGGAGTGCCAACAATATGGCTCGGCCTTTTAAATTATTGCAAAGAAAATAAGATTAAACTTGAGTCAGTTCGTCAAACAATAATAGGAGGATCAGCTGTTCCCTACTCAATGATCAAGCAATTTGATGAAGAGCACGACATAAATGTAGTTCAGGGTTGGGGTATGACTGAAACTAGCCCACTGGCAACTGCAAACATTAAAACAAGGGAAATGGAACAAATGCCAAAAGAGGATATGTATAAGTTGCAAACCAAGCAGGGAAAACCTGTATATGGTGTTCAGCTGAAAATAGTTGATGATGACGGCAATAGATTGCCTGAGGATGGTAAGGCTTTTGGAAAATTGTTAATCAAGGGCCCATGGGTCAATAAAAGATATTACAAATATGAAGAAGATGCTGTTGATGCTGATGGTTGGTTTGATACTGGTGATATTTCTAATATTGACTCTGATGGCTATATGACAATTGTTGATCGTGCTAAAGACGTAATAAAATCCGGCGGTGAGTGGATTAGTTCAGTAGATCTTGAAAATGCAGCGCAAGGACATCCGGAAGTTGTTGAAGCATGTGTAATTGGTGTAGCGCATCCAAAGTGGGATGAAAGACCATTATTACTGGTCATAGCAGCCAATGAAAGTTTGACAAAAGAATCAATATACGAGTATCTCGAAGATAAGATTGCTAAATGGTGGAATCCTGATGATATCGTATTTGTCACTGAACTTCCTCATGGAGCAACAGGAAAATTATTGAAAACAGAGCTTCGAGAGAAGTATGCAGACCATTTAATGAATTAGGAGGAAAATTATGGAAGCAATAAAAGCAGAAGACCTGCATAAAGAAATAGGAAAGACATCAAGCACATCTTGGTTTGTTGTAACACAAGATATGATCAATACCTTTGCTGATGTTACTGATGATCCACAATTTATACACGTTGATCCTGAGAGGGCAAAACCAATATTTGGAAGCACAATTGCACATGGAGCTTTGATGCTATCTTTATCAATTGGAAAAGGTTACGAAACTTCAATTCCTGTTGAAGGTACAAAAATGGCTATGAATTACGGTTATGACAAAATAAGATTTGTTAGTCCTGTTCCTGTAGATTCAAATTGCAGATTTAATATGACACTGCTTGAAGTGACTGAAAAAGAGGGCGGCAGATGGCTAATGAAAACTGGTATTCAATTGGAAATAGAGGGCCAAGAGAAACCTGGATTTGTCGCAGAAAACTTAGCTATGGTTTTTGTTTAAGAACCTTCTCAAAATTCTTATTGTATTAGTCCTGTTAGCGATAACAGGACTTTTACTTTTAGGCCCCATCCTCAAATCAAATCTTCCTCAGTATCCTAATTTAGATAAGTGTATATCTAAAGGAACCCTTGAGCTTATATGTGATTTACAAAACCCAGAAGATTTCGCTGAGATTCCCAACGAAGATGCTGTAATTGTTTCACAGTTTGCAGGTCTTGCCGAATTGAATGATGGCGAAACAAAGGTTGGTCTTCTCTCACATTTAAATCTAAAAACTATGGAGATCACTGATTATGAAATTTCATTCATCCAAGATAATGAGCTAGGTATTGGCGATAAAGATTGTAAGCCATATAAAAATCTTTTCCCTCATGGAATTGATACTTTCAAAAAAATACCTGCCTCAACAGATGAAAAGCTTAGCCCCTTCCTAGAAGAAGCACACCTATTAGCAGTAGTTAATCATGAAGAAAGAGACAGAATCGAATACTTTTTATTTTTCTCAGAAGATATAGTTTTCTCTGACTCTGCACAAAAAGAATTATTTTGGGTTGGTTGTGTAGAGGCGCCTGACTTTAATACTTATTTTAATGATGTTGTTATAAGCGATGAATACGGATCTTTTTACGCAACACATCAATACAATAAGGATTGGGATTTTTCAAAATTGGAATTTTTCAATACTTTTAGATTAGATACGGGCTTTGTGTATAAGTGGGATCATATTAAAGGCTTTTCTAAACTCAAAAATTCCGGTGGAGCTTGGCCTAATGGTATAGAAATGATAGATGAGATAGTTTTTGTTAGCTATCGAATGAATGGAATGGTAAGTGCTTTTAATGGCAGTGATCGAAAAGATTTTAAATTTAGAACATATTTAAATGGAGGATCCGATAATATTATTGCTAAAGATAATGTCTTGTGGGTGGCTGTTCAAAACTCTGATTTAGGTGGGCTTACTTGTATGAGACCAGATCAAGTACAGTGCGCTACTCCATTTTCAGTTTTAGAAATTAATAAGGATTTAAAACTTTTAAATGAGTTCGATTTTAATAATGTGGCTTTTGGTGGCTTGTCAGCTGTTTACCCTTATTCAAATAAATTAATACTTGGATCATATAAATCAGATAGAATCGCAATTTATGAAATTACAGATTAGTTGGCTTTTAAGCTTTTTCCTTTCAATGAATGTTTTGGCAGAAACGAAATTATTTGTCTTGGGTACAGGAACGCCTAATCCAGATCCACAAAGAATGGGATCTTCTTATTTATTGCTAGTAGACGAACAACCATACCTCATTGATTTTGGAATTGGTGTCATTAGGAGGTTCTCAGAACTAACAGAAGAGTGGGGTGGAGAGCTGAAAATTGATACTACTTCAATTGATCATGCATTTTTAACTCATATGCACTCTGACCATAATCTAGGTTTATCAGATTTAATTATTACTCCTTGGATAATGGGGCGAGAAAATAAATTAAAATTATTTGGTCCAGATGGCCTTGATGACATGGCTGAAAACATTATCAAAGCTTACGAATTTGATATTAATTACAGAATTTATGGTACACAGCCTCAAAATAAAACTGGGTACAAATTTGAATTTAAAAAAATTGATGAAAACTTTATTTTTCAAGATAACAATGTGAAAGTTGAGGCCTTTAAAAATAATCACGGAGATTTAGAAGAATCATATGGTTTTATTTTTAAGACAGATGAAATAAAAATTGTTTTTTCAGGTGACACTGCTCCATCTGAAGAATTAGTTAAGGTAGCAAAGAATGCAGACATCTTAGTTCATGAGGTTTATTCACAATCTGGTTTTGAAAAAAAGACAAAAGATTGGCAAATTTATCATGCTGCTCATCATACAAGCCCAATGGAATTAGGCAAAATTGCTAGCGAGGTAATGCCTAAGAAACTAGTTCTTTCTCATATTCTTTATTGGGGAGCCAGCTCTGAGGAAATAAAAGAAGAGGTCTCAGCACATTTCAAGGGAGAAATTATTGTCGCTCAAGATCTCATGCAGATATACTAGTTAAGGAGTTTTTTAAGTATTTCGTTTATTGCTTGAGGATTTGCTTTTCCCTGAGTCTCTTTCATAACTTGGCCAACAAAAAAACCGAATAATTTATCTTTTCCAGATTTATAAGCATCAACTTGCTTAGAATTATTTTGTAAAATATTTTTTGCAATTTCTTCGAGCTCGCTCTCATCAGAAATCTGTTCTAATCCTTTAGAGCTTATTATTTCATTCGCATCCAAACCAGTATTCCAGATCTCCTCTAGAACATCTTTCGCAATCTTGCCAGATATAGTTCCGTCTTTTATCTTTTGAATTAAACTGGAAAAATTATCTGCATTTATTTTTGAGTTAGGCAATGTCATTTCATATTTATTTAGAAGAGCATTAAGTTCGCCTATAATCCATTTAGCTGCTAGAGAAGAATCAGTTTTTACGCTTACTTGCTCGAAAAATTTTGCGGTTTCTTTATTTGAGCAAATTACCTTCGACTCATAAACATCTAATTCATATTCTTTTATGAATCTTGCTTCTTTTTCTTCTGGAAGTTCTTCCATCTCTTCCTTAACTTGATTAATAAAATCTTCAGAAATATTCGTTGGCACTAAATCTGGACAAGGAAAATATCTATAGTCATTTGCAAACTCTTTAGTTCTCATAGACCTTGTTTCGTCTTTATTTGCATCATAAAGTCTAGTTTCTTGTTCTACCACACCATCACTTTCTAGTATTTTAATTTGTCTTTTAATTTCAAAATTTATTGCTTTTTCCACAAATTTGAATGAATTAATATTTTTTATTTCTGCTCTAGTTCCATATTCTGCTGAATCTGGTCTCATTATTGAAACATTTGCATCACACCTCATTGATCCTTGTGACATATTTCCATCAGAGATATCTAAATAGGTGATAATTTGATGAATCTTTTTTAAGTATTCCACTGCTTCTGATGATGATCGAATATCAGGTTCAGAAACTATCTCCAAAAGTGGTACACCAGACCTGTTCAAATCTATGACAGATTTGTCGTCATACTGATCATGCATGGACTTTCCTGCGTCCTCTTCAAGATGAGCCTGGTGTATTCGTATTTCCTTATCCTCAAGTTTTACAATTCCATCTTTAACAATTGGAAAATGCAGTTGTGTAATTTGATAGCCTTTGGGTAAATCTGGATAAAAATAGTTTTTTCTGTCAAAAATCATGGTTTTAGCAATTTTAGCTGATGTTGCTAAACCAAATTTTATCCCTTGCTTCATAGCACCCTCATTCAGCACTGGAAGTACCCCAGGCAGTCCCATATCTATAAAATCTACAAGTGTATTAGCATCTTGCCCAAACTTATTTTTAGCAGGCGAAAAAAGTTTTGTATTTGTTAACAATTGAACATGAACTTCCAGCCCTATGACTGGTTGCCAGCCATTAACTAAGGTGTCATTTTGTGCCAATCTGTTACCTCCTGAATTTTATTTGTTAGTTGTAATAATAGATCCTCTTGAAAATAATTCCCTATAAGCTGTCCTCCTGTAGGCAATCCATTTTGAAAACCGTTGGGAAAAGAAATTGCTGGAAGTCCTGCTAAATTTGCAGGAATAGTTAATAGATCTTCCTTATACATTCGATTTGGATCTTCAGATTGTCTATTTTTTTCAAAAGCTTGATCTAGTGTTGTTGGCATAAAAATTAAATCAACTTCTTTGTACATTTCTTCGAATTTATTTTTAATCATTCTTCGAACTTTTTGTGCTTTTAAGTAATAAGCATCGTAAAATCCAGCTGATAATACATGTGTTCCAATTAGTATTCTTTTTTTAACTTCATCACCGAAACCTTCTGCTCTGGTTGACATATATAGTTCAGAAATATCTTGTTGTTTATTAGTTCTATGCCCAAATTTCACCCCGTCAAACCTAGAGAGATTTGAAGAACACTCTGCAGGAGCAATCACATAGTATGAACAAATACCTGAAGAAAGTTCAGAAAAATCAACTTCAATCAATTTATGACCCAATGACTCAAGAATTGTTAAAGATGCCTCATACGCTTTAAGCACACTATCTGATATACCGAAAGATTCAAGATTTTTTATAACTCCTATTTTTAATGACTTAGTATCTTCATCTAAACATCTCTCATAATTAATTTCTTTTCTCTGTGAGCAAGTAGAATCTTTTATATCAAACGAAGACATTGCATCAAGTAATGCTGCACAGCCAAAAGCATCTTTTGAAAATGGGCCTGCTTGGTCCATGCTTGAGCAAAATGCAATCATACCCCAACGTGAAACAAGTCCATATGTAGGCTTCAGTCCTGTAATACCACATAAAGCAGCTGGTTGACGAATTGATCCACCAGTATCAGTGCCCGTTGAAATTGAAGTTATGTTCGCAGCAACGCAAGCTGCCGCGCCTCCAGAACTACCTCCTGGTACAAGCTTCTTATTCCAAGGATTGTCTACTGGGCCAAAATAGCTGGTCTCATTTGATGAACCCATTGCGAATTCATCCATATTTGTTTTTCCAATCATTATTGAACCAGCATTATTACAATTCTCCACTACAGTAGAGTCATAGGGCGGTTTAAAACTTTCCAACATCTTTGAACCACAGGTAGTTGTGATATTTTTTGTGCAAAAAATATCTTTATGTGCAATTGGAACACCAGATAATGGCAGCCCTTTAAAGTTTTCAAAATTATTATCTATTTCTTCGGCTATATTGAGAGCTTCTGTTTCAAAATGGTTAATGAAGATATTATTTTGGTCTGCTTTAACTCTTTCGAGAGCATTTTGAACTGCTTCTTTCGCTGAAATCTTTCTTTCTCTAAATGCGTCTCTTTGTTGTTTAAAATTCATTCAATTATTTTTGGTACTATGAAATAATCATCATCAGAATCAGGGGAGTTTTCTAAAAAATTCGATTTATCATTTCTGTCTTTATTCTCATCCTTTCTCATGACATTGTTTAGTTCAAGTGGGTTATTAAGAGGTTCTAAGCCATCTAGATTTAGATCTTGCATCTCATCAATTAATTTGAAGGTATTTTCAAGTTTTTTCATTATTTCTGGATGCTCATCATCAGATGCATTGATACGTGCAAGAAATAAAAGATTTTTTAACTCGATTTTATCCATCAAAAGCCTTATTCTATAAGATTCTGATTATTATAGAGTAAATTAGAAATGTTTAAATTTTTACGTAGCCTTTTTTCAAATGATATTTCTATTGATTTAGGTACTGCTAACACATTAATTTATACCAAAGAGGACGGAATCGTTTTAGATGAGCCGTCTGTTGTTGCTATTCAAGAAAGAAGTGGTCAAAAAACTGTTGTTGCTGTTGGGCACGACGCAAAAAAAATGTTGGGAAGAACACCTGGTCAAATGGAGGCTATAAGACCTCTTAGAGATGGAGTAATAGCAGACTTTAATGTTACAGAAAAAATGTTGCAGCATTTTATCAAGAAAGTTTCCAATAATTCTATATTGTCTCCAAGTCCAAGGGTTCTTGTTTGTGTTCCATCGAAAGCTACACAAGTTGAAAAACGAGCTATAAGAGAATCTGCTCTATCTGCTGGCGCTAGCGTAGTTAAATTAATTGAAGAACCGATTGCAGCAGCTTTGGGAGCAGGTGTGGAGATAGACAAGCCAAGAGGCAGCATGGTAATTGATATCGGAGGTGGCACATCAGAAGTTGCTATTCTTTCCTTGAATGGAATAGTTTATTCAGAATCTCTTAAGGTTGGTGGTGATAAATTCGATGAAGCGATACAAACATATGTCCGAAGAAAGTTTGGTGTGGTTATCGGTGAATCAACAGCTGAACTAATAAAGTTACAAGTAGGATGTGCAACACTTAATTGTAAAAAGGAATTTGAACCATACGAATTTAGGGGCAGAAACCTTGCAGAAGGTATTCCTGAGCTTGTGGTTTTTCAAAAAGAAGATGGTTTCCGTGCTCTAGAAAATCAAACTTCGGCAATTGTGCGATCAGTAAGACAAGCTTTAGAGCTATCACCACCTGAACTAGCAGCAGATATTTCTCAGGATGGAATAGTCATAACAGGTGGCGGGGCATTACTACATTGTCTTGATACTCTAATTGAGCAATCAACTGGCATTCCAACACGTGTTGCAGAAGATCCTTTAACATGTGTCGCAAGAGGCGGTGGAATTGCTCTAGGGCTCATGGATAAAGACTTTGACCTATTTGCTGAGGAGTAATGGCAACAAACATTCTTCCTTTTCAGAAGAAATTAAGATTAGTTATACTTTCTATAATTTTTGCTGGCACTCTTATTTATTTATCTCAAAGTTTTTTTTTAAATGAAAGAGCTCAAAGGTTTTTAGTCAAAACTCTAAATGTTCCTCAACAATTTTTAACTCAAATAATTACTGAATATCGCGAATTTGAGAATGAAAAAATTGCTCTCTTGGAAGAAGAAATTCTCAACTTGCAAGATGAAATTTACGAAAAAGATCTTGAAATACAATCATTAGAAAGTTCTAAATCATTTAATAATTTCAATACAAAACTTCCAAATACATCTGAAACTTTCATTTCCTCTTTTGATCAAATGAATTTTACATGTTGCAATAAACATCGCGTATATTCCACAAACCCCAAAGAATACAAAAAAGGCACATATTCTGTCACGCAAGGCAATTTTGTTGTAGGTAAAACTAGAAATATTTCAAATGATGAAATAGAAATTAGATTATTGAGTGATCCTGAGGAATTTATTTCAATTAAGACAATAAATGGTTTTTATTGTATTGCTAAGGGTTCAAGTATAGGAAGAATTATAAACTGTACTAATGAATCAAAAGCCGTAAGTTATGAAATTGGAGATACCTTTTTCACCACTGGTTTTGATGGAATTTATCCTGAGGGAATGATAGTAGGAAGATTAACAAATATCCAAGACTTGGGCTCGAATATCTTTCAAGAAACTCTAGAAATTCAGCTGTTCTTTGATCCATATCAATCCATAAATAAGAGGGTAATATTTCATGAATGAATTTTTTAGATATTTATCATTATTCCTGTTAATTATTTTTAACCAAATATTTCTTGCAATTGGCGCTTGGTCATACTTGCCAGATATATTTCTTGTTCAAACTTTAATTTTGACAACTTTCATCAAGAAATTGCCTAATATTTATTTCTTTGTATTCAAAGGCTTCATTATTGATCTTTTTTTCAGTAATTATTCATTTCCTTACACCGCAACTTATACGGTTATTGGCTTGTATTTAAACTTCTCTACACTTAAATGGATTCAAAGATCATTACTTGAGCAGTTGATGCTTATTATTTCAATTACCTTATTTTTAAATGGTATTTTATTCTATGTAAATGATTTTGCAGATGGTCTAAGTTCAAGAATTCTCTTAAACCCTTTGCTTAATTGCTTAGTTTGGACACTTATTTTCTTTAACCAAAGACAAAAATGGCTGAAAAATATTTAGTATGGCCTATTAGGATATTTTTATATCTTTTGGCAATTGTAATTTCTTTATTTTATTCTCTGTGCTTATTTATGGCTACTGAATACGGCGCAAGGTTTATAGCTAAAAACGTTTTTCAAGATAACTTAAATTTCAATGAAATTAAGGTTCAGCCTAGCCTTCTTGGTATTAAAATTAATATGCAAGATTTCTACTATAGAGGCGCAGCAGATTTTTATGGAGAAGAGCTTGCTTTGGAAATCAACTTTCTTAATTCCGTAATCAGTAACCACATTTATATACCATCACTAGATATTAATAGTTCAGAAGTAAAATTGGTTGAGGAAGATGCTTCATCAGGCTCGAATCAACCTAATCTTTTCATAAATAATTTAAATATAACTAACTTCCGAATTGGAGATACTTTACTTGAAAATATTAACTTTCAAAAAGTTCTGTCAGAGGGCGATAAGATTGTTTTTAATCTAAAGGATCTTAATATTAAACTTCCTGGATCACTCGAAAATATCAAGAATCTTGACGGCGCAGGATATTTTTCAAATGGTAAATTAAGTCTTAACCTTGAAAATGAGAATGCAGCTTTGGATTTTATTTTCTATGATGAAATCAAAAATTTTCAAAATTTTAAAGGTTATTTGAGTCTAGATTTCAATGATAAATTCTCAATTCCTTATGGATTTTTCTCATCAGCTGACGAAACAAGCAAACTGAATGTTTCTTTTAAATATAATGAAGATTTTACACTGAGCCTTTTTGCTACTGGAAATAGTAATATTCTCAATGATTTAATACCAGATACAATTCAAGACACAAAAGACTTCTTAAATGAATCTGAGTATAAATCGAACAATGCTCAAATTTTATTTTCGCTCTTTTCTGCCGAAGACATTGTAAATTTCTCTGGTATAGCTTCATTAGAAAATAACAGCATCAAACTAAATCAATTGGATATAGATACAAGTGAGATGACACTATACATTGATAATAATTTCCTCAGAATCTTTGGGGATGACATATTATTATCAGGGTTTGAGGCAGATAAATTTTCACTTTCAAAAAATCTAAGTCTAGAAAGTCCTTATGAGCTTTTAATTGAACAAGGCAATAAGTTTAATCTCACTATTTCAGAGTCTGGAAAGATCAAAAGTTTATCAGGCATTATTGGCAATGATTCAGACAGCAGTATGAATGTCATATTTAACGATAAAAGCATTTTAGTGAACTCCAGTGAGCTGTATGTTCAATTTGATTATCTTGATAATTTTAAAGTAGTTGATAACGGGATTAGAGTTTTCCCTAAAAAATTTAAATCAAATTATTTTGCACTCGAAGATAATAGTGATAACTATTTTGATTTTGATTTTAGAGATAATTCTCTAAGAAATTTAAACGCTGAATTAGTTCTGACGAAAGAATTTGAAGAAAATAATTTTGAAAATCTTAAATTTGATGAATTGAAATTTGTTTTATCAAACTCTTACTTGAATTTTAACAGCGACGAACTTGAGATTGGAGGCTTATTTAATATTAATGGGAAAAACATTTCTTATTCAGACTCAACCTTTAATATTGACGCCTTAAGAGTTCTGTCTTTAATTGATATTAGGTCAAGACTATTAAATATAATCAATGCTGATTTTGAAAAACTTGATCAGAATAATTTCTTTATAAATGATTTAAATGGTGAGTTTTTTGCTGACAGCAGTGGCTATGCAAATATTAATAATTTAAATTTAAATTTTGATGCAGGTAGTGCACTTTTAAAAGGAACAGTTTTTTCATCTAATGAAACTTTTGATACTTTTAATTTAGATTTAACATTTAGTACAAAACTGTCTCAAAATATTCCATGGTATGTCGCAATTATTGGTGGGTTCCCTGCTGCAGCTGGTGCGGTTGTTGTTACAGATATCCTTCAAGAAGGTATTAACGATATAACAAAGACTAACTACAGTATTTCAGGCAACGTTGATAACCTTGATGTATCAGTTAAGCAATAAGAAAACTAATAATTCCTAAAAAGCTTACAAAACCTATTATATCTGTAACTGTAGTGATAACTACACCACCTGCTATAGCTGGATCATATCCTGATTTTCTTAATAAATGTGGTAATAAAAAACCAAATATTGCCGCTGCTAATAAATTGAAGATCATAGCCAGTGCTATTGCATAAGAAAGATTATTATCAGAGAACCAAAAAGAAGTAATAGCATAAATAGCTATCGAAAATACTACACAATTTGCTAGTGCAACGATGAATTCTCTTCTGAATAAATATCTTAGATTTTTACGATTCAATTGACGCATTGCTTCTGCTCGAATGTATATGCCTAATGTTTGAGTAGCAGCTATACCTCCCATACTTGCAACAATTGGCATTAAGATTGCTGCGTATACAATTTTCTCCAGTACGTCTTCAAATAAACTTATAGACATAGCCGCAAAAATTGCAGTTACAAGGTTGATTGATAGCCATAAAAGCCGATTTTTTATCGACTTTCTTGGAGATGCAAATATATCCTCTTCAATTTGTGCAAATCCTATAAAATCTTGCTCAACTTCATCAGCCGCAACTTCAAGTATGTCATCAACTGTAATTCTGCCAAGCAGTAAATTGTTTTCACTTACAACTGGTGCTGAGAAGAGATCTCTTGTTTTAAATTGATTGTAAATATCAATCTGATCGCTAGAAACATTTATAGGGGAGAATTCAGTATCCATAACTTCTCTTACAGTCAGATTTGGGTCTGAAGTTAGAATTTTTGTTATAGGTAGTATGCCCAAATACTCATCTTTTTTACTTACAACATATATGTCATCTGTATTTTGGGGTAATTCCTTTAAAAATCTCAAATATCTCATCACAAGCTCAATCGAGTGTTCTGCTCTTACTGTTATTACATCAGTATTCATTAAACCTCCTGCAGACTCCTCTGGATAATCAAGAATTTTTTCCACTCTTCCTCTATCTCTTGAGTTCATAAGAGATAAGACTTCATTTGTCATCTTTTCTGGCAAGCTCTGAAGAATATCTGCTAGATCATCAACTTCTAAGTCACTTATAGCAGTCGAAATCTCCTCGGGATTCATGCCAGAAAGTAAATCTTCTCTCAAATTCTCATCAAGCTCGCCTAAGACTTCACCTTCTGTATCTAGTTGTATTAAGTCCCAAATAATTTTTCTTTCGTGAGGTGGTGATGCTTCAATAACATAAGCTAACTCACTCGGAGTCATTTCATTTAATATTCTTCCGAGCTTTGATTTAAATTCAGGATTTGTGAGCGTTTCTTGAATCAGCTCAAATCTTGTGTCTAAATTTTTGCTAGCCATTTGGCTATTCTACTTGATAATTTGGTTAATTCAGCTCACCAAAATACAATTTCTTTGCAATTGGATCATTCTTCACTTCTTGTGGAGTGCCTTTAAGAAGTACCTCTCCCTGATTTAAAAGTATAACTTCATCGCAGACATTCATAACATCTCTAAAATTATGATCACTGATAAAAATACCAATATCTTTTTTAAAGACCTTTAAAATTTTAATAATTTCTTCTACAGATATTGGATCCACACCAGCGAATGGTTCGTCTAATAGTATAAATTTTGAATCTAAAATAATTGATCTGAGAATTTCAGTCTTTCTCTTTTCTCCGCCTGAGAGAAATTTTGCTTTAATACCTTGTTTTTCAAATAAATTGACTTTTTTTAACAAACTATCTATTTGGTCGATCTTTTCAGTTGAAATTTTTTTGAACTTTAACTCTAATACTGCTTCAAGATTTTCTCTTAGAGTGAGTTCATCAAAAAGTGAATTTTCTTGAGGGACAAAATTTAAACCTGAAGAAGATCTTTCTTCAAGAGTCATATCATTGAGATTTTCATTGAAAAAACTTAGTTGGCCTGAATCAATCTTAGTTAATCCAGCTAAAGCTTTGAATAAGCTTGTTTTCCCTGCTCCATTAGCACCTAATAAACCTGTTATTTTCTTATTGGGAAGTGAAAAAGAAATTTCATGAAAAAGAACTTTTGAATTTATCGACCTGCTGATTTTTTTTGCTTCAATCATTGCTCTAAGTTTATAACCATTTTTTCAGAACTGATTTTATTCCCTGATTTAATTATGATTACCTCTTCTGACAATATTAGCTGTTCTTTATTTATCTGAATTCTTTTAGCTTGCCCTTCTATAAACTCGCTACCATCAAAAAAATTTATACTTATCGGGTTTCCTGTTGCAGTAAATGTTTCAATGTTTTGATTTAGATTGAGAATATCAGCATTAAATTTAATATTTGCAGAGTTGAATACAACATTATTTTCATAAACGATTGTATTTTCTTCAGTATTAATTTCAATGTTCTCAGATGTAATCTCGTACTCTTGAGAGACTAGCTGCATAGACAAAAATATAACTAAAATTCTATAAAACATTTGCTTCTAAAATGTCATGCATTGCAATAACACCAACAATTTTTCTATTTTCCTCTACGACGAGCGAATAAATTTTATACTTTTTCATAATTTCTGCTGCTTCGACAGCTAATTTTGATGAACTTATTGTTTTAAATTTTTTCGTCATAACTTTGGAAATTTTAACTTCATGGATATTTACATTTTTCTGCAGTTGTCTTCTTAAGTCGCCATCACTAAAAACCCCAACTATTTTTTGCCCCTTTTTAACAAGTGCAAGTCCTTGTTTTTTAGATGAAACTTCAAAGATTAATTCTTTAATAGAATCTGTTTCCTTCACAACCGCAGCCATCTCTATTTTTGTCATTAAGTCTTTGACGCTTAATGTGAGTTTTTTACCAAGCTTTCCTCCAGGATGTGATTTAGCAAAATCTTCAGAGGAAAAACCTCTTGCTTTTAAAAGTGCAACTGCAATTGCATCGCCGAGAGCCAATGTGACTGTAGTGCTCGATGTAGGAGCAAGGTTATTGGGACATGCCTCTTTTTTTACTTTCACTGTGACATGTGTTGAAGAGTTTATAGCGATCGTTGAATCTTGATTTTCAGTAATTGAAAAAAGAGGAATTTTCTTTAATTTGATTGCTGGCAACAGATCGCAAATTTCTGTACTTTCACCTGATTTTGAAATTGCAAGAATCGCATCTTTTTTCTCTATCATGCCTAAATCACCATGTAATGCTTCTGCTGGGTGAATAAAAAAAGCAGGCGTGCCTGTACTCGAGAGAGTAGCAGCTATTTTATTAGCAATATGACCTGATTTACCAACTCCTGTAATGAAAATTTTTCCTTTACAGTTAAAAAGATTCTGGCAAATTTCCTCAACATTGAAGTTTTTTGAGCTTGAAAAAGCCTTTAATTCATCTAATTCAATTAAAAAAGCTTTTTTTGCTTCCTTTTGGAAAATATTTCTTTTCATTTCAAACTATAATTTAAACATGATTCGGTTTATTTCAGCAAAAGTTTTAATTTTATTGCTATATACAAATTTGCTTTCTGCAGAAAAGATTCCTGATTTGTTTAATTTCATTGATATAAATGGTCAAGAATTTTTGACAGTTATCAAAGAAGAAGGTTCAAATTATGCAGATTCACCTGAAGAATTTAAAGAAAAATTAAAAAATATTTGGGAGCCAATGGTAGATATTCGAGTTGTATCTAGACTCATACTTTCGAAAGATATTCACTCAAATGCTACTGATGAGCAAATAGTTACATTTGAAGAGAGAACTAAAAAAGTACTGCTTGATAAATATGTGACAACTTTAATCGAATTCGGAAATTATAATATTGAAACTATTGAGGATATTAAGGTTACCAAACGAACATACGAAGTTTCAATGAAATTCTACTCCGCTTCAGACTCATTTATTACAAAATTTACGATATATAAAGACAGCAATGGAGATTATAAAATTGTAAATATAATCATCGACGGTATTAACCTTGGCTTAACTTTTAGAAATTCATTTCAAGATACATATATTCAATATAATAAAGATCTCGACAAAGCTATTGAGGCTTGGAGACCTACTACTTTTTAAAATATGGAAAGATTAATCATAAAGGGAGGCAATCATCTCCAAGGTGAAGTGGATTGCTCAGGTGCAAAGAATTCAGGATTGCCTTTGCTAGCCTCAACTATACTTTTAGATGGAAAAGCAGAAATTGGGAACCTTCCGCATTTACAAGACATTACAACAAAGCTTGAATTACTTAATTCCATGGGATCGTCAATTAATTTTAATGAGGACGGTTTTATTGAAATTGACTCGTCAAATATTATTTTACCTGAAGCAAGATATGAGTTAGTTAAGACTATGAGGGCCTCAATTCTTGTAATGGGCCCACTATTAGCAAAATATGGAAAAGCAAAAATTTCTCAACCTGGAGGTTGTGACATTGGTACACGTCCAATTGATTTTCATTTATCGGGTCTTGAAAAAATGGGAGCAGAAATCAAGTCAGATTCTAAATACATATACCTAGAAGCAAAAAATTTAAAACCTATAAATTTTTCTTTCCCTAAGGTTTCAGTTACTGGCACCGAAAATCTAATGATGGCCGCATCAATAATTGAAGGAGATACAACTTTAGATAATTGTGCAAAAGAACCTGAAGTAGTGGAGCTTGCTAATTATTTAAATGATTGTGGCGCAAGAATTCGTGGTGCTGGAGAGTCAAAGATCCTAATTGAGGGAGTGCCAAGATTAGAGGCAAAGAGGTGGAATGTATTATTCGACCGTATTGAAGCTGGAACATATCTAGTTGCTGGTGCTATTACTAATGGCCATGTAAAAGTTAACAAAATTAATCCTAAAACTATTGAGAACATTAGCGAGAAATTACAAAGTATGGGAGTTGATGTTTTAGTTGGCGATGATTTTGTAGAAGTTGATGCAACCTCAACAGATCTGAAAGCACAAAATATCAATACTGAACCTTTTCCAGGGTTTCCAACGGATATGCAAGCACAATTCATGGCATTAAACACAATTGCATCGGGTAAATGTGTAATAGAAGAAACAGTTTTCGAAAATAGATTTCAACATGTTAGTCAGCTTATTAAAATGGGAGCAGACATATCGTTAGATAAAAATAAAGCACATGTTACAGGAGTATCAAATCTTGTAGGTGCAAAAGTAAGTGCTTCAG